>JAITFL010000045.1 GCA_031281385.1 Holophagales bacterium
CTCAGCTATGGGTTCGATGAAAGGCTGCCCCACCACAAGTCCCAAATAGTCAAAATATTTAAGGACGCCATTGTGTTTTTGGAAAATGTGATTCTTGACGGGTCAGACTTGAAAGTGCCCGCCAAAATTACAGGCGCCAAAGACCCCCTGAACCTGCTCGTTTGGGCCAGCAAAACGCCAAGGAACGAAATCGCGGAATGGAGCTGTGCCATCCTGCGGATAATGCACTCTCTCTTCTACATAGACAACAGCATCGTATTGAAGTTTATCCCCGATATTCACCATCAGATATTGGAGCGCTACGACCGCTATATTGTTCAGGCTCCCGATGGCAAATGCTTCCTAAAGGGCGAATACGAGGTGCCCATTATCGAGGTGAGGCGGAAAGAGCGCAAAAATAGAGATTCCATGCTGCTCAAGCTGCTGCACAAGCCAGAGAATGTGGCAGAAACAATTTACGACAATATAGGAATAAGGATTGTTGCAGAAGACCTATTGGGTGTTCTGCAGGTGCTGTGGTTCCTGATTGATCACAAAGTCATTCAAGCGGCCCACATAAAGCCATCCCGGACGCGCAATTTGATGATCGACCCTGTTCTGTTGGAAGAATGGATTGGCACCCTGCCTAAAAATTTTTCCGTGGATACCCTACTCCCATCGGAAAGGCAGGAAATTTGCGAAAAACTGGCGCAAAGGGTTGGGCGGCCCGCCGTGAACCCCTATTCCAGCAGGGACTACTCTGCCCTGCAAATCACAGCCAATACCTTGGTGCGCCTGCCGGTGCCTAGCACCCATGAAATAGAAAAAGTTTTGGAGACGCTCGAAAAGAGCGAGTTTGGAACCGCCGGCCACAACCACATTCCAAATTTTCTCCAAGCCCAAGATGGCTGGATTTCATTTTTCTTTGCGCACGAAGTCCAGATAATGGAAAAATCGGGGTTCAATAGCACACACTTGGGGCCAGCGTCCCACTCGGAATACAAGCGCAGGCAGCGCGAAGTTGTCCGCAAACGGTTGCTCAGGGGGCTTTTGCCCCATGGGGCAGAGGAGGTCTGAAATGCTGAACATTCAAACCAAGCAGGAAGGCGCGGCTTCGGTGTTGTCAGTCAAAGGCAAGCTGAATTTTGAAGTCACCACCCAACTAAGGGAAACCATCAAAGAGATTATCGCGTCCGAGCAGCCAAAGCTTTTGGTTGTGAATCTCGAAGGTACGTCGTTTATAGATTCATCGGGTCTTGGCCTCTTGGTGGCGGCAAGGAGCAGCATTGACAAGATAAACGGCCGCCTGCACCTCTGCTGCCTGCCGGGGCAAGTCAAAAAAATATTCGACCAGACTAACCTGACCAATTTTTTCAGCATCTTCCCGACCGAGCAGGACGCCCTGCGCGGCAATTGAGCGCATCCGGTAGCGTGGCGCCGTGCCGCAATCAATCAGGGGCGTTGTTCTTGTTGCCGATGGCGAGGCCGCCATCAGGGACATGCTGCTTTTTTACCTAAAGCGCTCTGGGTACCAAGTCATCCAAGCCGAGGACGGCCAGGACGCGCTCATTGAGATGACCAGGGTGCGGCCCGACCTCATTTTGGCCGACCTTCCGCTGCCAGAGATACCCGGCGACCAATTGTGCAAAATGGTAAAGGGGAGCAGCGAAACAAGAGAAATCTATTTTATCTTGATGATTCCAACCGACAGCGAAGCCGGCATAGACGTCACGGTGGACGCGTTGAGCGTTGGGGCAGACGACACGATCTCTAAGCCGCTCCGAAGCCAAGAGATGCTTGCCAGGGTGGAGAGTGCGTTCCGCATCATAGAGATGCAGAAAGAAATCAAGCTGCAGAACCGCGAGCTCACCATTTACCGCGAAAAGGTGCAGGGAGAGATGGAACTGGCGTCTAGGCTCCAGATGAGCCTTTTGCCAGACGTAGGCACCATAGCCCCTTATCAGTACACCCACAGGTACCAGCCTGTCGGAGGCATAGGCGGCGACATTTACGCCATCACCCCCTTGCCCTATGGGGGCGTGGCGCTCCTTATAGCGGACGTGAGCGGGCATGGGGTGACGGCCGCCCTCATCTCGGCCATAGTCAAAACCAGCTTTGAGTACCACATCCGCGGAAGGGGCGGGCCGCTGGCATGGGCGCAGAGCATGAACAGAGATTTGAAGCGCAACACGATGGACGAGCAGTTTGCGACGGCCCTTTTGGCCAAGTTCGACCCTGCGGCAGGTACCCTCACATACGTGTGTGCCGGGCATGTGCCGCCGATTTACGTCCCCAGTGGTGTTTCAGGAGCCACAGAAAATTCCACACCAGCCGCCCCCATCGCCCTTGGCGGCGGGAGCCCACCATTGGGCATGGACGAGGGAATGTCGTTTGCAGAACATACCATAGACTTTGCCTTGGGCGATCGCTTGGTGCTGTACACCGATGGCCTGGTTGAGTCGGAATCGGAATCGGGCAATAATCTGGGCAGTGAGGGGTTGCTCCAATGTTGTTCCGCCCTGCCCGCCGACTTAGAGGATGCCGCGTCACAGCTATTCCTGCGCGCCCGCGAATTCATTGAACCAAACGAATTTGCGGACGATGTGACTCTAGTGGTTGTGGATTACTTGAAGTGACAATGTAGCCTATTGCAAAACCAGCAATTTTCAGATTCCTAGGCTCCGATTAGCAAATTGGCTCGCCCTATTGACAACGGCGGTTCACAAATTTAAGCTTCCGGCTCTGCCGGCTGTTTTGGAGTCTTTTTCTCCAAGAGCTGCATCTTTAGCGAGTTAATTTCTGCCATCGCATGTTCGAGTTTAACGGCATGGTCGGCCATTTCTCTTTGTCTGGCCTCTTCGGAGGCCTCCAGTCTTCGCTCCAGTTCATCGCAGTCGTTTAACAGATCATGAATACCCTTGTCAGCCATAAAGATCAAAAAGTCTGTTGGAGTATGGACAGGCAGGGCAAGGTATGGGGGGGGGTCAAAGGCGTTGTCCAGATAATCTCGGATATGTTGCCTGCTTACCTTATCTGTAATCACTACCATCTCCTGTTGGTGTGGTTGTCGGTTTTAGAAAACAACACCACTACATTAGCACAACATAAACTTGATTGTGTGTCAACTTAATGACGGCCCAAGTGTTTTTCAAAAACATTGGCGTGAGCGTTCAAATGCAATTTGAACGCAATTTGGTATCAAGTTCATTCAGCAAGGAACCTTCATAGATTATTTGCGTCCTTGCCGCCAGTTCACTAACCCTTGTCACTCTTGGGTTCTGCCAGCCAGGCAGCAAGCACGGAGATAAAGTACAGGCCGATCATTATTAGGCCCAAAAAAATTGTTGCTACAATAATGTCGCCGGGCGTTATGAACGCGGCTATGACCAAAATGACCAGTGCGGCGTGTCGGCAATATTTCAGCATCCACTTTGCTGTGATCAACCTGAACCTTGCCAAAAAATAGACTAGGACAGGCATTTCAAATATCAGCCCAGTGCCCACCAGCGTATTGATGAATAGGTCTAAGTATTCATCCAGTTTGAGGTTGGGGCGCAGCCCGGCTATTATGGCTTGGTCAATCAAAACGCCCGCAATCAGCTTAAATGCAAAGACGTACGCGAATATGGCCCCGCCCAAAAAACATATCGTCGTCACAAAGACGAAGGGAATAACCATGCGTCTTTCGCGTTCATAGAGACCCGGGCGTATGAAGGCCCATACCTGATAAAAAATCAGCGGGGCCACCAAAAACCCCGCAGTCCAAAATGCAACGCGAAGGAGGGAGAAAAATGGCTCGGATATGCCAGTATAGGAAAATGGCTCAAACACTTCTGGTACGGCGGCTCCGCTCTTCTGCAGTTGAAGCAGGTATATTTCTATGAGGGGCTTTTGCACCCATTCCCAGATGCGGAACCTAAACGAGAATGTGACGGCAAAGCCTGCGGCCAAGATGATGATGCACCTAACCAAGCGCACCCTCAGCTCTTGCAGGTGATCCCAGAACGTCATCTGCTGGACTTTTGTTTCAGAGTCAGACATGGCCTATGGCCCATTGGCCTATTTTTGTTCGTCTTCGCTGACAGATTCTTTTACGGCGTCTGTTAGTTCTCGGCTGGCCTTTTTGAACTCTTGGATGCCCTTGCCCAAGGACTTGCCAAGCTCAGGCAGGCGGCTGGGGCCAAAGAAGATGAGCAGAGCAACGCCAATGAGCAGAATTTCTGTAAAACCCAAGTTTCCCATCTGTATTTCCTTCCAGTGCTACAATTTTGATTGTCGCTCAAAACCTTTTGATTGTCACTCAAAACCTTTTGATTGTCACTAAATATTGTGCGGATGAGCTGTTTCTCTGCCTATGCTGTAGTAAGTCCAGCCCGCAGCTTTCATTTTTTCTGGGCGGAATAGGTTGCGCCCGTCGAACATGGTGCGCGTTTTCATGGCAGCCCCAACTTGGTTCAAGTCAATAGCAGCATACTGGGGCCACTCTGTGCAGATCAGCAGCGCGTCTGCGTTCTTGCAAGCTTCTATGGGTTCGTTGGAATACAGTATTTTGTCCCCGAACATAAGCTTGGCATTTGGCATGGCCTCAAAGTCGTGGACGGCTACCTCTGCCCCCATGTGCAGCAAGTTGGCAATTAGCTCTATCGCAACAGTTTCCCTTATGTCATCCGTGTGGGCCTTGAACGCCAGCCCCCAAATGGCCATGCGCTTGCCGATGAGCGGGAATGGATTGTGGGGTTGGATGTTGTAGTGCTGCTGGACTTTGCGAGTCAGTGCCTGTTTTTGGTGGCGGTTGGACTCCACCGTAGCATTGAGGGACAAGAGGTGCAGGCCATGCTCGCGGCCAATTTTCAGCAGTGCCTGCAGGTCTTTGGGAAAACAGCTTCCCCCAAAGCCAGGGCTTGGGTTGATGAAGTGCGGGCCGATGCGGTGGTCTGCCCCGATACCTACCTTTACGTGGTCTATGTCGGCCCCGACGGCTTCGCACAAGTTGGCGATTTCGTTGATGAAATTGATTTTTAAGGCCAGCATAGCGTTTGCGGCGTACTTGGTCAGTTCAGCGCTTTGGGGATCCATTCTGAACCAGCGCCCGCCATTTGGCAATTTCTGTTTGGCGGCTTGGAGATGCGGCTCATAGAGTGCGCGCATGATGTCTTCGGCGTTGTCAGTGTCGCAGCCGATGACCACCCTGTCGGGGAACAAGAAATCTTCAATGGCACTGCCTTCCCTCAAAAACTCTGGGTTGGAGACCATTTCAAAGGCCTTTTTGGTTTGTGACCTTATCGTCGCGGCAACCTTTGACGCAGTGCCAACGGGAACGGTGCTTTTGTCCACGACTATCAGAGTAGGCGCTCCAGTGGGTCTATGCTCTTCCATCGCGGAGCCGATTGCTCTTGCACAGGCTAGGACGTATTGAAGGTCTGCGCTGCCGTCCTCGCTCTGAGGAGTGCCCACACAGATAAAAGCGGCATCTGCGTCTGCTATGCCGTCCTTCATGTCTGTCGAAAAGTGCATAGTTCCGAGATGCAGGTGTTTGGCCAGCAGTTCTTCGAGCCCTGGTTCATAGATAGGGCTCTTGCCCTTTTGGAGCGACTCAATTTTTGATGCGTCAACGTCCACGCCGACGACGCGGTGCCCAGCCTCTGCGAACCCGGCCGCTGCTACAAGGCCGACATACCCAGAACCAACTATCATTACCTGCATGAACACTCCTTAGAAGCCTTGCAACTTAGTATAGGTTCTATCAGATGTCGTGAGGATGGTTTTATACATTGTTGACTTCCCCGTTGCCACTGTTGTTTTGTGTGCATCCATATTTGTCATTCCATTCGGTTAGTTTTGTTTTTTCAAGCGTTCCAGCGATTTGGGCCACTCTGCGTTTTCGCGCTGAAGGCATTTGTCCAAAATCTCAATCAGCATTCCATTCGCCGTATCTTCTATATTTGGGTTTACTATCAAGCCTGCTATGAGGTGTATGATTTGCCCTAAATCTCGCGTGTTTTCCTCGGTCTGGAGCAGTATGAATTCTGCCGCCATTCGTCCCATTTCTGCGTATGGCTTAATCGCGTCTATTGTTTTTTGGTATTCAGATGGGCTCTTCCCCCTTGTGGCTTCGATGAATATTTTTTCGAATAGCATGCCAGCGGCGGTGTGTGCATAGGAATCTACGTATTTCAACAAGTTTAGGATGCCCATTTCTTCGGCGAAAAGGTATTCGAGGTCTTCGACCGTTCGGCTGTTTGTTTTTTCTGGTGGGTTGTCCGTCATGGCGTTCACTCCGTTGTTGGTCTTGCACGCTGGGTTAGGATAATGTGTGGCGTTTTTTTGAGCGCAAGTATTTTCGCTACGCTGTCCAAGTAGATGAATGAGACCACCTAGCCGCCCTTGAACGGCATGATGCTTATGGATTTGCGGATGTGGTAACTCATTTTGAATGATTCGCCGCGCATTTTTGTCATGCGGATGCACTTTTTCATTATACTCCATCACCGTTGGCCTAACGCAAATTGGTATTGGTCTAGCAAATAATGGTGAGTCTAGTCTATCCTTGTACTTTGGCCTAGTTGTAACAGAAGAGTCCAAAGAGGCCTTTGGGGAGGAAATAGGATGTTTTTTGCATTGCTGCAGGGTGTGGATCTAAAGCACGTAGTTGCCAGTGGCAGTCTGGCGGCCAAGGTCGTCCTCGTTGTCCTGCTCAGTTTTTCGGTTTTCAGTTGGGTGATCATTTTTCAAAAGGCCATGCTCTATCGCCGAAGCTCAAGGGTTTCACAAAAATTTAAGGCGGCTTTCCGCAAGGCTGGTGATTGGCGCGAGTTCAAGCAGCATGGGCAACGCTATTCCGTGAGCCCATTGCTGGGCCTATTTTTGGCCGGCTATTCGGAAGTGACGTATCAACTGCGGAACTCCCCGCCTGGGGGAAAGTCGTACATAAAAAACATGGAAGCGGTGGAGAGGTCTCTTCAAAGGGCGTCCGTGGTTGAGATGGGGAGGCTGGAAAAATCCCTTGGCCTTTTGGCCACAGTGGCCGCCACCAGCCCATTCATCGGGCTATTTGGCACCGTCTGGGGCATCATCGAGGCATTTCAGCGCATCGGAAATACCGGCAATGCAAACTTAGTGACGGTGGCCGTCCCCATAGCCGAGGCACTGGTCGCTACTGCGCTAGGACTCATCGCCGCAGTGCCGTCCCTCATGGCGTACAACTACTTTCTAAGCCAATTGAAGCGGTGGCAGATGGAATTGGACGATTATTCACTAGAGTTTATTAGCCTTAGCGAACGAAATTTCCTTGAACCCAAGTGATTTCCCTACAAGTGGGCGCGGCTTTGGGCTGTGTCCACAATAATTACTCTTTCTGGAGACAGCCTGATGTGCAGCGACGTTTTGGTGTTGGGCGCAGGGATTGCGGGATGCACCGCCGCGCTGCGGGCTGCGGAGCTGGGCTTGGACGTCCTGTTGGCCGTCAAGGGAAAGCTTGGCGACAGCAACACAGCCCAAGCACAGGGTGGGATCATCGGCCTGGCTCATTCCGGCGACAGCGCGGAAATGCTGGCTGCGGACATCGAAGCGGCTGGGGCGGGGCTGTGCCGGAGGGAGGCCGTTGCGCTCTTGGCGGCGGAAGGCCCAGCCTTGTGCCATGATTTTCTTTGGAAGCAGCTTGGAGTCCAATTCGACTTAGAGCCCGAATTAGGCTATCCAGAGGCCACAGCAGAGGCCGCGCACAGCACTAGGCGGATTTTCCATGTAAAAGACGCAACGGGGAGGGCCATTCAGGATACCCTTTCTGAAAGGGTTAAATTGCACCCGAACATCAAAGTCTTAGAGGAGACCAGCCTAGTTGACCTAATAACCGTCCCGCACCATTCATTGGATCTGCGGGCGGTTTATGGCCCAATCCAAGTGAAAGGGGCGTACCTGCTTGGGCCTGCCGGAGACATTTCGATGGTCGTTGCCAAGAGAACCATCTTGGCCACCGGGGGCCTTGGCTACATATACCAGCACACCACCAACCCCAGCGGAGCCACGGGGGATGGCCTTGCGGCTGCCTATAGGGCGAGTGCGCGAATCGTCAACTGCGAATACATGCAGTTTCATCCAACCGCTCTATTTGTGGCTGGAAAGCCAAGGAAGCTGCTTACCGAGGCGCTGAGGGGCGAGGGCGCACACTTGCTGAACGCAGACGGAAACCGCTTTATGGCCAAATTGGAGCCAGTTGAAATGGAGCTTGCGCCAAGGGACAGGGTGTGCCGTGCCATATTTGAAGAATTGGCGCAGTCGGGAATGCCATGCGTGTTTTTGGACTTGTCGCCCATAAAGGCAAAAATGGATTTGGAGGGGCGGTTCCCGACAGTGTTCCGTGCATGCATGGAAGAGGGGATTGACCCAAGGGCAGAACCAGTGCCAGTGGTTCCAGCAGCCCACTATTTTTGCGGCGGTGTGTCGGTTGACTTGGACGGGAGGGCCAGCCTTGATGGCCTGTACGCAGTTGGGGAAGTTGCCTGCACTGGCCTGCACGGTGCCAATCGCTTGGCCAG
>JAITFL010000088.1 GCA_031281385.1 Holophagales bacterium
AGAAGCTCCCTGTCCGCTGCGCCTGATTCGTACGCTTCCACTGCCAATGTCCTGATCTCTTCGGATGCTATTCTCATGGCAAAAAGTGTAACACAAAAATATGTCATATTAAAGTTAAAATGCTCTAGGCGTGGAGCCCTTCCGAATGCTAACTGGGGAAGGCACTTAGCGGCACTAAGCCTTGACGCTGCGGGGCAGCGTCAGGGCCAAGTGCCGCTTGGCTGCCTTTCTTCCAGCGTTGGTCGCTAACATGCCCCCCGCCTCCCGGTCGCACCCCCAGACCCCCGCCGTGCTTCGCACGGCTTCTTCGCTGAGCGGGCGGATGCTTGGGAGATAGCTCCGATGAGGGTTAGAATGGTTTTACAAGAGGTTCAACTGACAGTTGCCAGTTGACTATTATCGCTATAGGCCATTTCTACATTTTTTAGGGGGTGCATGCAAATTTCTCAAATGCTATTGAATATTCTTAAAGCACCAAAGCTGCGTTTTCCCGTGTTGACGCTCCAAGCTGTGTTGGCAATTTTAGTAATCGGTGCCGGAACTGGCCTTGGGCGTGTAATCGAAAATAACGCGAAAGTGCTTGAGGAATCGCGGCGCGTCCCGCCGACATTAGTCAAAGGTTCTTGGAAGCCGCCCGCAGTCCCTGCAAGCCACAGAATTGAATTTTATGGAAGCGACAATGTAAACGTAGTCGCCTTGGATGGCTCGTACTATAGGCCCTTGGTTGGCATGGACGTAAACGTGATGTATCGCATTACAAACGTGAACAACCAAGAGGATTCGATTGTCTCCCAAGGCGACATAGCGTTTAAGGTCAAAGGCAAATATTCTGATCGCGGCCATAACCCCGAACCAGACGTGATACCCGCCCTGCGCGAGTGGCATGGCGGCAAGGGTGAGTTTAGACTGACTCAACAATCTAGGCTAGTTGCCCCATCGGGCGAAAATGCTGCTAGAAGTGCCGCCCAAAAGACGCAGAATTTTTTTAAGGAAATGTTGGGCCTAGAACTAAACATTGCTGCCACGGGCGGCGCGGGCTGCGTTGAATTTATCCATGCCCCATCTCTGTTGGGTGAATTGGGTGACGAAGGATACTGCTTGGCGATTGATGAAAAAATTTCCATTAAGGCAGCATCTGAAAAGGGATTGATGTATGGCGGAATCACGGTGACGCAGATACTCTATGGCTCCAAAGACAAACGTACCGCGCCCAGGGGTGAGGCTAGGGACTATCCGAGGTACCCCATTCGCGCCGGTATGATTGACGTGGGCAGGCAGTACATACCACTAAAATACTTAGAGGAAATAGGCAAATATATGGCATGGTTCAAATTAAATGAACTCCAAGTCCACCTAAACGACTACTGGGCAGCCACCGGGTACAAAGCGTTTAGACTGCAAAGCGAGAAACACCCTACTATAAACCTGAACATCGAAGGCAACACAAAATCCGATGGCTATTACACAAAGGACAAATATCGCGCTTTTCAAAAAGAGCTATTGAAGTACGGCGTTGAAGTTGTGAATGAAATTGACACCCCCGCGCACTCTGAAATTTTTAGGAACGCGGGGCTGCCGATGCGTGACATTGGAGACATGGACATCACATCGGATTCAAATCGCAGCACTGTAGTTAATTTCATCCTAGATTTATTTGACGAGTATACAAGCGGCCCAGACCCAGTGTTTGTGGGTCGAAAGGTGCATTTTGGAAGCGATGAGTACGGCGGTGGCTCTCCTTCCTATCAACAATTTCATGCGTTATACAACAAGGCCATGATGGAAGGGCTGCTTGCAAGAGGGCTGAAAGTTAGGACGTGGACAGAATTTGCGTCCTATCACGCTGATATGCCAGATGAATTGGCGAAAAACCCAAATGTGGCGGTCAACATGTGGGCGCCCTATTATGCCGATGTGAAGAGCGTTTACGGCAAGGGCTACAGCGTGATAAATACTGTGGGCGGCTGGCTGTACCTAGTGCCGGGCTGCGCCACTGGCTACCCCGACTATTGGGGGCGTGTGTATGCCAACAATGGCGACTACCGACTGGACTATCTTTATAACTCATTCGATGCAAATAATTTTTCCCCCAAGCGCAACGCCGGCAGGGGCACGGCGATCATGCCAAAAGCGCACCCGCAGACCAAGGGGGTGCAATTCTGTGTCTGGCATGATTTCCCCTCTTTTAATGGTGGCCTTTCGGAATTTGACCTATTCGACAGGATGCGGGACGTCATACCCTTTGTTGCGGAAAAGGCTTGGCATGGAGAAAAAACAAATGGTCAAACGTATGCGTTGTATGCCGCCCGTTTTTCCAAGTTGGCCAACCGCTCGCCAGGCGGCAACCCGGGGCGTTTTGTAGAAAGCGCGTCTGAATTAATCGCTTCATATCATTTTGGCCCAGAGAATGCGTTAAATGATTCTTCAGGGAATGGCTACACTGCGTTGGCGGAGGGCGCGGCAATCACATCCAATGGTCTGGAGCTATCAGGCAATGGAAAAATCAGTCTGCCATTCGGTTCCATTGGCTACCCATACACGGTCAGGCTAATGGCAAGCTTCGCTGACGTTCCTGCCAATACTGTTTTGTTCAAGGGCAAAGATGGGACTCTCTACGCCAATTACGAGGGCAGGGGCCGCATCGGCTTTGAGCGCGGCGAAAAGGGCATCGAGTACCACTTTGAATTTGTGGACGCCGATGGAATGATGGTTTCAAACCCCGCAATATCTCCCGACACATGGTTTGATATCGTGTTTACGTGCAACAAAAGGTTCAGCGACGAAGGCAAGCCCGCACAGACAGACACTGCGCTTTATATTGATGGAGCCAAACAGGCGGGTCGCGCTACCTGCGTCTGGATACACAACGGCAAGTCCTTTATTCCAATAACAAACAACAGCGGCAACCGCAATGGAGTTGCCTATGATTCCAATTCTTTGGTACTGCCGGTCGAAGGGATACTCCCAGGCGCAAAGGCCATCGTGAAAAGGATTGACATTTTCAACAAAAAAATGAGCGACGCTGAAATTCTAGATCTATACAAGGCAGGGAAAACGGCTGCCGAAAAGAAAACACAATAGCAAGCGAACATGTTTATAAATTTATGCTCGAAGTTTCAGTGTTGCTGCAAGTGAGACAGTGCCAGCGCGTAGGCACCCAAGGACACGGCGCGGGCCGTACCCAGTTTGGATATTGCCACGCCAATCCTCTTATGCGGGTCGTACGGGACTTTTTTGGAACTGCCAGGCACTTGAACTTGGACGGCTTGGCCCTTGATAAAAAGCTGCCTCTGCTGCGGGTCTTCAAGGTTAAATACAGTCAGTTCTGTTCGCTGAATGGTGCCTCTTCCAGTTACGCTATGCAGTTCGCTGTTCATTTCTGCAACCATCGCAGGGAGGAAGTACTTAAACGCGCCCGCTAGGCCGCCACCAATCACGACGATACCGTCTATCAGCGTCGCGGCGTTTGCGGCCGCGTCCCCTGCCACCTCGCCCAAGCGCTGGAAAGCATACTTGGCCGCGTCAACGTCTCCTAGCTGCCTGCCTTCGGCGATAGCGGCTATGTCAACGGGTTCAGGTACTTTTTCGATGTCCAGCCCAGTTTTATGGGCGTACGCATGGCGCACGGCGCGGATGGACACCCCCTCTTCGGCGTAGGACTGGCGGTCTATTTTGTTCCTTGTACACCATATTTCGCCAGCCGCGCTATTGTCGCCTATCAGCAGCCGCCCATTTGTGACTATGCCGGCGCCAAACCCAGTGCCAAACGTGAGGCCCAATAGGTTCTTGAATCTCTTGGGGCTGCCGGCGGACTTTAGCTCGGCGTTGATTTCAGGCAGCGCACCGCATAGGGCCTCGCCGTATGCAAATAGGTCGCCATCGTTGTTTATGAACACAGGCACGTTGAATTGCTCTTCCAGCATAGGGCCCAATGCCACGCCGCCCCTAAAGCCCGGCAGGTTCCATAAATCTCCGATTATGCCATTTGCGTAGTCGGCGGGGCCTGGAAAGGCAAAGCTGATGCCGTGGATTGTGCCGCCCACTGCGTCCTTTAGGGCCTTGAAGCCATCCACGATATTCTTTAGGCAGGCGTTTAGGTCGTCGCCGTGGCTGGGCAGGATTACAGGCTCCGCAGCGTTTTTTTGGCCTTGGATGGCGCGGAACTCAAAAGTTGTCCCGCCCGCATCCAACGTGAGTATTATTCTCTCGTCAGTGTGGATACTCATGTTCAGACTTTCGCAATTCTAGATTTTTTCATAGACAGCAGCATCAGGTATGCGAAGCACACGGCAGGGACT
>JAITFL010000160.1 GCA_031281385.1 Holophagales bacterium
CGAAATATTAGTGGACGGTGACGTCCATGATTAAGAAAGTCAATATTGCAGACCTCAGGCCCGGAATGTACCTCCATGACGTAAACGTCCCATGGCTGGAAAGCGGATTTCTGTTGGGCCGGTTCATGCTCCAGCGCGAAGACCAGATTGAAAAATTGGCGAGCGCAAACATTTTGGAAGTACTCATAGACACCGAAAAGGGCTTGGACGCTATAAATGCACCGACAGAGGAAGAGGCAGAAGCGGCCCTGATGGAAGAAATTATTGGGTCGTTTTCAGCGGAGAGCGATGAGTACGTTGCCGCCCAGCAACGGCTGCGGTGGGCAGAGTCAAAGCGGGTTTACAAAGAGGCCATCAAAATAGTCACCAGCATCTTTAATGACGCACGACTCGGCTACCGCACCGGGTTTCAGCACGCATTCCCCGTCGTGGCAAGTATCGCAGAGGGAGTCATGCTGGACGAAGGCGCCTTGGTCAGCCTGTGCAGGCTAAAAAACCGGGACGCCTACACGTTCCAGCACTCTGTAAGTGTTTCCGCGCTCTTGGTAACGCTTTGCAGTGCCATCGGAGGTTATTCCAAAGACGACCTCATTCAAATCGGCCTTGGGGGGCTGTTCCACGACATTGGGAAAATGATGACCCCAGACCATATTCTGTACAAGCCCGGACGGCTGACAGAGCCTGAACACGAAATAATGAGGGCCCACGTCAACGAGGGCATAGACTACCTTCGCAGCGAACATGGCCTACGCGATTTGGCATTGTGCGCGGTGGCGGAACACCACGAAAGGTATGACGGCAGCGGCTACCCCAAGGGGCTGTCTAAGGGGCGGATATCAAAAATCGGCCAGATGGCCTCGATCATTGACGTCTATGACGCGATCACATCAAACAGGGTGTACCACGGCGCAATAGAACCCACCGCCGCCATCAGGCTGATATACGAATGGGCCGGAAGGCACTTTGATGGGGCCTTTGTGCGCAGCTTTATCAGGGCGATTGGCATTTACCCTGTGGGGTCATTGGTCCGCCTGCAAAGCGGGAGGCTGGCCATAGTGCTTCGCCAGGGCGAGAGGAGCCTGCTTCAGCCATTCGTAAGGATCATCTATGACGCCGTTAAGGGCCAGCGCGTCCCTGTCCAAGATGTTGATCTGGCTTCGCCGGGCTGCATGGATCAAATAGTTGGCTTTGAGACGCCCGGCATCTGGGACATAGATCCCATAAGGTTCATCGCGAAAGACACTTGAACCAATTGCAAAAAGTCGAGCCACTTGCAAAACGTCAGTTTTGCAAGTCACCGGATGTGTAGGCTGCGCCCGACCGGAGCAGGCTCTGGCGTGAAACACTGAAAACAAGCAAGTTACAAAACCCAGCCAGAGCCAGCGGAAGGTCGGGAGCAGACGTACCGCTGGGTTTTGCATGAAACTCAGTCCACTTGGTTGCAATTCACTGAAAATTAATGATATTATTTCTAGGCGATTTGGCTTTTTGCCAGTCCGTTTGAACTTATGATCAAAAAAGTAAAATCGGCCGACCTGAAAGTCGGAATGTTCGTCCACGACATAAACGTGCCGTGGCTAGAGCATAGCTTTGCCCGCAACCGGTTCTTGATCCAGAATGAAAAACAGATAGAAAAAATCCTTGCCATCAACAAACTTGACGTGCTCATTGACACATCGAGGGGGGCCGACGCGACCAATGCGCCGACGCTGCAAGAGTCAGAAATAGCATTGATGGGAAAGCTGTTGGACATTGCATCCGAACCCGCCGAAGAACTGCCCGCCCATCTCGGGGAGCAGCCAACCCATCACATGGATTTGCTATGGCAAGAGTCCAGCCATGTCCGCGAAGAGGCCATAGAGGTCGTTGGCAACATCTTGGCCGATGCGCGAATTGGCAAGCAGGTTGATGCCAAGCAAGCGGGGGCAGTGGTTTCTAGTATCACGGACTCGGTGTTGAGCAACGATGGAACCTTGGTGAGCCTTTGCAGGCTCAAACAGCGGGACAAATACACCTTCCAGCACTCGGTTAGCATTTCTGCGCTATTGGTGACATTCTGCCATGCAATGGGGGGATTCAGCAAAGACGATCTGCACGACATAGGGCTTGGCGGATTGTTCCACGACATCGGCAAAATGAAAATCCCAGATGAAATCCTGAACAAGCCTGGGAGCCTCACCGACCATGAATACTCAATCATGATGACGCATGTCCTAGAGGGGGTAAGCTATCTTGGGGAAAGCCACATCTTAAGCCAACCTGTGATGAAGATAGTGTCGGAGCACCATGAAAGGTTCGATGGAACGGGGTACCCAAAGGGCATCGCCAGGAACGCTATTTCGCTGCTCGGCCAAATGGCTTCCATTGTGGATGTGTATGACGCCATAACATCTGCCAGGGTGTACCACAGCGCCATCGAGCCTGTGACGGCGCTCCAGCGCATTTATGAATGGGGCGGCAAGCACTTTGACGAAACACTTGTCCACAGTTTCATAAAGGGCGTCGGGATATACCCCGTAGGGTCACTGGTACACATGGACAGCGGCCGATTGGCCATCGTTGTCCGCCAAGGCACGGAGAGCTTGCTTAAACCCATAGTCAGGGTGGTGTTCGACACAAAGGCGATGCAAAAACTTTCGCCCAAGGACATCAACTTGGCGGCGCCTAGCTGCCAAGACCATATTTCTGGATACGAAATCCCCGAAAACTGGGGCATAGACCCATTTTTCTACCTTGGGCATGCGGTGTGACCTTACCGATCCAAAGTTAACATCACATAAATCCCTTTTCTCTCATCCAATCATCGTTGTAGATGGTGCTCAGGTACCTGCTTGCGCTGTCCGGGAATAGGGTAACCACTGTGGAGCCGGGCGGCAGGCCCTTGGCGATTTGCAGTGTGGCGAAAATGGCGGCTCCGCTCGAACCCCCAGCCAAAAGGCCTTCCCGCTTTGCAAGCTCCCTAGCGGCCAAAAATGCGATGCGGTCTGCTACTTGCACCATGTCATCTATTACAGAAAAATCCGCAGTCCCTATCAAAAATTCGTCTCCAAGGCCCTCTAGCAAATATGGGCTTGGCTCGCCGACTTTTCCCGTTCTAAAGTATTCCGTAAAAATAGACCCCTCAACGTCAACGCCGACAATCTTGATGTTTGGGTTTTTCTCTTTCAGGAAACGCCCAACGCCGGCGATGGTCCCTCCGGTACCCATCCCCGCAACAAAAGCATCTATATGGCCCTCCATCTGCTCCCATATCTCTGGGCCTGTGAATCTGTAATGTGCCTCATTGTTTTCCCTGTTGTTGTGCTGGTCGGGGAAATAGCAGTTCGGCAGTTCCTTTGCAAGTCGCGGCGTGATGTTGTTGTAGCTGTCGGGGTGGCTGGGAGGCAGGCTTGCGTCAACCCTGTGAACGTCCACGCCCAATATTTTCAGTTGGTCTAATTTTTCTTTGCTGGTGCGGTCCCTCACGACGGCCTTTAGTCCGTATCCCTTTTGGATGGCCATCAGTGCAAGCCCCATAGCGGTGTTGCCGCTGGAGTTTTCAATTATCAGGCCACCGGGCCTTAATCTCCCATCTTTTTCTGCCTGCTCGACCAGATACTTGGCTATGCGGTCTTTGCTGCTGCCCATCGGGTTCAGGAAGTCCAGCTTGGCATAGACGTTTGCGCCAATGCCTTCTGCTATCTTGTTCAGCCTGACCATCGGCGTCTGGCCGATCGCGTCCATTATGCTTTCAAATCTGCGTGGGTGCGCCATGCACGTTCTCCATACTTATTAAGATTAACAGGGGCTTTTGATTTCAATTCTAATTCAAAATTGCGTCCGTGCAATTTTGAATTAGTCGGCTGCGGCGAGGCAAGCTCGCCTGGCCTCACGAAATGCTACGCACTTCGGGCGCGACATCCTGTCGCGCATTCCAAGTTCTAAATATAATCATGGCTGATTCTATTTAGAATTGGAATGACAAATTGGCGATTTGCCGCCGCCAATTTTTGCAGGGCCACAAGCGGCAAATATTGTGCGAAAATGGATTTTTGGGAGAACCATTAATGACCGAGAACGAGGCACCGCAGTCAAAAGTGATTGACATCCAAGGCATCCAAAAACTATTGCCCCACCGCTACCCCATTCTGCTGGTGGACAGAATTCTGGATTACGAAAGGGGCCAGTGGATCAAGGGCATCAAAAATATTTCGATGGGAGAGCAAGTGTTTCAAGGGCACTTCCCCAAACAGCCCGTGTTCCCCGGCGTGATGATAGTGGAGGCCATGGCCCAGACTGCCGGCTGCCTGGTGACGCTGGACATCCCGAACCCAGAAGAAAAAGTCATGTATTTTATGAGCATAGATGGAGTCAAGTTTCGCAAGCCTGTTGTGCCGGGCGATCAGATGGTGATGGAGGTAAAAATCCTAACACTGCGAGGCAACATCGCCAAGATGAGAGGCGAGGCCTTCGTTGAAGGCACCAAGGTAGCCGAGGCCGAATTTATGAGCATGGTGGCAGATGCAAAGGGGAAGGCCGAATGACAGCAAAAATACACCCTATGTCCGTTGTGAGCGCGGACGCTGAACTTGGGGATGACGTTGTCATCGGGCCTTTCTGCGTAGTAGAGGGTCCATCAAAGATAGGCAGCAGGACTGTGCTCCGCAGCCATGTTGTCGTAGGGCCAAACACCGAAATCGGCGAAGACAATGACATTTTCCCCCACGCCACGCTTGGGCTGCAATGCCAAGACATCAGCTACAAGGGCGAGCTTACGCGCCTTGTGGTTGGAGACCGAAACACCATCCGCGAATCAGCCACGCTCCACAGAGGCACTGCAAAGGGCGGGGGCATCACAACGGTCGGCAGCGACAACTTCATAATGACGGGAGTTCACATCGCGCACGATTGTTCGGTGGGAGACCAAGTGATCATGGCGAATTGCGCATCCTTGGCCGGCCACGTCCATGTTGGCAGCTTCGCAAATATCAGCGCCTTTTCGGCGGTCCACCAATTCTGCCGCGTCGGCGACTACGCCTTCATGGGGGGCTTCACCACGGCCAATATGGACGTACTGCCCTACATGAAGACCGCCGGAACTCGCGAGGCCAAAAGCTATGGCGTAAACACAGTTGGGCTGAAGCGCAGGGGCTTTTCAGAGGAAACTATAGCGGCCATCCGCCAGGCCCACCGAATCCTATTCGGAATGGGACTTCTAAGAGCAGAAGCGCTGGAAAGGGCCGAGCGCGAACTGGGCTCCCACCCAGAAGTGGCATACTTGCTGGACTTCATCAGAACCTCAAAGCGCGGCGTGATAAGAGGCTAAGCGGATCACTGGATGGCCAAAAAATTCGCAAGTGTAGCCATAGTCGGCCTTCCCAACGTCGGCAAATCCACCCTGCTCAACGCCCTAGTGGGAGAAAAGCTGGCCGCCGTCAGCCAGACGCCCCAGACCACACGCACAAAGATATTGGGGGTGGCGATTCTCGGCGATACCCAACTGGCTTTTCTGGACACCCCAGGCATCCACCATGACGGGCGCTCACTGAACAAGCGCATGATGGGGCATGTCGAAATTGCCCTCACCGACGCCGACTTGATATTGTGGGTGATAGACGCAGACGGGTTTTACGGCCCAAAAGAGCGGGCCTTTGCAAAGAGGCTGGGCCAGGCGAGACAACCAGTTTATTTGTTGATAAACAAGATTGATCTGTTACCAAAGGCAGCGCTGATGGAAAAGGTTGCGGCGTACAAAGACTTGGCCCCCTTCAAAGAGATAGTGCCTATCGCCGCCAAGCAAAAACAAAACCTAGAGCCGCTATTGGAAATACTGTCAAAGGACGCGCCGGAAGGCGATTGGCAGTACGGCCAGGACGAGTTTACCGACCAAACAGAGCGCGGGCTTGCATCAGAATTTATCCGCGAAAAGGTACTGCGAAAAACTAGGGAGGAAGTCCCCCACGGAGTCGCCGTGGTCATCTCCGAATGGATAGAGGATGGGGAAAACTATCCAGAAGACATGGATGCCGGAGGTGCGTTCATCAGAGCAACGATTCTGTGCGACCGCGAGAGCCACCGAAAAATCCTTTTGGGCAAGGGCGGGGAGATGATAAAGGACATCCGCCAGAGCGCGCAGCGGGAACTCAAAAAAATGCTCCAGCGCCAGACGAGGCTTGAACTGCACGTAAAAGTGGATGAAGGGTGGCGGGACAGGCCCTCAAAGCTGGACTGGCTCAGGCTGTAAAAGGCCATATCAGGTACAAGCTACAATGTACAAGATGAAAACCGTTGCTTCAAGCGGCTCTGTATCTTGCACCTTGTAACTTTGAACTGGTACGACTTGGTGCCCGCGAGCAGACTCGAACTGCTACGGCTTGTGGCCACCACCCCCTCAAGATGGCGTGTCTACCAATTTCACCACGCGGGCAAATCAACGACCTATGTTGGCATGCTTTTGGTTCAGTGTCAACACTCTTCATTCTAAACCAACTGCGGGCCTCTATTTAGCGGCCTCTGTCGGAGGCTCAGCGGGCTTCTCAACAGGTGGCTCAGTTTGCGGCTCTTGCGGCGTTTCGAGGGTTTCGGTCAGAGGAGCTTGAGGTTCCTGTATTTTGTCTAGGACGGAGCGGCCTTCCCTGATGATGAATATTTCTATCGCCAAACAGGTCGCCATGAATCCACCCGCCAGCCAATACGTCAGCTTGGCCAAGATGGGCGCCGCGCCGCGCGCGCCAAAGGCCGAATTGGCGCCGCCGCCACCAAAGACCGATCCCATGCCCCCGCCCTTGGCCCCGGGCTGCAGCAAAATACCGCCTATCAGCAACACGCTTACAATCACATGAAGGACGTACAAAAGGGCATTCATAAAGCACTCCAGAGCCATTATTTTATCAGGGGATCGCGGCACTGTCCACAATTAATACCAAGTTGAGCGCAAATTGGTATGATGGTTTTAGACGAGATGGAGACAACCACATGAAGAGAACGCTGGCGATAGGGGATGAAACGCATGAGCTGGAGATGTTCCGCCACCAGGGCGAACTGTTCATGGTATGGGACGGAGAAAAAACACCTCTGGACATAATCAGGGTGGAACCCACCAGCTATTCGGTGATCATCAACAAGCGCAGCGTTGGGGTAAACGTTGACAGAATACGCATCGCGGAAGACCCAGACCTGCACGGCTACCGAGGCAGCTTCCATGCTGGCGCACTGGAGTTCACACTGCAAGACCCAAACAAAAAGCTGCTGGCGCAGGCTATGGCGAAATCCCCGCAGGGCGGCGGCAAACTGATGAAGGCCCAAATGCCAGGCAAGCTGATGAAATACTTGGTGAGGGTGGGCGAAGAGGTTGAAGAGGGCCAGCCACTGTTCATACTGGAAGCCATGAAAATGGAAAATGAATACCGCGCAGCCAATGCTGGGCGCGTGGCGGAAATCCATGCCCAAGAGGGGGCAAGCTTGGAAATATTCGCGCCGATACTGACGCTGGAACCGATGGATGCACTGGCTCAAAAATGACCGGTGCATCAGGCGGCTAAATGAATAGTCACACTGTCATCGTAGGCGCTGGTAAGTCGGGGCTTGCCGTGGCTAGGCATCTGGCCATGTCGGGAAGCCCATTCACCATCACAGACAGCGGGCCATGCCCCAGCGCCGATTTGGCGGCCCAGCTTGCAAAATGGGGTGCGCGGTGCGCTTGGGGCGGCCACCCAGACTCGCTATTGGACAATGCTTCGGAAGTGGTGCTCAGCCCGGTCGTGAACCCAAGGGCCGGCTTTGCCCTGGAGGCTACGAAGCGGGGCATACCCCTGATTGGGGAGCTGGAATTTGCCCACAGGGCCCTGCGAGAAAAAGACCCAACGGCAATGGTGCTGGCGGTGACGGGCACAAATGGCAAAAGCACCACCACAGACTTGGCGGCCCACCTGCTGAAAGCGGGGGGGCAACCCTCGGTGGCTTGCGGGAACCTTGGCCTGCCACTCATGGACGCAGTGGATGGGGCAAAGACGGGTACGCGCTTCGTCGTGGAGTGCTCGAGCTACCAATTGGAGACTGTTCATGGCTTTAGAGCGGAGGCGGCGGCTATTCTCAACCTTTCGCCGGATCACCTTGCGCGGCATGGAACGATGGAAGCCTACTTGGCGGCAAAATGCCGCATCTTTGAAAGGCAGGGCCTTGGCGACCTATGTGTGTCCCCTATAGGCGCGAATTTTTCTGTGCCGCACTGTCCAGATGCCCGCGCCGCGATGTTTGGGCGCGAACCAGATGGCTGGCAGGGGAATGTATCTGCGCTTGCCGCCTATGGGGCTTGGGCAGGAAAGGACGGCGGGCTGTTCCTGCGGGACGAGGATGGCCGCGAAACGCAGTTGGTACATAGCTCCGACCTGCTGATACCCGGGTGGCACAATGTCGAAAACGCGCTGGCCGCAACCCTGCTGGCCATCCATGGCGGGGCGGCCATAGAAGGGGTGCGCGACGGCCTAAAGACATACCCAGGGCTGGCGCACAGGCTTTCATTCTGCGGGGAAAAAGATGGGGTCAAGGCGTACAACGATTCCAAGGCGACAAACGTAGATTCAACGCTGACAGCCATCCGCGCCCTGCCGGGCCCTTTGGTATTGATTTTAGGGGGAGAGGACAAGGGAAGCAGCTATGGGCCGCTTCGACCCGCGCTGGAGGGCAAACTGCGGCACCTAGTCTTTTTGGGCGATGCGATACCCATGCTGGAGAGAGACTTGGGCGACCTGCCCCACACAACCATAAAGAGCTTCGACGAGGCAGTGGCAAAAGCCCTAACCATCGCCGCGCCCGGCGACCAAGTGCTGCTGAGCCCCGCCTGCTCCAGTTTTGACCAATTCAAAAATTTTGAGGA
>JAITFL010000178.1 GCA_031281385.1 Holophagales bacterium
AGGCCGCCTCTATCAGCCAATTTTTGCAGTTCAGCGTAGTACCCTTGGGCGCATGTATCACGCGGCTTTCGTCTCTGCGGGGGTCATTTGTGTTCACTTGGGCCTCCTTGGCACTTGGAGTTAATTATAACAAGCACCTTTGCTCATTGATGTGTTTCGGCATTTTACCTAAGATTTCCACCAACCAGACATTTCAACATTGTCGTGGCTGGGAATTTGCGTATAGTGCAAATTTAGTCGGCAGGCCGACAGACTTGCCGTTCTCTAATTCAATAGGCGATTTCAGCATTTTTTCGCCGCGCCCATGATAACCTTTTACATCAGGTCTTTTTCATGCAAAATCTTGTCAGCAAACTCGCCAAGGTAGCTTCTAGGTGGAAAGGAGCTGCTAAGTTTGCGGCTGCGCTGATTGTTCTGCATTGTTTGTGCTGGGTTCCCGCAATGGCAGACCATCAGTCGCCCGTTCAAGAGCCAGAGCCCAGCGGTGCTATCATCGTCCGCAAGGTCGAGCCTTTTGTCTTTGGCTCAACGCTTGTCATCAAGAACCCCATTGGTTCCATAGTCCTGCGCGGGTGGGATCGCGAGCAACTGCATGTGCAAGCCACTGCGTCAGGTGAGCCTGACTCTGCGCCTATTTTGGAGATAAACAAGACCGCCAGCGGCGCAGAAGTCGTCGTCAAAGATCTTTCAAAGCGCCGCTTTTTTGGGCTGCTGCCGCCAAAAATTGTTGGGTGCGACCTAGTGATCTCTCTGCCAAGGAAGATTCTAGCTGACGCAAAAGCAACTAATGGAACCATAGCGGCCTATGCGTTAGACGGGTCCTTGAAATGCGAAACGGTTAACGGCCGAATTCAGATAGAGCGCGTTTTGGGCAGGGTGGAAACAAAAACGGTGTCGGGGGCGATTGCCATTGCTAGGCTGGCCCCAAGCCATGACCAAGAGCAGGGCAGGCCGCCAATGGCGGTTTTCGAAGGGCTTGTGGCGAATTCGGTCAATGGGAGCATTGCCTTAGAAGACATCATAAGTGATGCCGAAGTGTCCACCATCCACGGCAAAATAGAGGCAAGGCGCATTCACGTCAGGGGCGGCGAAACCAGCTTTGAAACCATCAGCGGAGACCTAGAGATAGAAATGCTGAGAGGGGTGTCTGAAATTGCCGTCAAGTCTATGGCTGGCCGATTAGACGTTCAAGTGCCAAATTCAAAGATAACCGAAGAAAGCAAAACTCAAACGGTAATCCAGCTCTCGGCCCGCCCAAGCCGTCCATCGGCAGAACCAAGCCAAACGCAGGCGATTACGATAAAGACAGTCAGCGGGAAGATCACGCTGCGTTGAGCCTAGGGTACATCCGCACTGTACAACGATTTATTCCCAGTAAATTGTAACTCCCTGGCATTAACTGCATCCAGTGCTTGCGCCGCAGGTTTGGCACTTTAAGCAGGCTCCGTTTCTCACCAGCGTCAGGTGGCCACATTCTGGGCATGGGTCACCAGTGAACCCCTTTTCTCTTGCGGCGCGGTAGGCACTGGACGCAGGGTGCGCGGGAGCCTGATTTGGCATTTGCAGCAACGGCTGCTCTGAATTGCCATCGGGGAATAAAGGGGTCATTTTTGTGTATTGGGCTTGGAACACTTGGGCTTGGCTCTCTGGCTTCCGCCCTTGGAGGTTAAGGAATTCTTCCTCTGGTATGTTCGCAAGTTCGTGGCGCCCTAGATAGCTGATGGCTAATTCCCTGAATACAAAGTCTATAAGGCTGGTTGTGAATTTGACCGTGTCCGAGCCAAGCACCATGCCTTGGGGCTCAAACTTGGTGAACAAAAACGCATCGCAGTATTCCTCAAGCGGCACACCGTACTGCAACCCCATGGATATGGCTATCGCAAAGCAGTTGAGCACCGCCCTGAATCCGGCGCCCTCTTTGTGCAAGTCCAAAAATATTTCGCCCAAGGTGCCATCTTCGTATTCGCCTGTCCGCAGGTACAGCTTAGTTCCGCCGATGGTGGCCGACTGGGTATAACCAGCGCGCCTGTCGGGCATTTTTCTACGGTAAATTCGGACAACATGGTGCGCCGCAGCCTGTGCCACCGCTTCTGATTTTTCGGACGATGATGCTACATCGTCCAGCAAAATATCGGCACCCTCTAGCAGGCTCAAATTAGTAGCTATGGCTTGGCTCATCTTAGAGCCTTCTCTGTAAATGGCAACGGCTTTGAGCATCAGTTTCCAGCTTGTCTCGTAGATAGAGGCCACTTGGTCAATCGTGTATTCAGGCGGTAAGTTTACGGTCTTGCTAATGGCCCCACTTAAAAAGGGCTGGGCCGCAGCCATCATTCGCAGATGGCCTTCGGGAGCTATATAGCGCGTACCTTTTTTCCCGCACTTGTTGGCGCAGTCGAAAATTGGCAAGTGGTCTGGCTTGATGTGTGGCGCTCCCTCAACGGTCAAGGCTCCTGACAGGGCTTCCACAAAGGCGGCAAGGCGGTCGGCAGAAAAATCCTTTTTGAGGCGAGTAAGGTCAAGGATGTATGAAGGATCAAAGGCTCCAGGCAGTTTTTGCTCTAGGGAATTGATTTCGGCCTCTGTCCAGCCGACTTCTAGCAAGTCGTTTCTATTTATTCCAGGAGTTTCGTTGGTGATCTGCTGCCAGCCCACCGCATAGCGCTCGATGTCGAGTATTTGCTCTTTTGTGTATCCAAGGTTGCCAAGTGCCACTTTCAGGGCCCCATTGACCAGCTTGAAATAGCCCCCGCCCGCGAGCTTTTTGAACTTCACCAGCGCAAAGTCTGGCTCGATGCCAGTCGTATCGCAGTCCATCAGTAAGCCGATTGTTCCCGTGGGGGCAAGGACTGTCACTTGGGCATTTCTGTAGCCGTGCTTGGTGCCCAGTTCCATGGCACGATCCCAGCTATGGTGTGCAACTTGGACTAAGTCTTGGGGAATCCAAGTCCCCAATAGCCCTTTTGGTTTGATTGAAAGGGACTCATAGTTTTCTTCGGGGACGTTGAACGCCGCCCGCCTGTGGTTGCGGATCACTCTCGCCATTTGTTCTTTGTTTCTGGAATACGCAGGGAATGGACCCAATGCGTGCGCCATTTCCGCGCTGGCCGAATATGCGTCTCCAGTCATTATTGCGGTAAGAGCCGCGCACCACTGCGTCCCGGCCTCGCTGTCGTAGGGAATGCCCATCCGCATGAGCAGCGTTCCCAAGTTGGCGAAGCCCAGCCCCAAAGTTCTGTAGTCATAGCTCTGTTGTGCAATGCGCTCGCTGGGGAATTGGGCCATCAAAACAGAAATTTCAAGCACCACCGTCCAAATGCGGATAGCATGGCGGTAAGCGGGGATGTTAAACGTGCCATCGGAGTTGAGGAAAGCACATAGATTCAGTGACGCCAGATTGCATGCGGTGTCGTCTAAAAACATGTACTCGCTGCACGGGTTGGAAGCATTGATGCGGCCATCTTCCGGACACGTGTGCCATTCATTGATCGTTGTGTCGAATTGGACGCCGGGGTCTGCACAAGCCCACGCCGCGTAATTGATGCGTTTCCAAAGGTCGCTTGCCTTTACCGTTTTGCACACCTGTCCATTGCCCCTGCGCTTTAAGTCCCATGTGCCATCTATTTTCAGGGCGTTCATAAAGGCATTGGGGACGCGGACGCTATTGTTGGAATTCATGCCGGAGACAGTTGCATACCCCTCGCCGTCCCACGCAGTGTCAAAAGTTTTCAGGTCGCGGCGAAAATCGCCCATCGCCAGCCGCTGCAGACATTGAGCCAGAAAGGGCCCAGGCACTCCTTCTCTTTTGGCTGCAGTGAGGGCGCGGCGCAATTTATCGTTTGTCTTGGGCTTTGCGTCCTTAGTGGCTGATTTTTCAACTGTCTCGCATATGGAGTTCCAATGTTTGCCAAGAAGTACAGAGCCAGCCGCCATCATCGCCACCTTGCGCTCTTCCAGCATTTTCCAATCCACAAAGGCTTCTATATCCGGGTGGTCTAAGTCTAGGCACACCATCTTTGCGGCCCGCCGCGTTGTCCCGCCTGATTTTATCGCCCCAGCGGCCCTGTCGCCTACGGCTAAGAAGCTCATAAGCCCCGAACTAAAACCGCCACCGGAGAGCGGCTCTTCTGCCGCCCTGATGCTTGAAAAGTTAGTGCCGGTGCCCGACCCATACTTGAAAATTCTGGCCTCGCGCCGCCATAGATCCATGATTCCGCCGTCATTGACTAAGTCATCGTTGACGCTTTGGATGAAACACGCGTGTGGCTGGGGGCGCTCGTACGCCGAGTTGCTTTTCCGCGCCTGTCCAGTGGCTGGGTCAATATAGACGTGGCCCTGTGCAGGGCCTGATATTCCATACGCGAAGTGCAGCCCCGTGTTGAACCACTGCGGGCTGTTTGGGGCGCACATCTGGTTGGCCAGCATGTACACAATCTCATCGTAGAAGCACTGGGCGTCTTCTTGGGAATTAAAGTATCCGTGCATCTCCCCCCAGTGCTTCCAGCATCCGGCGAGCCTGTGAAAAACCTGCCTTGAGTCGGTCTCTCCCTTGGAAGAAGAGTCCAGCCCCACCCGGCGAAAGTACTTTTGGGCCAGAATGTCCACGGCCACCTGCGACCAAGCCTCTGGTACCATCACGTCCCCTGCCTCAAAGACAACGGTTCCATCCAGCTTTGTGATCCTGCTGGTGCGCGACACAAACGTTATGCCCTCTAGGGGATCCTGTCCGGCTACTGTAAAATGGCGAGGGAATTTCATGTCGGGCCTCAAAAGCACTTAAAGAGGAAAGCAACATTTAGCGATGCGGATGGTGAAACCGGCAAGGCCAAGCAACTGGGTCAGCGACTGCGAAAACCACAATAGGTAGTGCAAGAAATACTAGCCTACCCCAACATATTGTGGTGTCAAGAGCACCTTCCATGCCCAGCGGCTACTGTCCAGCAGTTATTGATAATGGATATGTATAAAACAATTATCAGAACTACAAGATCAAACTAAGTTGGCACCACAGGTGAGTGCTACGAATGAGCATTTTATTTTTTCTGGGCCCAAATTTTCTTGCACCCATTTCAGGCATTCGTGCGTATAGCTATCAGAAGCCCACCGAGTTTGGGCGAGAATCGAGGAACTGTTTTGGATCAGTGCGTTGCCATAGACATAGAAGACGGGCACAATGCCTTGAGCGCAGATGCTCCTTGGCTTGGGGAACAAATGCCTTTCGAGCAGATAGTCAGCCAGCACAGCGCAATGGTCTATAGCATAGCCTTCAACTTCTTTAGGGACGTTGGGCTGGCCGAAGACATAAGCCAAGAGGCGTTCCTCAAGCTCTCGATGAACTTGGGTGGCATCAAATCCGAAACGCACTTGGCCCTGTGGCTACGCCGCGCCACTGTGCGCCTCTGTATTGACGAGTACAGAAAATTCGCAAAGCGCTTCAAAGCACTGGAGTCTGCCCCCGAACCCGTTTCAGTGCATGAAGACGAGGACTTTTTGGCATCGCGCCGCGTCCGCGAATTGATGTCAAAGTTGCCCAAGCTGTTAAGGATGGCTCTGGTGCTCAGGTTTCAAGAAGATTTATCCCCTAGCGAAATTGCAGAGATAATGCGCGAGCCTGTCAACACAGTGAAGAGCAGGATCAAAAGGGGGCTGGACGTGCTTCGTAGAAAATTGGCACCGCACCTTTCGAGCAGCGCGGGGGTTACAGAAAGCGAAAAGGAGGGATGACATGGCAGAAGAACAGCTTGAAAACATGCTTAGGCAAGCATTGAAGCGGGTGCAGCCGCCAGCGGGCCTCGAAGAAAAAATAATGGCCAAGGTTCGCGCCGCGCCACCAAAAATCGTGCATAGGCATAGATGGTGGTTAGCCACAGCCGCCTGCCTGACGATGACGCTCGTGGTCACCGGCCTTCTAGCCTACCGCCAGCATCTGGTCGAAAAGTCAAAAGGACAACTGATCTTGGCGTTGCAGATAACCTCGCAGACGCTAGACATGGCATTTGAAACCGCGTTTCGTGAAGCAAGCGAAAAAATTAACCAAATTTCCCAGGAGGAAACAAAATGAAAAGGACACTACTCACTGTACTGGCAGCGGCATTCATAGTCGGGCTGCCCTTGTCGGCCCAAAGCGGCAAGATTGACATCAAGCACCTCGACAAACTGAGCGACAAAGCGAGCGAATACGTTGAGGTATCGCTCAGCGGCTTGCCACTAAAATGGGCATTCAAAGCGATGGCCAAAGAAGAGCCAGAAGCTTATGAGTTTTTAAAACACATAAAGGGCATCTATGTCCGCGTGATAGGTGGGGAGAAAAATAAAACGTTCACGAATGAAGACATCGAGGCTATCAAGAAGCAGATCAGCGTTCCGCCTTGGGAGCGCATGGTAAAGGTGAGAGATGGAAGCAACGCGGATATAAACATATTTTTACTGGTAGACCCAAAGACCGAGACGCTAAAGGGCCTTATTGTACTCGTTGTGGACGGCTCCGAGCTTGTATTTGTCAATCTTGTCGGTGACTTCGACCCAGACAAGCTAGACTTGCTGGAGGGCAATTTTGGCATCCCGTCCTCAGTCAACCTTGGCGGCGACAAGAAAAAGAACAGCAAAAAGTCTGTTGCAGTCGCCCCACAAGAGGAAAAAATAGCAAAAGACGGAGAGCCTGATCCAAAGCCCACCAAAGAAGAAACCATAGGCGTTGAGCTAGGGCAAACTAGAGATGCTATTTAGAGAGAAAATAGTCGCACATTTGCCTATTGCCCAATGCTTACCCACTTGGGAGCAGCTATGAAGCCCCACTTGAAAACCTGCCTACTGATGTGCCTGTTGCCCGCATGCGCCGCCGCCCAAGGAACCTATAAGGTTTCTGTGGCAAGGATGTTCGACCGCACGGCGGCGGACGTGTCGTACAAATTATTCAGCACCGTTACACATGACAACGATACGCATATTAATATTCATGTATCCTGCGGGCTTGGGGTTGTCAGGTGGGACAACGACCACAACGGCGAGGGCCGCTTGCACGCTGATGTGAGCTTCGGCATGGGAACCAAGTTTTTTTCAATCGGCTCGTTCATTACTTCTGGTGCCAACGGCGACCCAGCCTTGGGTATTCGCTGCTCATACGGCTGGCAATCCCGAAATGGTTTATTTGTGGCGGGCTATTGGGAATATGCCCAAGGACTGTTCCTCTTCTTAGGGCGCGGCGGCAGGGCCGGAATAGGGGTACAGGCCGGGTTCGTTTTTTGAAAATGAACCACTTACAAAACTGACGTTTTGCAAGTGCATCACCAGTCATCAAAACCTGTACTGGATGAACCCCGTCAGGTCTGGGCTGAAATATGTCCCTGCCTCTTCTGTTAATCCGAATCGCCAATCTGGTAGGCGCGAGTGGCTAAAGATCCAGTGCTGCTGCCAGCCGGATCGGTCAATCCTCGGTATGCCGATTGAATATGGACTTTCCGTGTAGCCAATTGTTATATCTAAGCCAAGCCCGCCAAAAAAGCCAGTGCCGCGCCCTTGGTAAGCGGCACCCGCCCAGCACCTCATCTGTGTGCGGCGTGTCAGTGTCGCGCTATATAGGTTTGTATCGCTGATGCCCAAGCGCGCGTATTCAGCTTGTGCGTGAAGCCGGAATTTACCCCAAGACCGCCACAGTGCAGCGCCCAAGAGTTCGTCCCAGCCCCCGCTGCCCGAAAAATCGTCTCTAGAGCCTGTAGGGGCCTGCACAGACGCGCCGATGCGCCCCCCAGATGCGTTGTCCCCAAATGTGTATAACAGCGCGAGGTCGGCATCCATAGGGCAAAAGCGATCTTTGCTAAGTTGGGCCACCGTCTGTTCGTTCATTGACAGGGTGTATTCCAGCCTAAACTTTGGGGCCAATCCCCTGCCCCCTTGAGGAACGCCCAATAGAGAGTGCCACGATGCAAAAGCTTGGTCGGCCCAACCCCCGCTGCGCCATACGCCACGAAGCCGCAGGTTCAGCGCTAAAGGGCCGAAGCCCTTTGCCAAATCCAGAGTTAGCCCCCAGTCCTCGCCATCGAAACGGGCAAAGCTGCGCCCATCGGCGCCTATCTCGAAGTCTGGCCTCAAAAATTGGTTCGCCGCCTCTAGGGCGATGCTCATTCGTCCATCCGGCAGTGGCTCTGGAAAGATGGACAACAAAGGATGTCTGTTGGGTCTAGGGGCCTCTTGGGCGCACATGGCACTTGCTGCAAACAGCAGGCTCATGAACAATGGTAAGCGTAGTAATTTAATTATTTGCACGGATAATCTGCACCAAGTTCTTTCCAAATGCTTCTATCTGCGAATCACAACACTCATTTCGCTATTTCGGATTACTCGCTAACAGGTGATTGGCTGCGTTTGCTAAACGATCTGCCGTGATGCCAAATTTTTCAAAAAGCACTTCCGCCGGGGCGCTGGCGCCGAATTGGTCAATGCCTATGCTGGCATCGGCGTACCTTTGCCAGCCAAGTGTGACGCCCGCCTCGATGCTCACAACTGGAATGTCTGGGGGGAATACCGATTGGCGGTAGGCCGTGTCCTGTTCCTCGAATATTTCCCAGCTAGGCAAGCTGACCACCCTAGCGGAGATGCCCTGCACCTCTAACGTACGATGTGCCTTAAGCGCGACATGCACCTCGGAGCCAGTTGCGGCAAGGATCACCTGCGGCGCACTGGATGTTGTGGGTTCTTCAAGTATGTAGCCCCCCCTGCGGGCGTTCGCAGTTTTCCCAGCGTCCAACACTGGCAATTTTTGCCTCGAGAGTATCAGCGCAGTCGGCCCATTGGTTTTTTTCAACGCCGCATTCCAAGCGGCAATAGTTTCCGTAGCATCTGCCGGGCGGATGACCACTAGGCCAGGTATCATGCGCATGCTCATTATTTGCTCGATAGGCTGGTGCGTAGGCCCATCTTCGCCCACGCCTATGCTGTCATGCGTAAAGACGTAGATGACAGGCAGTTTCATCAGGGCGGCCATCCTGATGGAAGGACGCATGTAGTCGCAAAAAACCAAGAAAGTACCCCCATAGCACCTTGGCCCCCCATGAATACACATGCCATTCATGATGGCCCCCATGGCGTGTTCGCGCACGCCAAAATGAAAGTTGCGCCCCGATTCTGTTTTGTTGAACTCGCCCCCGCCCTTGATTATTGTGTTGTTGCTTGGGCCCAAGTCCGAGCTTCCCCCCATCAATTGCTGGACATGGGCTGCCACGGTGTTGAGGATTCGCCCCGATGCCTCGCGGGTGGCAAGATTGTCGCCCGCCTTAAACGAAGGCAGGGCCACTTCCCAGGCACTGCCCAAATCCCCTTTCAGGACGCTCGCCAATTCGGCGGCTAATTGGGGGAAATTGGTGCGATAGCTTTCAAACTCCACATTCCACGCGGCCTCAAGTTCGGTCCCTCTTTGTTTGCATTTCTTGAATTCGTCCAAGACTTCTTCTGGGACAAAAAAGTCCGCTTCAGGATCCCACCCCATTGCTAACTTGGTGGCTTTGACTTCATCTTTGCCCAATGGCGCGCCGTGGGATGCCTCGGAATTTTTCTTGTTGGGCGAGGGGAATCCGATGATGGTCTTGCAGGCGATGAGCGTTGGCTTTCCACATGGTTCCTTGGCAACGCGAAAAGCGTTGGAGATGGTTTCAATGTCATTCCCATCGGCTTCCAGCACTCTCCAGCCCTGGGCCTCGTGCCTAGCCTTGATGTCCTCGCTGATGGCCAATTCTGTGCCGCCCTCAATGGTGATGCGGTTGTCGTCCCACAGCACGATCAGTTTTTCAAGGCCAAGGTGGCCCGCTAGGCTGGCCGCTTCCATGGCTAGGCCTTCCATCAGGTCGCCGTCCCCAGCAAAGACAAGGGTACGGTGGTCAATGATCTTGTGGTTTGGCTGGTTGAACTTGTTGGCAAGCCACCTCTCGGCGATGGCCATGCCTACTGCGTTCCCAATTCCTTGGCCCAATGGACCCGTGGTTGTTTCGATGCCTAAAGTTGGGCCGAGTTCGGGGTGGCCTGGAGTTTTAGAACCCAGCTGCCTGAAATTGCGAATGTCATCCAACTGAAGCCCATAGTCCGATAAATAGAGCAGCGAGTAGAGCAACATCGAGGCGTGGCCACAACTTAGCACAAAGCGATCTCTGTTTATCCAGTTGGGGTTGCTTGGGCTGTGCCGCAAAACTTGGGTCCATAGCACATAGCCAGCCGGCGCGAGTCCCATAGGGGCCCCTGGGTGCCCCGAATTGGCCTTTTGAATAGCATCCATAGAAAGGCACCTGATAGTGTCAATGCAACGGCTTTCAATGGTCATTTGTTAGGAGCCTCCAAAAGCGAAATGAAGCAACCGACGTTTGCTCCATTTATGAGATGCTTTCGATGATTGTAGCATTATTGGGCAATTAGCTAAAGGCCAAGGGCCGTCATGCCGCCTGATACCAAATTGCGTTCAAATTGCATTTGAACGCTCACGTCAAATTTTTTGAAAACGCTGGGAAACCCAGCATTTTCAAAAACTTGCGGGCGCCGGTTCCCGTCGCTTCATACCGATTATGCAATTTTTTGATTGCAAATCGGTATGAATCGTACACATCGAAGCCGTCTCCATGCATCCACCCATGTATAGAAGCGATATTGATATTGATTCTATTTGGAATTGGAAAATGGGTCTTCCTTTGACAGCCGGGCCACAACTTCCCCCACTTCCATTGTGTCAATTTTTGCCCTCAGCCACTCCACCAAGTCGCCGCCGTTTTTGTAGCTGGAGTTTTCGAGTTCATCCATTGCGCTGTCTATCCCCGACATGTCGTATGCCTCGCAGCTTTGGCGCAGCTTTTTGAGGACATCAATGCTTGGTGCGTCCAGCATGGGCCTTGCGGCGTTTTTGTCGTAGTTTTCAAGCCAAGCGTTAATCGTGTCTATAAACTTGGCCGCGTCTTCCAAAAAGGGCCCTCTCAGCGCCATGAACTTGGCGAAATCGCCTTTCCTCCCGCTGGACTCCATCTCCGCCGCAACGGCCCTAAGCGACTCGGCACATATATTCGCGCTGGCCCCCTTGATGCCATGAGCGACTATCGTACACTCCGATAAATTTTCTTCTGTCGCATTGCGAAGCTTCTCTAGGTAGTCCAAGGAGTGCGTTGCGTATGAGCGCAGCACTGGCAGGAAGATTTCCATGTCGCCGTCGTAAAGGTAGTTGGCCCTTTCGTTGTCAATGCCTGGTATGTCAACGTCAATGCGAGGGTCATCTTGAACGGCAGCGTCAACTACGGCGGCTGTAACAATCGATGCGCTGGAAGAGTCTGCCGGAATGTTGGGAGCATCAACTGCAATGTCATTTGCGGACAAAGATAGGGCTTCTGGGCCGCTTGTTTGCGCCGGGGCTGCTTGGCCTTCGTGCGCCTTGCCGACTAGCCATTTGTTCAGCACAGCGTCTAAGCGCATGATGTCAACTGGTTTTGACAAAAAGTCCTGAAAGCCATTTGCATAGAACATAGCCTCTGACCCAAGCACGGCATTTGCCGTCAGGGCAATGATGGGGATATTCTTGGCGTAGTCTGTCCCTAGTGTCCTTATGGCATTTGCGGCTTCTATGCCGTCCATGCCTGGCATCATGTGATCCATGAATACCGCGTCATAAACGGGGGATTGCCGGCTTATGCGGTCAACGGCCGACTGCCCGCTGGTGACGCAATCTACCTTCATTTTGTATTTTTGCATCAGCCCAGCGGTGACAATAAGGTTGGTCTGCATGTCATCAACGACTAGCACCCTAATGTGTTCAAGGTTAGCCCTTACGAGCTTGCGCGTCATCAGCCGCTTCGCGTCGCTATAGCTGGAGCTGCTCAGGTTTTCAACCGCCATCGTGCCAATTGTTTCATCATTTACAAAGCCTTGGCGTATGCGGATATAGAACGTGCTGCCCTTGCCGTACTCGCTCTCCACTTTTATTGTACCGTCCATCAATTCCACAAGTTTTTTGGTGATGGATAGGCCAAGGCCAGTCCCCTCGGTTTTACGATTTAACTTGAGATCCGCTTTATAGTATTCGCTGAAAAGGTGTGACATGTCGTCTTCGCGTATCCCCATCCCTGTGTCTTTGACGGATATGTCCAACCACATGTCGCTGCCGCTGCGCTCTGTATTTATGGAAAGCTCCACCATACCCTTATGCGTGTACTTTACTGCGTTGCTCAACAAATTGTTCAGTATCTGCTTTATCCGAAGCTCATCGCCAAACAGTGTGGTCGGCATGTCTTTGGTGATGTGCAGTTTAAGGTCTATGGGCTTTTCTCCAATGTAGGTTTTGAGCAGCACTATCGTGTCATTGATCATGCTGGTGGTCTGGTATTCCACGGGGACAAGCTCGAGCTTGCCAGAATCTATTTTTGAAATGTCCAAAATATCATTGACTAGGTTCAACAGCGTGTCGCCGGCGTTGCCGATGGTGGCGAGGTTTTGCTTTGCGGTGATAGGCAGATCATCATCTTCCATCATCAGGTCAGTCAAGCCGATGATGACATTTAGTGGGGTTCGCAGCTCGTGGCTCATCCTTGCGAGGAACATTGATTTTGAGTGAGAGGCGGCCACCAACTCTTCTTCAATCGCCTTGCGCTCGGTTATGTCGTGCGCTATGCCCAAAATGCCAATCAGTTCTCCGTTTTTCATCAGCGGGGATTTGACGGTTTCAAGGTGGTATGGCCGTCCCCAGAAATCTGGCACGATCTCTTCCACCATGTGGGTTTCTTTTTTTTCAAGAATCTGCCTGTTTATTCTTTCAATCTCCATCAGGGCTTCATACGGCAGGGGAAGAATTTCCGAATCCTTTTTACCGATGGCATCTTCTTCAGAGATGTTAAAAACATCGGCCATTGGTTTGTTCATCCTGATGTACCTCAAATCCATGTCGAGGCAGAAAATAAAATTGGGCGAACAGTCAAAAACGGCCTTCAGCACTGATGTCTGGGTGTCCAGCACCTCAAATGGGCGCTTTAGATAAGCGGCGGCGGGGAATGCGGCTATGATGCTGAGCCCCAGCATCGTTAAGGCGAGCAGCAGCAAGCCCTTGGGAACGCCCCCCAGTGCGCTTTCGGACAATGGTGCAATTATTCCAATGAACCAATTTTCCGTGGTGCCGGAAATGTTCCTAAAGGCACATATTTGCGACTGGCCGTCGAGGTCGAAGTAGTCAATCCCCTTTTGGCCGTCAATTCCGCGCTTCACGATCTCGCTGAATTTTTCGTACTCAGTGTTTGTTTTTGCCATCTTTATGTAATTGAAGCGCTTGTGTACCAATTCGGGACTTCTGTCAGAAATGACGTGTCCGCCTGAATCGGCAATGATCAGATGCCCCGTCTGATAGAACTTAAAGTTCGACACCTCATGGCTGAAGTGGGCGCCAGGCAGGGCCGCAGCCAGAGCAAGCCCCTTGCTTATTGGCGTACACACATACATTACGAGTGTACCTTCTGACGAGTGCACTGTGGTCGAGATGGTTTTCTTGCCAGCCAGGGCCTCGCGCACAAAAGACTTTTTAGGCAAGTCTGGTGGCGGGGTGCTACCAACGGACGAAATCAATAGGCCATTGCTGTCACAAATTGCAAGGCCAATGTATTCGGGGTGTTCCATAAATATGCGACTAAGGGCGCCCTGCTGCATTCCTGTTTGTAAGGAAAGGTCAATTTTTTTTGCGACTAAGGCCGCACCTTGTTTTTGCAGTTCAATCTCTTTTGTCACGTACTGATAGGCGACCTCAAGGGAAGACTTAATATTTGCCTCTATCGTGTTCTGTATGCTTTTCCTCATAACCAAGAGGCCCACGGCGCCCCCAGCAACAATGATGAAGGCCATGACAGCTACAATCGAGGCGACAATCTTAAACTCAATTGTCTTAGTGGAACTTGCATTAGCCATCGGCTTTCCAATTCCCGTGCGCAGCGCGTCAACTAACCACGTTCCCATATTTAAGTATTGCACAATCTAGATATTTCGCAACAAAAGCAATTGGGGGGGACACTTTGTCCGGCTATTGCGCTTGGCTTAAAGATTCTCCTGCCTCTAGGCCCAATGCCGCCAACAGATGCCCAAACTCTTCAGGGACATCTGCCGTAACCTTTATCCTTTCCCCGTTGGGGTGGTCGAGTGACAATTTCCACGAATGCAGGGTCGGGTGGGGACACTCCACCGTGCCGCCGTCGCTGCCCTTCCATGCAGTGGCCCCGCCATAGAGGGGATCGCCCAGGAGCGGTGCGCCCAAACTGGCAAGGTGGACGCGAATCTGGTGCGTCCTGCCCGTTAGAATGTCGCAGGAAACCAGTGCCAGTCCGCCTGCCCTTGCCAGAACCCTGACCCTTGTGCGGGCTTCTTTGCCCTTTGACGTGATGACCATTTTTGTGCGGTCTGAACGGTGCCTAGCCAATGGTGCGTCAACCATGAGACTCCCCAATTCGGGCAGCCTGCGGCACTGGCGGGCGATTGCCAGATAAGTTTTTTCTACTGTCCTAGCCTTGAATTGGGCCTGTAGATAGGATTTCGTCTCCTCGTCCTTGGCCATTGCAAGACAGCCAGACGTGAACCTATCCAAGCGGTGGACAAGGCCCGGCCAGCCCCCTGGCTCTTCTTCGCCGTCATCCATTTCTCCAAGGGTTTCCTGCTGTGGCGTACCGATTTTTGATAGGAGCGCGTTCAATACAGTCCCTGATGGGTGGCCAGGCCCTGGGTGAACTACAAGGCCAGCAGGCTTGTTGATGATCCACAAAAATTTGTCTTCGTATAGTGTGGGCAAGTCAATCTGTTCTGCTACCAAGTGGGAGGCAGGGAGGGGCAGGTCTGGCAGTTCAGTTTCTAGCAAGTCGCCCGCTTTGAGTACTTGGCCGTTTTTTGTAGCAGCAGCACCATTTACCAACACGTGCCCTAGCTTGATCCACGATTCCCACCTGCTGCGCGGAATTTCAGGGCGCAACTGGGTTAGGAAGCGATCGAGTCTTCCACTGTTTTGCGCGATTTCAATTCTGATGGCCATAACTAGTACTTAGCCCCTTGCCCCTGATCTCTGATCCCTAGATGGTTTCGAGGCAGGCCCTATTGCGGCCACAATCTTTCGTCCAGTGTCGCGCTCAGCCAGCACTAGTCCCTAACTCCTGATCCTTGGCTTTTATTCTTGCTGGTAAAGTACCAGATGGCAGCGCCAATGAGTACGAAAAATATGCCCGTGATGCGCCCGGTGGAGAGCCAAGTGCTATTTAGCCAAAGCCCGCGATCAATGTCGCCGCGCCATGTTTCAAGGATTATGCGGAAAGCCCCCTCTAGCATGAAGTACATGGCCGAGGTTTGCCCAAAAAATTTTCTGCGCCGCAAAAAAATGGTCAGCAAAACAAAAATGGCCAAGTTGGAAAGACAAAAATACAATTGGACGGGGTGCAGCGAAATTTCCAGCGGCGTGCCAAAACGGGCCGCCTCGTGGCTGTGGAAGGTTATGGCCCACGGGAGTTCGCAGTAGGCCCCATAGCAGCAGCCAGCTGCAATACAGCCCAAGCGGCCGATGGCTTGGCCGATGGGAACGGCATAAGTAATGGCATCTAGTGTTTTTGCGAATGGCAGTTTTTGTCGCCTAATTTTCCAGTAGAATGCGGCGCAGGCCAAAAGAATTCCGCCATGTATCGCGCCTCCCGCCCTTAGCATGCTAAGGCTGAATATGCTTTCCAACGGTTCCCCCTTGAACAAATCCACTAGGATCAGTAGCAGTTTTGAACCCACCACGCCGGCTATGAGGAGGGTGATGCTTAAGTCAACTATGGACTCTGGGGCCATCCCATCTCGCTGGGCTTGCTGCTTAGCAAGCCAGAGCGCTGCCAAAAAGCCGATGGCCATCATAAGGCCGTACGTGCCAATTTCAAATGATCCGATTCTAAAGAGGATTGGGTGCATGGCTTTCCTTTTGCGAAAGAGGGCTGCATCACTATTGTCTATTGTTTATTCTCATACTTTCATGCGGAAATGTCCATTGAGTTACCCGTGAAACGCAGACTTTTTTGGGCGGTATGGTTCCGGCCTGCAAATTGACAATTCACAATGGACAATGGACAATTGTGGATGCGGCCTACAGTCGCGCTGGGCGAACTTACTTCGTCCTTAAAGGCAGGCGAAAATGTCTCAAACAGAAATCACAGCGCAGGAGCTTGCAGACTGGCTTAGCGGCACTTTGATCAACTGCCCGCCCGAAAAGGCGTTTAGCGAAGTGTTGCCTTTGGACAGGGCTGTGCAGACGTCCATCAGCTTTCTGTCAAACCCCAAATATGCTTCAAAGGCCCTAGAGAGCAAGGCGGGGCTGATCTTGGCCGCGCCGGGCCGCGACTTGGGTTCGCAGTCGGTACTAGAGGTTAAAGACCCATATTTAGCGTTTGCCAAGTGTACACAAAAGCTCCACCCAGAACCAAAGCCAGTCTTCTCCAGTTATGCCATCCATCCATCGGCAACTCTTGGCGCGGAATGTTCTATCGCAGCTAGTGCTACGATAGGGGCCCGCACTGTTCTGGGGAACAGAGCGATCATCCATCCAGGAGTGCATATCGCCGAAGACTGTCGCATGGGCGATGACTGCGAATTGTTCCCCGGAGTTGTTCTGTACCGAAAAACTATTTTAGGCGACAGGGTGCGGATACACGCCAATAGCGTCTTGGGCGCCGATGGCTACGGGTACGCCTTTCACGGAGGCCGCCACGAAAAGGTGCCGCAAATCGGATGGGTGGAAGTTGGGGACGATGTAGAGATAGGTGCCAGCACTACAATTGACAGGGGCGCACTGGGCCCGACAAAAATTGGCACAGGCACAAAAATTGACAATCTCTGTCAGATAGCTCACAACGTGCATATCGGCAAGCACTGCCTAATCGTTAGTCAGACGGGCATATCTGGCTCGACAACGCTTGGAGACCATGTGACGCTTGCAGGCAAGGTGGGCACTGCGGGGCACATCCACATTGGCTCGCGCAGCGTCATCAGCGGAAATTCAATGATCGCCAAGGATGTCCCCGACGGCAGCCATCTGAGCGGCTACCTAGCTAGGCCGCATCGGGAGTGGATGGAGAGCCAAGCTGCCGTCAACCGCCTGCCCAAGATACTGAAAAAACTACTTGCAGCAGCGGAGAAAGACGAAAAAAACTAAAGCGCGGAATAGGGCGCAAATTGCCATCGGCGGCGCATCTCGTATAATAATTTAGAAATGAAGCATATCTGTAATAAGCGCTTGGGGGGCAAATGGCAAAAACAGAAGAGCCTACGATCATCTACTCGATGATGCGCGTTTCAAAAATCTACAACAACAAGCCAGTCATCAAAGACATCAGCTTGGGGTACTACTATGGCGCAAAGATAGGCGTATTGGGCCTTAACGGCAGTGGCAAGTCAACCGTGCTCAGGATAATGGCTGGGGTTGACAAGGACTTCAATGGGGAGGCGGTGCTTAGCAAGGGCTATTCCACGGGCCTTTTGGAGCAAGACCCCATACTCGATGATTCTAAGACTGTGCGCGAGGTCGTTGAAGAGGGGGC
>JAITFL010000144.1 GCA_031281385.1 Holophagales bacterium
TCGTCTATTTCGCTCTGCGGTGCGCCGTCCAGCACGTACTTGGCCTTTCCGTCCACGACTGTCATCGAGTACAGGTAAGCAAGGCCAAGGTCGCTTGCGTATTCGCCCATAGAGGCCACGTCAGCCTTGTATTCTTCCTCTGGTACGCTGCGAGCTGTGGCACCGGAACGAAAGGCTCTGTCAATCTTGTCTTCTCCGACCACCTTGATGTAGCTCTGCGCAGCAATGGCCAATTCGGCGTCTATATCGCTGATCTTTTCTGCCAACTGAGTCTTCACGGACATAACGCCATAGACCACCAGTATCAGCGCACCCAGCAAGTTGAACAGGAGCGTCATCTTTGCGGTGAAGCCCACGCGTTTCCAGAATGCAATCATCAAATCATCTCTCTCTCGCCTAATAAATACTGCAAAACGCGCCATTGGCAGTGCTAAGGAGCCTCAAAACCCATCATTGGCAGGGTTCCGCAAGAACCCAATAATCATTATCAACTCAAATCAAACGTCTGCGAGGTATCAATTATCGCGCTTTGACGATACCTTGCGATTGACTTTCCAACTGCGGCACAATAGAATTACAACAATGGCGCGATATTGTGGCATACAAGAGAAGAACACGCAAATGTTGGAGTTATTAAGAAAATGGGAGACGAAACTTTTCGGCAGGCAGCTTGAACTCCGTGTACGGCTATTCAATGTACTGGCATGCGCCGGATGTGTGTGTTGCCTTATTGGAGGTATCACCGGAGTTCTCACCAACTCTGGAATTTACAATCTTCTGCTAAACGTAACAGGAAGCACGTTTTCTCTTTTTATGCTGTGGTATTCCATCGTCAGACAGAATTATCAGCAATGTTATATGATCTCTATTATCTTCGTTTTCTTCGTCATTGTTCCGGCTCATTTCATTGACTCAGGAGGATTTCACGGAGGGATGCCAGCCTTCTTCGTATTCGCCACTCTTCTAACAGTGTTAATGCTTGACGGAAAAAAGGCTGTTATAGTAGCCATTGCAGAGTTGATTTTATACACATTGCTTTGTATTTACGCCTATTGTTACCCAGATAAAATGAACCCTTTTACTACAGAAGTGGAGCGGATGATTGATATTATTGCAAATTTTTTGATAGCAAGCTCTGTATTATGTATAACAATGACTCTATATCTCGGACTGTATAATCAACAGCATAGGGAACTTGAAGCGGCACAAAAGCAACTTGAGGAATACGCGAAAATGAAAAGCGAGCTTTTCGTAGAAATGAGCCATGAAATGCGGACTCCGCTCACCGTAATGTCGGCTTACGCGCAGTTCGCCGTGGAGCAGATTCGGGAGAGGGGGCCTAATGAGCAGACACTTGCCGACCTCGCTACGATCAGTGACGAAGCCAAACGCCTAGCCGAAATGGCGGACGGCATATTAAAAATCTTAAAGGCATCCCCTGAAACCGAAGAAACGTACATTCATACGCTTGCGCCTGTCAACGTGGGTACTTTAGCGAGACGCTTGACACAGATAATAGCACCGATTGCTTTGCGAAGAGGGATAAAATTGGCGGCGCACATCAGCGAAGATATACCCAACATTTACGGCAATCCTGACGAATTGACACAGCTTCTATGGAATATCTTACAAAACTCGATATCCTACGCAAGAGAAAGGGCCGAACTGTCCGCCACCGCCTCCAAAGGAGGCGTGAAAATCGCCGTCACTAATGATGGCGCGACTATTGAGCCGGTATTACTAACGCGTATTTTTGAGCGGGGAGTAAGCGGCAGAGACGATGGTAGCGGCATAGGTCTGTCTATATGCCGCGATATAGCACATAGACACAATGGAGACATCACTTTGCAAAACAGAGAATGCGGCGGCACTTGCGTTACAGTTATGCTGAAAGACCCTACAGGGGGGCAACAATGAGCAATAAAGGCATTGTTCTCCTGCTAGAGGACAACCCGAAAATACTTGACATAAACCGCCGATTGCTTGAAAAAGAGGGCCTGATGGTTCTCACCGCAAAAACACTGAAAGAAGCGCGGGAGCGCGTTAAAATCGCCCTTCCAGATGTGGCTGTCTTGGATATCATGCTACCAGATGGAAGCGGACTGGATTTTTTATCAGAGCTGCACAAGAGTTGCGATATCCCCGCACTCTTCCTGACGGCCAAAACAGAACGCACGGACGTAATCGCCGGACTGACCGCAGGAGGCAGCGATTACATCACAAAGCCCTATGACATCAATGAATTTCGCGCTCGCGTCCTAGGAATATTCCGGCTGATAAATTCCGTCAAGTTCCCCAAAAAACCTTCCGCCAGTTTATCCACCCTGTTGTCAGAAAAAGAACTGTCCATTGCTATGTACGCCGCCAATGGTATGAGCAACAGAGAAATAGCCGACCTAGTGTTTTTATCCGAAAGCCGAGTGAAAACCTGCCTTTCCAGCATATACCGCAAACTTGGCATAGCCGATAAAAAGGATAAGCGGAATTTACTGGCGGAGATTTTGTCCGCTGTCTTATACAATAACTGAACGTTTCGTGTTTGAACTGCCATAATCCCGCCAATCATCGTAGAGTCCTTGGTGCTGCATTGCAGCCCTAAAGCCAACGGCTAAACGGCGGTATTCTTGGCCTATTCAAGCTTTTAGAGAGAATCCCCCAAACCCTCGGCGATTGATTTTCGCTTTTTTTTCGCTATACTATTTTTACGCTTTGATCTGCGGAGGGTTTCATGCTGTCTCTCTGGGTGCCAGAACTGCCTTTTCAGCTTGCCTGTGGGCGCGACAAGCGGCTGGTGGGCCGTCCGCTGGCTTTTCTGCCACCAAATCCGCCGTCATGCGCCTCGGCCCCTGCATTGTGGCTGGTCAACCGCTTGGCCCGCTTTGAAGGGATAGAAGCCGGGGAAGCGATGGACAGGGCGCTGAGGCTATGCCCCGGCCTGCAAGTGCTTGACCCCGCCCCGCAGACTTGGTGGGAGGCCCAAGTCAGCTTCAACGATTTTCTCTCCAATTGGACGCCACAGGGTCTATTGGGCCATCTGGGTGAAGCGTTGCTGGACGTGCATGGGCTGGGCCACATATTGGGCAGCCCCAAGGACGCTTCAAGCCGCATACTGCGGGAACTTCACAGCGGCATGGGCTGGCGCGGCCACGGAGGACTTTCGAGAAGCGGCACTGCGGCAAGGCTGGCGGCGCGGATGGAGCATGGCCTGGAATATGTGCGAGATGACTTCGAGGCCAGTTTTTTGGCCCCCCACCCTCTGAAGGCTCTGCCAAGTTTAGACGTTGGCATATTGTTTAGGTTGCAAAGGCTGGGACTCTTTCAAATCCGCGACCTGCAAGCTGTGCCAGTGGAGATGCTGTCGCACTTTATGCAGGCGCCCAAGGCAAAGAACATCCTGCAATGCGCCCGAGGCGAGGACAGGCCGCGCCTGCCGATGCTCGCCGACAAGCCCGGTGAAAGCCGCCATGCCTGGCGCTTGGAACCCCCTGCCCTGCCAGATGCCGTGCCGCTGGCATCTTGGCTGCTCGACAAACTTTGGAAAGAAAAAAGAAGTCCCCGTTTCATAAAGCTGAGCTGGTGGGACGTGGACGGCCAGGCCCACCGCTGGGTCGCAGGCGAAACTGACCTCTATGGGGCACCGATGGCCGTGGCCCGCAGCGTCGAAATGGCCTTCAGGCAAAAATCCGAAAGGCGCATACTTATCCATCGCTTAGAGGCCCACGTCGCCTGGGGCTTGGGCAGGATGCAAAGCCTATTTGACAACGAGGACAAAAAACTGGACGCGCTGGAGCCAGCATTGGCAAAACTGCGAAAGAGATTCCCAAAGCACCCCGTGCTGCCAGGCTGGTACAAGCTGGCCAATAATTGATGCCCATGTCATTCCGATGCGCTTGCACATCCCCAAGCATTGCCAATAACACATCATTCAATTTGTGAAAGCACCCACAAAATGATTACATCCCCAGTCAAGAAAATTGGCGCGGCCGTAGGCCGCATCCGCAATTGTCCATTGTCAATTGTCAATTGTCGATTTGCTAAACGAAGCCTCAGAGTCCAGAAATGAGAAGCTCTGCAAAAGGCTCATTTCTGCTTGTTATAACAGACTACAGTCCCGGCGAGGGCATCTATACAGCATGGCAGGCCGCAAAGATTGCCAAAAAGCTGGGCTACGAAAATGTCGCACTTTGGAACTTAGGCCTGCACGGCTGGCCCGCGTTCCGCGAGGCCGCGTTGGACGCAGGGCTAAGGCCCCTGATAGGCTCGCGCTTTATGTGGCGCGGCTTTGAATTTGGCACCCTGCCCTGGTCGGACATTGGCTATGCACAGCTTTGCCGCGCTCTCACGGACATGGCCCACGAAAGGGACGCAGAATTGCCCACCAAAGATTGCGCCATAGTTGCGTTGGATTTGGCGGGGGCAATGTTTTTGGCGAGGCACGGCATAGCCCCTACTCTATTGGCTGGCAGGCGCAACAGCCGCGAGGCGATGGAGGCCCGCCATTGCAACGTTGCCGCAATATGCCCACAGGTGCTGCGCTTTTGCACCCCAGCGGGCCTAGAGCTACATCGCCTAAAGCGAGCCATTGCCGACTGCAGCCTAATAAGCCGCACCAAAGCACTTTGGGATGAGGGCGACGCCGCGATGCCGCGCAGCGAGTGGGAATCGCGCTATCCATCGGCGGACACGGACATAGCCAAGGAAACGGCGGCCCTGCTGGAGCGCATGTCAGGCTGGCAATACCACTGGGGCAAATGGGTAATGCCAGAGCCAAACAACTTGGACGGCGACCTAGACGAAGAACTATTGAATAGAGTAAAAGCTGGCCTAGTAAAGCGCGGGATGCAAGATAGGGGCGACGTGGAAAGTCGCTTGCAGACAGAAATGGACTTGATAAGGCGCAAGCGCTTTGCTGGCTACTTTTTGACGGTTCATGACATCTTGGACAGAACCAACGTCTCGCGCACCTGCGGCAGGGGCAGCGGTGCGGCCAGTTTGGTCAGCTATGCCTTGGGCATCACCAACGTTGACCCATTGGCGACCAATTTGATGTTTGAGCGCTTCCTTTCGGAGGCAAGGCTGGATCCGCCAGATTTGGATATAGATTTTGCCTGGGACGAAAGGGACGATGTGATTCTCTCGGTCTTTGAAGCCCATGGGCGCGAGCGCGTGGCTATGGTCTCCAACCATGTCTATTTTAAGCCGCGATCTGCCCTGCGCTGTGTCGCACAGGCCCACGGCAGGCCCGAATCAGAGCTAAAGAGCCTCGCCCGCTTTGTGCGCGGCTGGGACGGGGGGCTGATTGAAGCTGCCGCAAATGAGGCATGGAAGCCGCTCATCGCCAAGGCGCAAAGCATTTTGAGGCACTTTCATCAACTCAGCGTCCACCCAGGGGGAACCGTCATCGCCCCAGGCCCTCTATGGGAACACGTCCCGTTTCAGCCAGCACCCGCAAAAGATGGCGTCTCTATAACCCAGTGGGACAAAGACGGCATAGAGGAATACGGTTTGGTAAAGATAGACCTCTTGGGCAACAGGAGCCTCGCCGTGGTGCGGGACGCGCTGGTTGGGCTGGGATATGGTTGCAAACACTGCTGGGAGCCTCGCACCGACCCTGACACCCAGCAACTGCTGGCCAAGGGCGACAGCATCGGGGTCTTTTACGTCGAGAGCCCGGCCACGCGCCAACTGCAACAGCGTATCGGGCGCGGCGATTTTGAAACGCTGGTCATCCACTCAAGCATAATCCGCCCAGCCGCCCATCATTGGATTGACGCATACGTAAAGCGTAGGCGTGGGGAAGAATCTTACGTACCCAGCCACCCAATATTGGCCGAACTCCTCTCCGAGAGCTATGGCGTCCTCGTGTACCAAGAGGACGTCGTGCGCGTCGGCATGGCTATGGCCGGCTGGACGCACCAAGAAGCGGACAAACTGCGAAAAGCCTTGGGCAAATTTGATTGCTCTAGGCGCCTGCCCGAATTTGAAAACAAGTTCCGCCAAGGCTGCCTAGCAAATGGCATCCCAGAACGCGCCATTGACGAAACGTGGAGCATGATCCAAACCTTCCAAGGCTATTCCTTTTGCAAGCCCCACTCGGCCAGCTATGCCCAAGTCAGCTTTGAGAGCGCATGGATAAAGGCCCACCACCCGGCCCACTTCTTTGCCTCTGTCATAACAAACCAAGGCGGCTATTACCCCGCCGTTGCATACCTTGGGGACGCAAGGCGGCACCGCTTGGTGGTCAGAGGCCCAGACGCAAACAAATCATTCTATGCCTTCAGCGCAGAGGGCGAACAAGGGCTAAGGGTCGGCCTCATGGCCATCAAGGGGGCATTGATGCGCGACATTGATGCCATGTTGGTGGATAGGGAAAAGAACGGCCCCTTTGAAAGCCTAGAAAACCTGTTGGCCCGCGTCCCGCTTTCCTTGGACACGGCCCAAGCCTTTGCGTTGTCTGGGGTCTTTGACCTGTGGGCTCCCGATGGAGACCGCACAAGGCTGGCATGGGCCTTTTTTGGCGGAGTGCCACCTAGTGTGCTACCCAAGCCAACAGATCCATTCGAGAGGGCCAACCTTGAAATAGAGACTATGGGCTTCCCCCTAGAGATGCATCCCGCAATGATAGCTAGGGCCAAGCGCGGCGGCGGGCCAAACCGCACGGCGGACGCCGAAAAGCCAAACCGCAGGCTGAACCTGTGGGCTCTGGTCGTTGCGGAAAAGCCCGTCCCCACAAAACATGGCGATATGATGCAGTTCGTGACCCTAGAGGACGAAACTGGCCTGCTAGAAGCCGTGGCCTTCCCCGACACATTCAGGCTCAGGAAACGGCCATATAGAGTGGGCGACGTGCTGCCCATCAGAGGAACAAGCAAAAGACAAGATGGGCTGGTGGTGCTGGAGATAGAGGGGTAGAGGTATGCTTTGCCATTACGAATCACATAAATCGTAAGCTGGATGCACTTGCCGCCAAGTAGCTAGTTTAGAGAAACATAGCTGAAAACTCAGATGGAACTTGGGTTTTTACCGCTGTTAGCAAGGTTCCCACTCGCCGGACAATGGCGACCAACGCAAACATTGAGGCTGTCCTAGTGCCGCACTTGCAGAGCAAGGTGCCCATTTGCCGGAAGACGACCAACCCTTCACCTCGGATGCCGAAATTGAAGGTACAGACAGAGCCGTCAAGGGCAATAAATTACCTTTCATCTTTGTTTGTTCCCTACCATCGTCCTCAGGGTTTGTTTTGAGAAACGAAGTTTGGGATGCTTCAACTTCATTTACAGATGTCTCATAAACCTGGGCCAGCAAGTCTTTGAAAGTAATGTCTAAAACAGAATCTGCTTGCTCTGCCGAAGATGAGCATTTTCCAGTAGACCACCACCACTCAATGCCATTCGTGAAACCATGCAACTGCTTGATTTCAAGATCAATCATAAGAAAGCCCCCATTCAGATGTATTGCACCAACCTATTTGTGCATGTTTCACACCATGTTTGTGGGGCAAAACTGACCCATCTGCGCCGATGAGAAAAACGATTGTAAAGGAACTACGTCAACACGGCATTCTCACACCTACGGATTACGCGCATTTTCATATCACCCCAACCCTTTCAATCACCGCGCCCAGTTCCAGCGACTCCAGCACTTTCATCGCTTCATCCAAGTTTTCCAATTCGCCCACTCTAGTGTATTTTCCTGTCAGGTGGGGCGTGGCGTTGAGCGTGAAGAAAAACTGGCAACCGCCTGTGTCCATGCCGGAAAGGGCCATGCCTACGCTTCCGGGGCCGTACCAGTGCAGGCTGTTTTCGCACCTGACGTTGTAGCCCGGGCCGCCGTCCATTGTGTCGCATGGGCTTCCCATTTGGACTACAAAGTCCGGCACTATCCTGGGGACGCGCCTACCATCAAAAAATCCCCTGCGGGCGAGTATCACCAAATTTGCCACATTCATGGGCGCATTGATGGGATCGAGGCTCATAACTACCGAGCCATGATCTCGGAAATCAACCTGTATGCGAACCGCCTCGCCCTTTCTCAGCAGTTCTTGGGCAAGGCTCATAATATCTTGGTCAATTTTTGTTGCGGGCTCGGGCACCTTGGGCCATGCAGCGGCGGGATCTAGTTTTCGCAGTTCGCGCCAAGCGTCCAGCCTAGCAGTCCAAGATGGGTGGGAGAGGAACTTTTTCAATAGCTCTTGGTGCTTGTCTGTCGGCAATTTCCACTGGGGCATCGCATTGATCAAACCTTGGACGCTGTCGTATTCCTCTATGCGCCAAACCCTCTTGATGAGGGCTTCTAGGTCTTTTTCTTTGGGCGCTTCTTTTATGTGTTCTACTGCAAGAGACCTGGCTATGGGATCCTTGCCCGCCAAGAGTTCATCTCTCCAAGCCTGGGCCAACTTGGGCCGGTGTTTGTATAGTGCTGGTAGAAGCATCGCCCGCAGCAAGGGGGAAAGTTTTTTGTCTTTGATGACGCTGTCCAATGCCTTTGACATCTCCGATGGCAGCTCCGCAAAGCGGTCAAGGGATTGGAACCCGTACCACCTAGCCAAGAGGTCTGCATCCAAAATTTGCGGTGCGCCAATTCTTTCGGCCCAATCCTTGGGTGCTGGGTTTGGCACACCTTCCGCCAGCCTAGCCATGATGCCTACATGCGCCAAGGCCAAGGTTTCAGCGCTGGGGGGCTTTAGGCCCAATGATGGCCAAAAGGCAGAACCGGGTTCCAAGTTCAATTTGCCTGGGGGCAATAACTCGCTGCGCTTGGCCCAAGGTGCCCTGTTCCATGCGTCCATCAGCGCCAAGATCGCATGTGGCGTAGCCTCTATCGGTTCTGGCTGTTTGACTTCTCTCCCCGCCATGCTCAGGCGCAGCCATAAAACCATCTCCCTGACTGGATCGCGCTGCATGGAATTGCGATAGCTGTCCATAATGATGGCTATTTTTTCTATCTGGGATGCGTCATTCGCTGCCAACAGCGCCGCGGTGAACTGCGCGTCCAGCCTTAGATGCTTTGGCCATGCTCCAAACACTGTTGAACCATCAATGGCAAGATTTGCAAAGGCATCCATTGATTTCGCGCTTCTAAGGCGATTCAAAAAATAGAATGCGTCGAATATCTCCCCCGGCTCCTTCGCTTGCGCCGCCTTTTCCAGCCAAAGGGCCTCTGTCGGTTTATCCAATTCTGGCGGCAGCAATGGTGGTGCGACAATGCCCTGTATGCGCCTGACGGACAACTCCCAACGCGCCCTGTCCGCCAGGGGCATGTTTTCTAGCTGCCTTTCCGTAAACGCCGGGGCCTGGCGCCTCCACTCGGCCCAAAGTGCCTCTGGCTGTGAATATCGCGGTGTCTGGGCCAACACTGGAATGGCAACAAGACCAAGGAACAAAAGACGCATGTGAATACCTCCGATATTTATTTTATCCCTTATAAGTGCTAACTTTGTTTTCAATGGGTAATGTTAAAGGAGTGGTTGCCACAGGACAGCAGATTGGGGCCGGGTGGTCGCCCGCCCTCTCTGTAGTCAAGGCACTGGCCGCGCTGGCAGAATCCAAGCGGCGCGGGCTGCAGGCTGTCTATTGGCTTGCGGATGAAGATCACGACCGAATGGAAGTGGCCTCCGTAACCGCCATCCAAGGGAATAGGCTCATTCGGCACCGCTTTGAGTTTTCCGCGCCACAAGGGACAGCTACAGGTTGGCTGGAATGGACATCTAGACACCAAACCGAAGCAGAGAGCCTGTGGGGGAAGCTGCCCTGCCCCACCGAGCCGACTTTAAGGGGCCATGCCATTGCATTGGGGAAAACCCTGTGGGAAAGGGGCATAAGCCCATACAGCCCCACCAAGGACGCAGACAGGACAGCCATTCAAGGCGAATTGGAACGGTGGAGGGGCTTGAAACTAGAAGATGATTTGAACAAACAGGCCGCCCTGCTTGAATCTAAGGGCGAAAAATTAGTGCTAGACCCTAGAACACAATCGGCTTGGTTTTCGCTGAACCCGCTTACAGGCGCAAGAAACAGACTAGAAGCAGGCCAGCCATGCCCCAAAGGGCATTGGCTGAGCCCTGGCGCCGCCCTGCGCCCGCTGATGCAGTCGCTTTTGCTGCCGGTTGAGGCCGTTGTCCTTGGGCCAGCCGAAAGGGCCTATTGGAAGCTATTAGAGAGCGTTTGGCACCGCGTTGGTTTGAATGCCCCGCAGATATTGCCCCGGCCATCAGTCTTTGTGCTTGAGGGTGCGACACCAGTTATTTCCGTTGAAGAATTGGAAGCCATCAAAATGGGGGAGTGGGGAGCTTTTGCACCAATAGCGCAGAAAAGGCCAACAGAAATGCAACTCCCAGAGCCAGACCCAAGCTGGCCCAGCCCCATTTCCAAGAGATTCCTCTCAGAGATGAGACGCACAAAGTTACGCCTGGCGCGGCTTGACAAGCGGCTTGAAAAAGAGGCCGCAGGGAAAAAAGTTGGTGGGGACGTCGAAAAGTTGCGCCAAATGCTTTTCCCTTTCAATAAGCCACAGGAAAGGGTTCTGCCAGGCTGGCACTGGCTTCAAAATGACTCGCTGCTCGATTCCATCGAAAAGGCACTGGAAAACAAGGAAAGCGTCTATTTGGTAAAAGTTTGATGCAAGGCCGCGATTATAAATTGTCTATAACCTTAAAGCGTGGCACGAGCATTTTCATCACCGCCCAGGCCAACACATACGCTATCGCACAGAAAACAAACATCAGCGCGTAGCCCGTGTCAATGCGCCCCAATGAGCCATAATAGTCAAACAGCCAGCCGCCTGTCTTTGAGACAACCACGGCCCCTATGCCCCCCGCCATCGTTCCAAGACCTATGATAGACGCGACCACTTTTTTGGGGAACATGTCGGACACAGTGGTATAAATGTTCGCCGACCAAGCCTGATGCGCTGATGCGCCAACTCCGATAATAACGATGGGAAACCAATAGCTGTACTGGCCGAGAACGGGGGCAAGCAGCACCACTAAGGGGAACAATGCAATTACTATCATGGCTCTCATCCGCGCGGCATAAACAGGGATGTCCTTTTTCATAAAGTAGGCAGGGAACCAACCGCCGCCTATGCTGCCAACCATCGTCATGCTGTAAAGCACGGCAAGCGGCAGCATAATGGCAGTGCCAGTCAGGTTGTATTTGGCTTTAAGGTACGCGGGAAGCCAAAACAGGAAGAACCACCATACTCCATCGGTCAAAAATTTCCCCATAGCAAAAGACCAAGTTTGCCGATATTTGAGAAGTTTGAACCAACTGGTTTTAACAATTTCAGCTGCGGGTTCGATTTTGCCCTCGTCACTATGGATGTGTTCAAATTCTGCTTGTGATATGTAATTTTTTTCAAGAAGAGACTTGGGCGAATCATAGTAGCGCGCCCAGAAAAACAACCAAATGAAGCCAATGGCGCCAACCACCACAAAGGTTATTTCCCAGCCAAAACGGGCGGCCATCCAAGGAACGCTCAGAGGCGCAGCTATGGCTCCAATGTTTGCGCCAGAATTAAAAATGCCAGTGGCGAAAGAGCGCTCCACCTTGGGGAACCATTCAGCAGTCGTTTTGATGGCAGCCGGAAAGTTGCCCGATTCGCCGACCCCAAGAAGGAGTCTCGCAACCATGAACCCAACAACCGAAACTGGCACGGCAAGGCCAAAAAACGAAAACAGCGGCGCTAATGCCCCGCCAATTTGGACAGAAAAAGCATGTATCACTGCGGCAGCGGACCAAAGCGCAAAGGCTATGGCGTAACCCATTTTTGTCCCTAGTTTGTCAATAAACCTTCCAGCAAAAAGCGTGGCGAAAGCATAGGAAAATTGAAACGCTGCAGTAATGTTGGCGTATTGACTGTTGGTCCAATTGAAATGTTCTGAAAGAAGCGGCTGGAGAAGGCTTAAAACCTGTCGGTCGAGATAATTAACAGTTGTAGCGAAAAACAACAGCGAACAGATTGTCCATCTGTATCTGCCAATATGCTTGTTAAGTTCATTCATAGCGTCTCCAGTTTGAATCCGAAATAGCGCACGGCATTGTTGTAGGAAATACCCTTGATAATTTTTTGAAGAGATGCCATGTCTGCGGTACATTCGCCATTTTCCACCCATCTCCCGATTATGTCGCACAAGATTCTTCTAAAATACTCGTGTCTGACGTACGAGATAAAACTTCTGGAATCGGTCAGCATCCCAATGAAATTTCCCAAAAGGCCCTGATTGGCAAGAGAAGTTATTTGCTCCATAATGCCGGTCTTGTGGTCGTTGAACCACCAAGCAGAGCCATGCTGCATTTTCCCAACGGCATCAGCTTGCTGGAAGCACCCAATGATAGTGCCAATGACGGCGTTGTCATTGGGGTTGAGGCTGTATAGTATTGTCTTTGGAAGCTCGTCCGTTGAGTTCAATGCGTTTAAGAAATCGGCATTTTCGGATGAGGGCGTGAAATTATTGATCGCGTCAAATCCAGTGTCGGGGCCAATTTTATCAAACATCAGGACATTATTGTCGCGCTTGCAACCGTAGTGAATTTGCATTGTCCATTTTCGGTGGTGATATTCCCGCCCCATAAACAGCATGAACGCCGTTTTGAATTTTAATTCTTCTTCTTTGTTTAGAACAACACCCGCGAGCCTCTTTGAAAAAATGTCACCTATCTCTTTATCGGAAACAGGTTTATACATTAAATACTCAAGCCCGTGGTCGGACAGCAGGCAGCCGTGTCGTTCAAAGAAATCGAGGCGAAGTTTTAGAGCTTGTTTTAATGTGTCAAAAGAATTGATTTCAATGTTGCATGCCCCTGACAAAGTTTCAAGGTAGGCAAGATAGTTGGGCTTTTCGATGTTCATGGCTTTGTCTGGCCGCCAAGTCGGAAGAACCTGGGCGGTGAATGAATCGTTGTTTGCAATCTCCTCGTGCCATTGAAGAGAATCGGCAGGGTCGTCAGTAGTGCAGATCAGTTTTACGTTGGAGTTGTTGATAAATGCTTTCGCGCTCAATTTTTCCAGTTTTTTATTGCTGTGCGTCCATACTTCTTCGGCTGTGTCGCTATTGAGCACGCCTTCATAGCCAAAATACCTTTTGAGTTCCAAGTGGCTCCAATGATACAGGGGATTGCCAATGGCAAGCTCTAAAGTTTCCGCCCATCTTTGAAATTTCTCTCTGTCAGTGGCTGCACCTGTTATGTATTTTTCTTCGATGCCATTTGCCCGCATGAGGCGCCATTTATAATGATCGCCACCCAGCCATACTTGGGCGATATTTTCAAATTTTTTGTCTTTGGCTATTTCTTCCGGGCTAATGTGGCAGTGATAATCCAGAATCGGCAGTTTGGCGGCGAAATTGTGGTAAAGCGTTTTTGCCGTTTCGCTTGAAAGCAGAAAGTCTTTATCCAAAAATTTTTCCATGCTATACACCGCTGTAGGCGTTGAAAGCACCGTCAACTGGAATAACCGCGCCACTGACAAAGCCAGAAGCTTCCTCATCGCAGAGCCAGAAGAATGTGCCGAATAGATCCTTAACCTCTCCGAACCGCCCCATCGGAGTATTCGCTATGATTTTGTGCGAGCGCGGAGTCAGCGAACCATCCGGAGCTTTAAGAAGATTTTGGTTTTGTTTGGTCACAAAAAATCCTGGCGCGATTGCGTTGACTCTAAGATTTTTGTTGGCAAAATGAACGGCAAGCCATTCGGTCAGGTTGTTTATGGCCGCCTTGGCCGCGCTGTAGCCAAGCACTTTGGTCATTGGCGAAAACGCGCTCATGCTGGACATATTTATTACAGTTGCACCTTGTAGGCCCAACATTTTTCTGGCAAAAACCTGTGTCGTCAAAAGAGTGCCCAAAAAATTTAATTCAAACACTTTTTGGATCTCTGGCACGTCGAGATCGAAAAATGACCTCGCGTTGGGATTGTCTAGTTCAGTTTCATCAAAAAATTCGCTGGTGGTGTTTGCTTTGTCCATATTGCCGCCAGCCCCATTTATCAAAATGTGGTAATTACCAAAATCCTCGAAGATTTGCTTTTCCGCCGCTTCCAGAGATGCTTTGTCAAGCACATCGCAGGCGTACGCTTTGGCAGTGCCACCAGAGCCAACTATGGTGTCAACCGTTTTTTGCACGTGTTCAAGGTTTTTGTCCAATGCGGCCACTTTTGTGCCCTTTTTGGCCAGCTCAATCGCAAACGCGCCCAACAGGACGCCCCCTGCCCCGGTTATTACAGCCGTTTTTTCACTCCAGTTCATCCTTTGCCCTCCTTTTCAAAAGCGTCCCAAGCACCATTTATGTACATTATCCCAAGCGCCCTGTCGTATAGGCCATAGCCGGGGCGGCATTTTTCGTCCCAAATGTGCCTACCGTGGTCAGGGCGAATGTAATATTTATAATCTATGTCGTGATACGCTTTGACAATCTCAGTTATGTCCAAAGAGCCATCTGATGATTTGTGGGACGTTTCTGTGAAATCGCCATTGTCAAAGCGCTTGAGGTTGCGTATGTGCGCAAAAAAGATTTTGTCCTTAAAGTATCGAACCATCTCAGGAATATCATTGCAATACGATGCCCCCAGCGAACCGCTGCAAAGTGTAATTCCATTGGAAGGACTCTCAACTAGCCCCAAAAGCCTTTCAAGACTGTTCTTGCACTTAATGATGCGCGGCAGCCCAAAGATATTCCATGGGGGGTCATCCGGGTGTATAGCCATTTTTATGCCGCTGCTTTCTGCGACTGGAATAATTTCTTTGAGAAAAAATTGCAAATTGCCCCAAAGATCCTCTTCGGTCACTCCCTCGTAGGCCATAAATAAATCTTTTATATTTGAGAGCCTTTCTGGTTCCCAGCCCGGCATAAATGAGGTTCCCTGTCTGGACACGTCATCCAAAAAATCCGCTGGATTCATGCTGTCAATTTTGGCTTTTTCGTAATACAACGCCGTAGAGCCATCGGGCTGTTGCTTGAAAAGGTCTGTCCTAGTCCAGTCGAAGACTGGCATAAAGTTGTAGCAAACGACCTTAACTCCCGCCTTGCCAAGATTCACAAGTGTGCGTTTATAGTTTTCAATGTATTTGCTGCGGTTTGAATTTCCGAGCTTTATGTCCTCATGGACATTGACGCTTTCTACCACGTCAATGTTCAAACCGAATGGAGCTGTTTGGGCCTTAACTTCTTCAATTCGTTCCATGGGCCAGGCCGCCCCCGCAGGTAATTCGTGTAGAGCCCACACTACACCGCTCACCCCCGGTATCTGTTTGATGTATTTCAAGGGTATAGAATCCAATTTCTCTCCATACCATCTGAATGTCATTTGCATGCGCTCACCTTTGCACCCTTCCTGAAGCATTTCCACTTGCGAGATTTTTGACTTCTTCCACAGACACTTGATTGTAATCGCCTTCAATGCTATGTTTTAGACAGCTTGCCGCCACGGCAAATTCCAGTGCTTCTCCTGAAGGATAATTATTGAGCAGCGCAAAAATAAGCCCTGCTGCAAATGAATCTCCCGCTCCAACTCGATCAACTATGTGTATTTGGTATTCTTTGCTAAAAATAAAATCTTTGCCATCAAAAAGCATCGCCGCCCAAAGATTGTCATTGGCGGACAACGACCCTCTTAAAGTTATTGCCGCTTTTTGAAAATTAAAACGCTCCACAAGTTTTTTCGCTACATCTTTATAGCTTTCATGGTTCAATTTCCCCGAAGCGACATTTGTTCCGTCAGCCCTTATGCCAAAAACGTCAGTCGCGTCCTCTTCGTTTGCTATGCATATGTCAACGCACCTGCATAGCTCGCTCATCACCTTACCTGCTTTTTCTTTGCTCCAAAGTTTGTTTCGATAGTTGAGATCGCAACTAATGATTATATTTTTTTTCTTTGCGGCCTTGCAGGCCTCAAGGCATATTTGTGCCGCGTTGTCACTAAGCGCTGGCGAAATACCTGTAAAATGAAACCAGTGCGCTCCATCAAATATCTTGTCCCAGTCAAAATCTGACGGCAGCGCTTTTGCTATCGCAGAACCGGCCCTGTCGTAAATAACCTTGGACGGCCTTTGGCTGGCCCCTTTTTCAAGAAAATAAATGCCTACTCTATCGCCCCCCCAAACCATTGACGAGGTGTCCACCCCATGTTTCCTTAAAGAATTCACCCCTGCCCGCGCAATATCGTTTGGGGGCATCTTGCTCACAAACGCCACATCAACGCCAAAATTAGCCAGCGACACTGCCACGTTGGCTTCCCCGCCGCCGTAGGTGGCGGAATACCTGTCAGCCTGCGTGAACCTCAAATATCCTTCCGGCGCGAGGCGCAACATCAGTTCGCCAAACGTGATAACCCTCTTTGACATTTATCGCGCCTCTCTCAGTTTTTTTACAGCCAACGCCGCTTCTTTTGCGAGCATTGAAATTTCTCCAAAGTTGCCGCTATTTATGTGTTCCTTGGGCGTCAACCAGCTTCCGCCGCAGGCTATCACCTTGTCAAAAGCGAGATATGTGCATAAATTATTAATGTCAATCCCGCCCGTTGGCATAAACTTCACGTTGGAATAAGGGGCGCTGAGTGCTTTGAGCATTTTGATTCCGCCAGCGGCCTCAGCCGGAAAAAATTTGACGAAGTCCAGCCCAAGCTCCATGGCTTTTTCAATTTCGCTTGGCGTCACGCAACCTGGGATGATTGGGATTTTTTTCGACAGGCAGTGTTCGACGACTTTTGGATTGAGGCCCGGAGACACAATAAATTTCGCGCCCGCGTCAATGGCTTGGTCTGCTTGGCGCGTAGTCAGCACTGTGCCGGCCCCCAACAACATCTGTGGGAACTCTTGCGAAACCAGCTTTATTGACTCTTCGGCGGCCTGCGTCCTAAACACTATTTCCGCGCACGGCAGGCCGCCCTCGATAAGTGCGCTGGCCGACTGAACGGCTTTTGGGGGATCGTCCAGCGATACCACCGGGACAACTCCAAAACCACACAGTTTATTTAGCAGGTCTTCCATTTTTCCTTTCCCGCCCGATAAGATCAGTCTAACACTAACAAAATTATTATGCTTTTGCAGTTGAGGCATTTGTAGCCGTGATTCACTTACACTAGCTCGCCCTTCAGCCAGTGTGGGCCCGCATCAACAATTCTCACATCAACGAGCCGCCCAAACGGCAGCGCGGAATCGCCTGCGTTTTCTATGTGGACGTTTCGCCATTGGGCAGTGCGGGCCAGCCAGCGCCCCTGCCCCGACTCTGGGCGGCCCTCTATCCTTACAGGCACTATTTTTCCGACCTCGCGGCGGTGGCTCTCAAATGTTAGCTCGGTCTGCCGGGACTGGAGCCTAGCAAGCCTTTCATGCTTTACTGCATCGGGCAGATCATCCGCCAGCCGAATGGCTGCGGTGCCTGGCCGCGGACTGTAGATAAAACTAAAGGACGCGTCAAACCTAAGTTTTTCTAGCAGAGACATCGTTGCTTCAAAATCCTCGTCTGTTTCCCCCGGAAAGCCCACTATGAAATCTGTGGAGAGACAGATTCCGCGCCGCCCTTCCCCCAAATACCCCACACGATCAATGTAATCTTGGGTCGTATAGCCACGCCCCATGCGCCTTAGCACTTTGTCTGATCCGCTTTGCAGCGGCAGATGCAGAAATGGAGCCACTTTTGGAATAGTCACCAAGGCTTCTGCCAGTTCTTTGGTAAAGTTCATCGGGTGGCTGGTGGTAAAGCGTATCCATTCTAGGCCATCTATTTCCGCCACTCTGTGCAGCAATTCGGCAAACGTGCATCCACCCTTGTAGCTGTTCACGTTTTGGCCCAACAGTTCGATTTCGCAATACCCATCGGCTACTAGGCCCCTGATCTCTTTCAAAATATCTTCCACGGGGCGGTGCCTTTCCCCGCCACGCGT
>JAITFL010000069.1 GCA_031281385.1 Holophagales bacterium
CGACCACATGTTCAAAAACTACGATGGAGTGCTAAAAGTTGACAGCGAAGTCGGCAACAAAAAATGTTACGACCCCCGCTCGTATCTGAAAAAGGCCGAGCAGGGCATGGCAGACCGCGTTGTCCAAGCCTGCAACGACCTCAGGTCTGCAGGGAAGAGCGCGGGGAAGTCGCTGTAGGGCTGTTTGATTCGATACCGCTGAACAACTGGCTGCTGCTGCAAAGGGGCCAAAAGCACTTTGCTATAGAACCCCTTAAATAGGAGTACCCATGCCAATGCTGCAACCACGCATCACGAACTTGGAAACATTGCCGAATTATCTGCTGAGGCTGACATACGAAACTGGCGAAACAAAAGAATTCGACGCAAAGCCATACATCAACGGCGACTACTATGGCGAGCTGGCGGATGAATCCTATTTCAGTAGCGTGAAAATCATACGCGACGGGAAGGGCATCGAATGGCCCAACGGACAAGACATGGCCCCACACGAGCTATATGGGTTGACACACGGCTGAAGCATCAAGACTCTCGATGCTAGAACAGGCCAATTCTTTCTGTCATCGCCGAATAATTGAACCACCGTTCATTTTTAGTGTTAGACTTAAGCCTAACAATTGCCACTTCCGATTTGTCGTGAGAGAATTGTTAAACACAGAGTAACAGCCCTGAACAATCAATAATTCAGAGAGAGAAATGGAACTGACCATAGTAAGACCCACGGCGCCAGAGTGCAAAGAGTGCGAAGTCCCCGAAAAAGCAAAGGACTCTTGCCTCAAGATTTTCAAGAAAAGAGAGGACATCTCTGAGGTAACTGTCGAAGCGGATTGCCGGAAAGACCTAATAATAAAATGCAGGGTGCTGCTCAAAAGAGGCTGACGCTAGAACACGCCAATTCTTCCTGTCATCGCCAAATAGATAAATCGCCAGTTCAATTTACAAGTGCGTGAACAAATGCCTCACCAGTGCAATTTATACAGGCGAGAACAATGGCGCTTGCCAAAACCGATTTTGTTTTCCACGCCACAATTCCACATATCAATCCCGACACAAGGACTTGAATCCACAAGGGTGAGTAATTGACCCAAAAAGAATGCGCTGCAAAAAAAAGAATCGCCTGAATGCACAAAATGGAAAAATTAGACAAATTGATACGCCTACCTTCGCCCCACAAGATTCCCCTAAATAGTATTTCTTCAGACAAGACTAAAATAAACATGAACACAAATACAATTGGAAAACCCACTGCAATAGAAATTGGATCTTGCAATTTAATAAAATTATCATTGAAAAAATAATTGAAAGTCACACTCGCTGCATAGCAAATGATTCCAACAATAAAGGCCAAGGCTATCATCTTCTTTTTCGGCACTGTAAAGTTGTATAGTTGGCGTTCCTGTTTGGGAATAGTCCAAAAGTACAACAGCGCTAGAGCGTACATATAAATGGCAGTAGCACATCCGTCTATCAGGCGCAGTACATTCCCATACCAAGCAAAGCACATTCCAAACAAAAAGACGTAGCGCAGCCAATGGTGCTTTGCGTTAAGTTGTTCAACTGCTGCCCCTGTTCGCGCCAACAGGCTTGCTATGGTTCCCATAAAGTAGCATCCTAGATTTGGTTTGGAATAGTCTTTGGGACGACTGTCATGGCGAATCGCAGCCAATGAGTTTTTTGCAGTAGCTTATTCCATTAGAAGCTCGGCGGGACTTCTAAATTCTTCAAGCCCTCATTGGCTGTTGGGCCCAGCTTAAACTCCAATTTGCCGCCCTTGGCTATTTCGTCGTGGGTAATAAAGGCGCGGTTCAGTGGCTTGCCATTTAGCGACACGGACTGCACGTACACATTTTCTTTGCTTTGGCCCATTGTCGCCACTTCAAACGTCTTTCCGCCAGGAAGGTTTATCTTGGCCGACTTTACCCGTGGGCTGCCCAGCACGTACACGCCATTGGCTGGGTCAACCGGGTAAAAACCCAGTGCGCTGAAGATGTACCACGCGGACATCTGCCCGCAGTCGTCATTCCCGCACAGACCCTCTGGGCCCACTTTGTACAGCTCTTCCATTATTTGCCGCGCCCGCATCTGGGTCTTCCAAGGCTGCCCCACCCACATGTAAAGGTAGGCCGTGTGGTGGCTGGGCTCGTTCCCGTGCGCGTACTGGCCTATCATGCCGCTAATGTCGGGGCTGACGTTTTGGCCGGTGAGATCGGACGGCATGTCAAAGAGCTTGTCCAGCTTGGCGACAAAATTTTCGGGCCCGTCAAATAGCTTCACTAGCTCCGCCGGGCTGTGGGGAGCGAACCAAGTCCACTGCCAAGCGTTGCCCTCGCAGTAGGGCGATTGGCGGTGATCCGAGGCCGTGGGATCAAATGGCTCCAGCCACTTGCCTTTGGCGTCCTTGCCGCGCATGAACCCCGTTTGGGCATCAAAGAGGTTGCGAAAGTTCATGGCCCGCTGCCTAAATCTTTCCGCTATTTCATTTTTTCCAAGTTTCTCTGCCAGCCTGGCTATCGCGCTGTCGTCGTACGCATATTCCAGCGTCTTGGCGCAGGATTCATTCTCGGCAGTGTCAATGTAACCAAGCGCCTTGTAGCTCTTGAGACCATCCACGTCCCTGTCTGCCATGGCAACGCAAGCGTTCAATATATCTTCGCCACTCGCCGATGTAAGCCCTTTTAGGTATGCGTCAACCAGCACCGGCACTGCATGGTAGCCAATCATGCAGTAGGTTTCGTTGTTCCACAGCGCCCAGATTGGCAACTGGCCCTTTTGCTGGTTGAACTCCAGCATGGACTTGACGAATCCATCAATCTTTTCGGGTGCTAGTAAGGTGAACAAGGGGTGGCTGGCCCTGAATGTATCCCAAAGGCTGAACGTACTGCTGAAGGCAAAACCATCGGCGGTATGTATCTGGCCATCTACGCCTCGGTAGCGCCCATCTGCGTCGCTGACTATATTGGGGGCCAAGAATGCGTGATAAAGGGCGGTATCAAATATTTTTGCATCGTCAGGGTTTATGTGCGTAGCGGTGATGCGGCTGAATACCTGCGTCCAAGCATTGTGTGCATCTTTATGCACACTGTCGAATGTCCAGTGCGGGATTTCGCTATTGACGTTGTTGATGGCCCCATCCACATCTACAGCCGATATGCCCATCTTGACCTGCACCCTGCCGCCGCGCTCAAAGGTCAATACCAAGCGCGTGTCCTTGCCCTGTGAGTCTTCATTTACGTCCACACTTGGCTTGCCATCAATGAAGTAGCGCACCTCGTCTGGTTTTTGATCTAGGTACATCGCAAAGAACAATTTTTGATCTGGCGCCCAGCCCTTTGAGTGCCTGTATCCAGTGAAAAGCATTGGCCCTGCCTGTTTTACCTTGGTTTCCACTGGCCCATCCCAATTGATCGCGTATCCCAAATCAAGC
>JAITFL010000179.1 GCA_031281385.1 Holophagales bacterium
CCGATGAACTCTATTTGGTGGTTTAGGCGAACCTCAGAGAGAATGTCCAACGACTTGGTGATGCCTATCTTTGAATCCGCCGCGCCAAATATAACCCTGTCAACCCTAGCGTGAACCAGCGCACCAAAGCACATCAGGCAAGGTTCCAGAGTGACGTAAAGGGTGGTGTTCTTTGGCATCCTGTAATTTTTCAGCCATGCCCCTGCGTCCCGCAAAGCGTTGATCTCAGCATGGGCTGAAGGGTCGTTTGCACCAATGGGGCGGTTGTGCCCCCTGCCCAGCATGACCCCCTCAGACACCAGAACAGCCCCAATGGGCACCTCGTCGTCGCGGTCTGCGCTGTACGCCTCGTCCAACGCCAAGTTCATGAAGTAAATGTCGTCGCCAGTCCACGTCGGTTGCATCAGTCAATTTTATATCAGTTACAAGACACTGGGGGTTAAGTTGTAGGAGCCAGTTGACAGGTTGAGCCACTTGCAAAATTATCCTCTCGCTCATCGAAGTCATGTCCATGTATCAGGCCCTAAATAGGGCAGTAAGCGAAGCGAGTACCCGGGGTCTGGGGAAGACGCCCTAGTGCAATGAGCGTTTGAGGCTGCAGTGCAGCCTCAAATGCCAGCAGCACTTGGGCGGCTTAAAAAGGGGCAGCGCGAGAACGACGCTGAACAAGCTGAAAACGCACATGGCAGCACTGGCGACCAATGTGCCGCATAGACCAACGGAGGGTGTCTCGCGTATCCGGAGCGTCAGCGCAGGATACCGAGAGCCTGCGAGCGATGCAACAAGCGAGTTCCCCAGTTAAGCATTAGGGCGGGCTCCATGATACGGTGAGAGATGAAGCAAATTGCCGGGCCATCACCCCGAGCAAGAAAGATATGCGCCTGACAAATAACTCAACAGTGTGCCATCCTGCACGATGATACTGCCGGGTGTACTGTTCATCATCCGGGCAAACTCCATACCCCGGCGATGAACGAACCAAATTATAAGAGTGTCTGCCCCGTGCACGAAAGATAAAATCAGGAGCTAGAAACAGATTGAACGCCCGCGCTGAACGGAGTCTTACACACAAAATTTGCCCAGTTTTGCAAAAAGCTCATAAAACAATCCCACTTGCAAATTCAAATTCTTCTGGCACAGGCTTATCTGCTATCCTTGTTTTTGAGAGGAATGCAACATGGAGGAGTCAAGTTCATCTATCTTCGCATTAGCGGGAAGTTCAACGCCTACGACCATCGTTGGCGACAGATCCATGCCTCGCAACGGCGAAAGCCGAAGGCCAACGCTTCATGTGGTTGACTGCTCCGTACACGAAAACGAACCCAACGAGAAGACACTTGAGGCGATGGCGGAAATCGAGCGTTCAATCAAAGATCCATCTTCTGGCAAAAGATACACAGATGTCAAAGCGATGATGGCCGAGTTGCTCGCAAATGCGCGAGACTGAGCCAAGCGGCAGGTTCTCTAGGGACTTAAAGAAAATTGAGGGGCGGGGCCTTGATGTTGCGTTGCTGACAGCAGTGATTGAAGATCTTGCGTCAGGGAACACACTGGACAGTCGGCACCGAGACCACCAGCTCAAAGGAAAACTCAAAGACTATCGAGAGTGCCACATCACCCCAGACTGGCTATTGGTGTACCGGGTGTCTGGCAATGTTTTATATTTGGCGCGGACTGGAACACACGCCGAAGTGTTCAAGGGGTGAGGATATAGCAAATAAACGAGCCACTTGCAAAACGTCTGTTTTACAAGTGGCTCAGGTTGGCACAACGCGGAACGAAGCCGAATCCTCTATTTCTTCAAGCTGGGTATCCCCTTGGGTTTGAGCTCTGGTATGGGGCTGGCCTTTAGTTTGTCCTGCAAAACCTTGATGGCCGTTTCGAGCTGTCTGTCTTTGCCATTGAAAGTCTCCAAGGGCGGGTTGACAACTTCGATGTCTGGGGAGACGCCCACGCCTTCGATCAGCCAAGAGCCATCCTTGGTGGCGAACTGGGGCCATTCGGCAACGCGGATCATCCCCCCGTCAATTAGGCCGTTGGAATCTGTGAGCCAAGCACCAGCGCCCGATGTGCGCCTGCCTACCAGCGGGGCTATGCCAAGCTGTTTTATTCCTTCTGCAAACGTCTCGCCGTCGGAGTAGGTGTATTCGTCAATCAGCACAACTATGTGGCCCCTGAAGGTCTGCTGCATGTTGACGCCGCGGTACATGCCGTCGGGTGTAGTCCAAAAGGCCCAAGCCCGCCTTAGCAATTTTTCTATCACCCAGCTATCAATGTTGCCGCCGTTGTTGCGCCGCACGTCAATGATAAGGCCGTCCCTCTCTACGTTTGCGTAGAACTCTCGTGCAAATGTATTGATGTCGTTGCCGCCCATCGCGCGAAGGTGCAGATAGCCCATGCGCCCATTGCTGGCCTTTTCTACTTGCAGGCGGTTGTTCTCTTCCCAGTCGGAATAGCGCAGGCCGCCATTTTGCGCGCTGTTGACTGGGGTCACGATGATGGGCTTTAGCTGTGTCTGGCCCCTCTTTAGGCCCAGCAGTACTTGTTGGCCGGCTTGGTTGACCAGCAGGTCGGAAATGTCCCTAGTCTCCAAGACTGGCCTGCCGTTGATAGATGTGATAATGTCGCCCTCTCTCACGTCCATGCCCTGTTTGGCCAAGGGACCCGCCTCGCTGGGCAGTTCATTTTCTGTGCGGTATATGTGATCTATTCTGTACCCGTCCGCTGCCTTGCTGAATGTCGCGCCCAAGTGGGCCTGAGCCCATGAATCGGGGATGCTGCGCTGGTCGCCCGCCCGAACCTGTGAGTGCATGGCTCCCAGCTCGCCCATCATCTGGGACAAAAGGTCGCTTAGCTCGTTTCTGTCGGTTATGCGGTCAATTAGGTGCTCGTATTTCTTTTTCATGCCCTCCCAGTTGACGCCGCGCAGCTTGGAATCAAAGAAGCGGTCGCGGTGCATCCGCCAAGCATCGTAGAACATCTGCCGCCATTCGGCCCTTGGGTCTGCCGTGATAGTCCAGTCGCTGATGCGGACGGCAAACTTAGCTAAGTCCTGCGGGGCCCTGGCCCCTGCGTCAACTATGTAGTAGTCCGCCCCGCCTGGGCCGCCTGCACCAGGGCCGCCGGATCTTCTGGTCAGCATTATCTTTTTGCCATCCAGCGAAAGCGTGTAGGAACCTGCGTCAGCCAAAAAGACCTCTGGCCTTGGGTCGTTGTTGCTGATTTCCAGCGTCTTGATGGCAGTGCCGCCCCCGCCGCCCCTGCCCGCCGCGCCGCCGCCATCCCTCTCCATGAAGTAAAGCCTTCTGGCATCGGCGCTTAGGTTCTGGTAATTGCTGGCCGGCAATGGCAATTCATACACACGGTTGGCCAATCCATTAAATTGAATGGCGGGTAGCTTGACTTCTCTGGGTTCGTTGGAATCCTCGCCACCCCTTGCTCCGGCTGGCCCGCCTTGGCCTCTGGGCCCGCTTGGGGTTCTGTCCTGCCTTGGCTCCGGCGCGGCTGCGTCCAGCTCGGTTTTGGCCTGGAACGGGAATGTCAGGCCATCTTGAAGGGCTATCGCATACATCTTGGTGCGGCGGTCGAAGTAGGGGCCCATGTTCCTGTCGCCCCAAGGAGAGCCATTGACCACCGAGAATGTGCGGTTGGAAAGGAAATACAGCCACTTTCCATCTGGCGAAAAAGCGGGCGAGAACGATTCGTACTTGTCGCTGGTGACAGCCGCCTTTTGCTTAGAATCCAACGAATATAGCAATATCTGGTTGGACCCGTGGCTCGTGTCCTGACGCTGGATAGCTATGTTTTTGCTGTCCGCGCTCCAAGTGGCCGAAGGGGTGGAAGAATAATTATTGGAGTCTATTAGCTGGTTGTCCTTTGTATCCAAGTTCAGGAGCCACAGATTCCTGCTGCGGTCGGAGTGGGCTAAATACTTTCCGTCTGGCGATGGGTACATCGCCGAGCGATCCAGCCCTTTGTCCTTTGTCAGGGCCTCGCCGCCTACGCTGCCATCGGCAGGGTAGCGCCAAATCTGCTTTTCGCCATTCGCGTCGCTAAAGGCATAAACCCACTTACCGTCTTTGCTCAATGTGGCAGCCGTTATGCGTGAGCCGCTTGGGGTCGCTAGGTCAACCCGCCTCAAATTTTGCAAGCCGGCCACGGCCACGCTGCCCCTGGCGGTGAATACGATCTTTTCCCCGGTGGGCGATAGCGACACATTGTTCATGTAGCCAGTGGCCCGTATAGAGCGCTTTCGCATCTGCTCAAAGTCGGAGACGAGGTCTATTTTTACTGTCCTGTCTTGGTTGTTCGACAAGTCCAAAACATGAACGTCCGCGCCCAGTTGGTACGTAATTTTGCCTTCGCTCAAGTACGCGTACCGCACGTCCCAGTCGCTGTGCTTTGTCACCTTTGTGGCGTCGGTGCCGTCGGGCTTTATGCTCCAAATATTGTCGGTGCCGTCGCTGTCGCCGATGAAGTACAGCCTGTCTTTCCACCACATCGGGCGCTTGATGTTTCCATTGCCTGGGACGTTAATCTTTACAGCCTCTTTGGCGGTGCCGTGCTCATAGCTCCAAAGCTCGGCCATCGCCCCGCCGCGATAATTCTTGGCGTTGTCGCCCATCATGTGGATGCCCATGCGGATGAAGTAAAGGAATTTGCCAGAGTCGTCAAAGCAGCCGTCGTTGGCGTCTGCGAGGGGAATTGGAGTCCTGGCCAGTGTGTTCGGGTTCACCTGCACCAGCACCCTCTGCCCGCTTGGCCCTTTGCTGGAACTGCACACGTACAGCACTTCGCCCTTTGGCGTCCAGCCCACTGGGGAGCCACCGTCAAAGGCAATGCGCTTTGGAAGGCCGCCCTCCGCTGGCATCACGTACGCCTCGCTGGAGCCTTCGTAGGAAGCGGAAAACGCTATCCACTTTCCATCGGGCGAAATCACGGGCCTAGTCTCTTGGCCGACATGGGTGGTGAGCCTAAGGGCCTTGCCGCCGTTTAGGGGAGCAGTCCAGATGTCGCCCTCTGCGACAAAGAACACCTTGTCCCCCTTGTGGGCAGGGAACCGAAAATAGCCCTCTTGGGCCGCGACCTGCGAAGGGGCCGAAAGGAACGCTGCCAGTGCAACGCATGGCAAAAATGTGCGCATAGCGGACTCCGAAAAAGATAACGCGAATAGGGTAATTATACGATGAGTTGGAGCGGCATCTGGCAGTAAGAAAAAAATGAAAATTTTGCAAACGCCTCTATCTATTGCTGTATTTCCATCACCTTGCTGACATCGCCCGAAGCCAAAAGCACCACGCCAGTTTGTGTCTGGACGGCCAGTCGGCCATCGTCTTGCCAGCCTTGGCAGGTGCCGCTGCCTTCTTCCCACTGTATGCGGTCGCCTTGGGCGGGCCAGCGGAAAGCCGCTTGGCGCGGCGTCTTTAAGTCTTGCCACGCCGACAAAATGCTTTGCGCCAATTTGACGATGCTTGGTATCGGGCCACCCCCCAAGGAAACCAGCGACGCGGGCGGAATGGCCCTCTCCGGCATTTCTGGTGCGCTATGTATGTTAAGGCCAAGGCCAAGGATGGCACAGTCCTTTTTTTGCTCGCCTATGATGCCGCCAATTTTCACCAGTGTTTTGGCCTGTCCAGCCGCTTTGTATGCCACCAAATCATTCGGCCATTTGATGCCGAGCCGGACATCGCAGGGCCCCAATATTTCGGCGACGGCTTCCATGGCCGACAGCAGGACTCCTGCCTGCGGCACGACGGGCAGCCTAGCGGACAGCCAAAGCCCAGCGCCTGGAGAGCTCTCCCAAGAGTTGTCCCCCCTTCCCCTGCCCGCAGTCTGCGCGTCCGCCAAAACGCCGCAAAAGCCAAGCTCGGGATGGCGCAGCAAAAAAGATTGGGTGCTGTCAACGACGCCAAGATGGATTAATGGAACGGCCACCAATTCAGTTCCCCCTGTTCAGGCGCCAAAGCGAGCGCAGGCCGTTAAGCGTCAGGTCTGGCTCCACGCGCTGGATGAATTTGCTTTCCCTGGCGATGGTCTTTGCTAGGCCCCCGGTAGCCACCACCGCAGCGTTGGCAAACTGCTGGCGCAGGCGCTCCAATATCCCATCTATCTGGCCCACGCAGCCATAGAAGAGGCCCGACTGCATGGCCTGCACCGTGTTGCGGCCAATCAATTTGTCCGGCTTGGCTATCTCCACCCTCGGCAGCTTTGCAGCCCTTTGGAACAGCGCCTCGGCGGCTATCTTGACCCCAGGCAGTATCATGCCCCCCATGTATTCCTGCCTCTCGTTCACGATGTCGAAGGTAGTGGCTGTCCCCAAGTCAACGGCAATGGCCGGAGCCTTGCACAACTCCAGCGCCCCTACACAGTTGGCTATGCGATCCGCGCCTATTTCGCTGGGATTGTCAATTGCCAGCTTAAGGCCCGTGTGGATGCCGGGCTCTATCCACAGCGGCGCAGCATTGAAGTACTTGTTGCAGCATGCCTCAAACACTGGATGCAGCGGCGGCACCACGCTTCCGATGACTATCTCTTTCACCATCGAAAGTTCCATACCCTGGTGCCTCAACAGCTCTTGGATCATCAGCCCATACTCGTCTGCCGTGCGCTCGCGGGTGGTGGCGATGCGCCAACTGCGCTGCAGATCCGACTTTTGGCTGTCTTGCAGACTGTCCAAGCCAAAGGCCCCAATGACTATGTTCGTGTTCCCAACGTCAATCGCCAATAACAAACTCATCGTACCCTCAATGTAATACTATAGTCAGTGCACTTGAAAAGTGGAACAGAGCGCATCGCTGAAAGACGTGTGCGATGGCAGGATTTTTCGCAGGTGCCGCTTGAGCCAGCTCCAGAAATGCTCTATAGGGTTGAGTTCGGGGGAGTACGGCGGCAGGAAAAGCAGCGCGTACCCCGACCCCTCCAGAAGGGCGCGGAGCTTGGCCTTCCGGTGGAACGTCGCGTTGTCCATCACGATGACCGACCCCGCGGGCATGGCCGGCAGCAGTGCCAACTCGAACCACCCCTCAAAGAACTCCGAGTCCATCGTGCCCCCATACTGGCATGGGGCCATGACCGTCTTCTCCCACAGGGCGGCGACGACCCCCGTCCTCTCGTGCCTGCGGCCGCGCACCTTGCCCTCCACCGGCGCCCCGCGCTCCGACCAGCCGTGCTCGCGGTGCAGCCATGTGTCCAACCCCGTCTCGTCCACATAGACGACCGGGCGGCCTTGAACCTTTTCCAGCTCCGCAAGGCACTCGGCCACCCGCATCGTGTGGCCCTTTGCCAGATAGGCGATCAGTTTCTCTTTGAGGTCTTTGCTGTATGCCATGCCGCCATTGCAACACTTCGCGCCGCGTTGTACAAGGGGTTTCTTGTACATATTTATAAGTCAATTGACTATAGTTCCCAAAGGTTTGATCTTTACTCTACATCCTGCAGTCTGAATGCCTGTTCAATAATCGCCATCACATCGTCGAGCATATCCAAACTGTCCAGACCGACCTCTACATCACCGTTGCCCCATCTTCCTAATCTTGTGATATCCTTGCAAATCCCCTTGGGGTCAATGACATCGGCAAACTTCATGTTAATCGCCAAGCGGAGTCGCGAAACCTGGATTACGACATCTACGAAATTGGTGTCAGCCTTGTAGGCTACATACAGCTTCTTGAACTCCCGCTTCACATAGGTGCCGAGATTGAGAATGCGGGTGTTCAGCTTCTCAAAAAGCGTACGATTAAAAGTGTTCAAGGATTGGTAGCTTTCAAGCGTGTATTCCGTAGCAGCCTCATCTTGCTTCCGGTACAGGGCAAGTTCTGACTCGGAGAGCGTTGGATACGGCCATACCTTTTTCGCTACC
>JAITFL010000193.1 GCA_031281385.1 Holophagales bacterium
TCAGCGGTCTTCCCCAGCCATGGCTTTGTTTTCAGCCTCTCTACGCTTTTTTCTAGGAACAGTTCCAGCTCCATCTTTTTTGGCTCGGACAAAGCGGGGGCCACGGCACATTCAAAACCTAGGCGCCCGGATTCTTGGAGCCTAAGCTGAATCTGGGGAACTGGCCTAACCTCTCCCGTTAGGCCAACCTCACCAACGAACACGCATTTGTGCCTGAGCAGCCGCCCCGTTGCGCTGGAAGCAAGCGCCGCAATCACGGCCAAGTCGGCTGCCGGGTCTTCGATTTCCAGCCCTCCAGCGACGTTGACATAGACATCTCTGTCGTGAAGTTGTACGCCGCCTCTTCGCTCTGCGACGGCGCAGAGCATGGCCAAGCGCTGGCCGTCTATGCCGATGGCTGTCCTTCTTGGTATGCCAAGGCCGGCCGATGCCACCAGTGCCTGAATTTCCACGACTACGGGCCTAGTCCCTGACAAAACCACCGTGGCAGCGCAGCCGGGGCTTGGCTCGGCCTCAAGGAAAAATGGGTTTCCCACGGCCGGGGCCAGCCCCGTTTCCGTCATGGCGAACACGCCCAGCTCAAATGCGGCGCCAAATCGGTTTTTCAGGGCCCTCAACATTCTGTGGTGGTGGTGGCGGTCGCCTTCAAAAGAGAGGACGGTATCCACCAAATGTTCCAAGACCTTTGGCCCTGCAAGCCCGCCGTCCTTTGTGACGTGGCCGACCAGCACCAGCGGCGTACCCGTTGCTTTTGCCCATCTGGCAAGCATGGTGGCGCATCCCCTGACTTGACCGACGCTGCCGGCCCCCGACTCGAATTCCGGGTCATAGAGCGTTTGGATGGAGTCAACCACCAGCAGCTCTGGGTTCATACCGTCTGCGGCTGACAATATTTCCCTGACGTCGGTTTCCGCCAGCAGGTGTATGTTTGGCAGTTCCGCGCCAAGGCGCTGGGCCCTAATGCGTATCTGCCGCTCGCTCTCTTCGCCAGACGCATAGAGTGTGCGCCCTGGAATATTGGCGGCCCACTGCAGCAAAAGGGTGGATTTGCCAATTCCCGGTTCGCCGCCCAGAAGCACCACCATCCCCGGCACCACCCCACCACCAAGGACTCTGTCCAATTCCGCCAAACCTATGGGGGTTCTGCTAGAATCGGATATTTCCACGTCCAAAAGGGATACTGGGCCAGAATAATCGCTTTGGGCAAAGGCGCTGCGCGAGCGGCCAAGAGCCTTTTTGACAGAGCCGCGTATTTCTTCCACTGTCCCGAATGACTTGCAAGAGCCACACTTGCCCACCAGCTGAGAGAATCTGGCCCCGCAGGCTGTGCATTCAAAGATAGACGAGGCTCGGGCCATTTTGTTTCCTCCAAAGAATTGTGCCTTGACTATTCTATTCTGATACATCGGCCTCGGTTTTTTGCTGTTGGTACGCGCCAGTAAGCCTGCAATGCTTCTCCATGCCGGATTCACGGGGCGCATCGGGGTGTTGGATTATTTGCTTGGCTCCTTTGCCTTTGCAGTGTCAATAAATAGTTTATTAATGTGATGCACTCCGCGCTTGCTTTCAACCGGCGGCTAATTGAGCTCCTTCGGTTTTTTAGGCGGAGAGTCGGTTTTGGTAAGTGATGGGGGGTGTCCGGGCCGTCAAAAAAACCTGTGGAAAAGTTGGCGGATTTCTCGATTTTTGGCAAGAGATTCCAGCGATTTTTTGGATATTGTTTGATTCATAAATTAATTTTTTAAGCGATAAATCAATGTATATCAATAAATAATCTGGACAGTCGGCTTTTTAAAAAATCGGGTGACTGAAATAGTTTTCCACAATTCCGCCATCCGATTTTTTGGGTTCTGGGGTTTTGCCTGTTTGGCACCCTGACCATTTTGATGCTCTCCTTTTCGCTCCTGACCTTGCAGTGGGCCGCTATTTGGCAAACTCACAATCTTTGTTCTAGCAATGTTCGCTGTTTTGCGGTAGCATAGATGTTCTGCCGGTCGAAAAAACCGGGAATCCAGCCCCAAGGAGGGGCAACTAATACAGAGGTGGACGAGTGTCCAAACTAAACGACCTAATCAAAGGCATGGCCTCCAAACAGGTGGGCCGCATCAAGGTGCTAGACGCATCGCTGGTAGAGGACGACTCTCCAGAATCCCAAGAGTTCTTGGCGGCTTTGCAGGGAGAGACCCGAGCCCTCAAAGAAGAGGAAGTCGTCAAAGGCGTGGTGGTGGAGATAAGAGGCAAGGACGTCATTGTAGATATTGGCTACAAGGGTTCTGGAACTATCAACCTTGACGAATTTTCGGGTCCTGACGGCGCATCGGGCGTCCAAGTCGGGGACGTGGTGGAGGTGCTGGTCGAGCACTTGGAAGACCACAGGGGCAACGTGCGCCTGAGCCGCGACAGGGCAGAAAAAATGAAGATATGGGACGAGGTGGAGAAGGCCTACAGGGCCAATCTCACGGTCCATGGCGTGGTGCTTGAAAAAGTGAAGGGCGGCCTTGCCGTTGACATAGGCATCCGCGCATTTTTGCCTGGCAGCCAGGTGGACACTAAGCCTATAAGGAACTTGGACCCCTACCTCGGCAAGTCCTTCGACATGAAGGTCATCAAGGTCAACCGCAGGCGGGGCAACATAGTGCTTTCGCGCAAGCTGTTCATGGAGACCATCAACGCCAGTTTGAAAGAAGAAACCCTTGCGGGTCTTGAAGAAGGCAAACTGGTCGAAGGGCAGGTCAAGAACATTACCGAATATGGTGCTTTCATTGACCTTGGCGGAGTGGATGGCCTGCTGCACATCACTGACATGTCGTGGGGCCGCCTGAATCACCCCGGCGAAATGTTCCAAGTGGGCGACAAGGTCGAAGTGGCAGTGCTCAAATACGACAAGGGCAGCGAAAGGGTTTCGCTTGGCTACAAGCAGAAATTCCCCGACCCATGGCTCACCGTTGAGGAGCGCTTCCCGATAAACTCGATGGTCAAGGGCAAGGTGGTTTCCATCACCGATTATGGCGCATTCGTTGAAATGGAGCCTGGCGTGGAGGGCCTAGTCCATGTTTCAGAAATGAGCTGGACAAAGAAAATAAAGACAGCAAAGGGCATGGTGAATCTGGGCGATGTGGTGGAGGCCCAGATATTGCAAATAGACACTGCCAACAGGCGCATTTCATTGGGCATGAAGCAGGTCACGCCTAATCCTTGGCTTGCGGTGGCCGAAAAGTTCCAGCCCGGGCAGATAGTCACGGGAACGGTTCGCAACCTTACTGAATTTGGCGCATTCATTGAGATTGAGGAAGGCGTTGACGGCCTTGTCCATGTTTCAGATTTTAGTTGGACAAAGAAGATTAAGCATCCAAGCGAAATCGTGAAGAAGGGCGACACCCTGACCGCCAAGGTTCTCAACTTGGACCCCGTCTCCCAGCGCATGAGCCTTGGCATCAAGCAGATGGAGCCAAACATTTGGGAAATCTTCTTTGAAAATCACCATGTTGGCGATTCGATCACTGGGAAAATAGCTAGGGTGGCCGACTTCGGCGTCTTTGTTGACTTGGGGGAGGGCGTAGAGGGCCTAGTCCATGTTTCAGAACTAAGCCGCAAGCGAATGGAAGACATCAGCAAAGAGTTTTCCATCGGGCAGGAACTCAACATGAAGATAGTCAAGCTCGACCCAACGGAACACCGAATAGGCTTATCCGTCAAGCAGTTTGAAATAGACCAAGAGCAGGGCGACGTGGAAGCCGCCAAGGTCTCTGCCCAGCCATTCAAGAAGGCTACCCTGGCCGACGCGTTTGCCAAGGCCGAAAGAGAGGACAAGGGCGATGGGGCGGATGGCGAAGCCAGCGAGGAAGCTCCGAAAGCACCAATGGACGAGGAAAACAAAGAATAAATGCCGTTGGAGCCACTTGCAAAACGTCAGTTTTGCAAGTCACCGGAGGTGTAGGCTGCGCCCGACCGGAGCAGGCTCTGGCGTGAATGCACTGTAAACATGCAAGTTACAGAATTCAGCCAGAGACAGCGGAAGGTCGGGAGCAGACGTGCCGCCGAATTTTGCAATAAGCTCATCTGGCATCGCCCCACCATAGGCTTTGCGGCACCCCAAGCGAGGGTGCCGCTTTTTTTGTCGGTGTGATTGTGCATGAAATATTCATATTTTGCTTGTCAATTACTTTATGAAAACAGTGGAACCTTTCAATTCCAGATGTCATTCATACGTTAAATGTCGTATGCTTTCCTGGGCGCAAACCCAGCGCGGAGGTGGAAATTGAGAACAATGTTTTTGCACAGTTTGGCCTTTGCAGCCATAGCAGGTGTGTTGGCCCCCCCAGCCGCATCGCAGAATGCCCCCGATCAGGCAAGGGCTAGGGCCGCCGCCTCACTGGTAGCTGCCGGCTTCGTGGACGCGAACCAAGCACTGAGAAGCGTCAGGAACTCCACGCAGCCCTCTATGCTCGTCTTTACAGAACCAGCGGAACAAGGGCGGATTGATATTAATTCGCTTTCCAAGGTCAGAAAGCTGCTGCAGGAAGAAGGCTTGGCCGATTTGGGGATCAACCCGGTGAATCTTTTGCAGGGCGAAACGGCGGAATCC
>JAITFL010000032.1 GCA_031281385.1 Holophagales bacterium
AGATTCCCAGCTTCGCCCTTACTAGGCCCTCTATTTCTTCCGCCAGCCCGGGGTTGTCGGCCAACAGCTTTTTGACGTTCTCTATGCCCTGCCCAAGGCGGCTGTCCTTATATGAATACCAAGAGCCGCTCTTTTGTATCAGTTCCAAGCTGGAGCCTAATTCAATGAGTTCACCCATGCGGCTGATGCCCTCGCCATATACTATGTCAAAGTTGGCCACCTTTAGGGGCGGGGCCACTTTGTTTTTGACAACCTTGACTTTTGTCTTTTTGCCCACTACGCCGCCATCGTCGTCCTTGCCGGCTGACAGCGCGTCGGTACCCCCCTTGATGCTTTGGCCGCTGCGGACTTCGAGGCGCACTGATGAATAGAATTTGAGCGCGTTGCCACCAGTCGTGGTCTCTGGGTTGCCAAACATCACGCCGATCTTCATGCGTATCTGGTTGATAAAGACCACGCAGGCGTTGTTGCGGCTGATGGTGGCCGTCATCTTTCTTAGCGCCTGACTCATCAGTCTGGCCTGCAGGCCCACGTGCGCGTCGCCCATCTCCCCGTCAATCTCGGCCTTTGGGGTCAGGGCGGCAACGGAGTCAACCACTATCACGTCCAGTGCGCCGCTCTTCACCAACTGGTCGCAGATTTCAAGTGCCTGCTCGCCGCTGTCGGGCTGGCTGATGAATAGATTTTCAACGTCAACGCCCAATTTTTTGGCGTAGTCTGGGTCCAGCGCATGCTCTGCGTCTATGTATGCCGCCAAGCCGCCCTTTTTCTGGGCCTCGGCAACGATATGCAGGGCCAGCGTTGTTTTTCCGCTGGCTTCTGCGCCATATATCTCCACGATGCGGCCTTTGGGCACCCCGCCTATGCCAAGGGCGAAATCCAGGCCGATGGAGCCTGTGGAAATGACTTCTATGCCCTCAGCGTTCATTCTGTCGCCCAGCTTCATCACCGAGCCCTTGCCAAAGTTCCGCTCTATGTCTGAAAGGGCCCTGTTTAGGGCCTTCATGCGGTCATCTTGCTGTGCGGCGGCCATCTTGCCTCCCTTGGTGTCGGATTGTGTCCGTTGTTCATCAAAAAGCCGATGGCAGGCGCCACCGGCTAACCATGTCAGAAAAACAGAATAGCATAAAAAGCGAAAAAAACAAGAAAATCATCCCAGCCGAGATGATTATTTATAAATAATTATTACTTTTTTATGTTTGGAAGCTCCAAACCATACCCCTTTGCGCGGTCGGTTGACTTGAGCATAATCGCCACACCCAAGGCCAAAATGCCAAAGACCGTAAATATCATCATCGGCAGGGTGTAGTTGTACCTGGTAGTAACCGCTCCAGTTTCGCTGATCACCTTACTGATTACGCAATAACGATCCAGCACCCAACCAATCAGCAGCGGCACGCAACCTAGGCCTATATTCTGGATGAAAAAGATCATGGCGTAGGCTGTACCCAACTGCCTTTCGGGGATCAGTTTGGGTACACTGGGCCACATGGCCGAAGGCACCAGCGAAAAGCCGACGCCCAAGACGAGAACTGCAAAAACGGCGTAGCCCCAATGCGCCAGAGCTGGCACAGAGAAAATGACGTGGACGATGATGAGCAGCACTGCGCCGATGGCCATGATGGTGGCACCTTTGCCCTTGCGGTCGTAGATGGAGCCAAAGACTGGCGTTAATAGTATGTTGCCAAAAGGCAGCAGAGCAGGAACCAGCCCGGCATATTTGCCATCCAAGCCGTACTTGTTGACCATAAGGTCAACCGCGTAATCAAGGAAAGGGAAGACTGCCGAGTAGAATAAGACGCACAAAATGGCTATCAGCCAGAAGCCTTTGTTCTTCATGATGTCCAAGATGTCGGAGAATTTGAAGGCATCTTCATTTTCGCCGCTGGCGTTGACAGGCGGCGGGGGTTCGCTGGCATCCAGCTTCTTGTCCATTCTGGTGTAAAAGATAAAGGCGCACATGCCGATGGTCAACAATGCCACGCCCAAGAGGACCGGTGCTGGTACGCCCCACTTGTAAGCTATGGGTAGGCCCACGGCCATCGCGATGCCTGTGCCCATCCTAGCGGCGGCCATCTCTAGGCCCATCGCCAGTGCCATCTCTTTGCCCTTGAACCATTTGACAATTGTCTTAGATACAGTGATTCCAGCGATCTCGTCGCCCATGCAGAAAATGGCGAAGCCACAGGAGGCTATCCACAGTTGCGTCGTCACAGGGAAGCCCCAATGAACGCCGCCCCAGAGGCCAACGCCGCACAATCCAGCACCACAGACCATGATGATGGTGGCCATTACCCCAGCGAACCTGATGCCCTTTTTATCTAGGATTATGCCGCCAATCACCAGCATCCCGCAAAAAACGTTCAGCCACATGTAAGACCACCTAAAGAAACCGAACTGCGTGCTGGTCCACCCTGCGTTGTCTATCAGCGCGGTCTTGAAGGCCGACGTCGCCTTCTCAAAGTAATAGCCGCACAGCATCGTGAAGGACACGATGGCCAAGGCCACCCACCTCATGGTTCTCGATTCGCGCAGGGACTGTTTGACGTTCTCTACCATAATGCCTCTCTTAGGAGAAATGATTGGAGGCATGTTGCCCCCAATTAAAGAATTGTATGTTTGCAAGGCTTTTATTACAAGGTGCTAGTTAGTGCCGATGGAAGTATTTTGGCGCAATTACATGAATAAATAATATTGCCCCTGCTAGCCGAAAAGCCACCTGCAAAATCACCCTCACTCCCATTGGAACCCCTTCCCGCCCGAATCGCTCACATCAAAGCAATCTCCCATACATACGCCCACCCATCGAAGTCATATCCGGGTATCCGCTCATAGTATTAGGGCAGTAAGCGAGGCGAGTACCTCAGGGATCTGTGGAAGACGCCTTAGTGCAATGAGCGTTTGAGGCTGCAGTGCAGCCTCAAATGCCAGCAGCATTTGGGTGACTTAAATGGATGAACTCGCATGCGAGGCCGCCATGAATGAATCCCCAGTTAGCATTCAATAAGCCTACTGTTCTCTTGTCCGAGCGAATCCGACCAAATCAAATATCGCCATCTGTTACATGGCTTTTAACAAATTTTATTTCCGTAAGTTCCCGGCATGATAAACTGAAATCTGCACTTTTCTTGGGGCATTACATGGGGCATTTTCGGCATAAGAAATCGGCATGCCCCCATGCCCCTAAAACCACAGGAGATCAAGCATGGGGCTGACAGACTTGGGCATCAAACGGGCAAAGCCGGCAGAAAAGCCATACAGACTGTTCGATGGAGGGGGGCTGTACATCGAGATCCAGCCAACGGGCGGCAGGCTTTGGCGCTACAAATACCACTTCAACGGCAGAGAGAAGCGCCTCGCAATAGGCAAGTACCCTGAAGTGTCCCTGCAGGAGGCAAGGCGGCGGCACTTCGAGGCGCGGGAGAAGCTTGCCAATGGCATTGACCCTTCGGCGGCGAAAAAAGCGGCCAAGGCAGCGAAGCGCGCCCTGGCCGAGAACTCCTTTGAAGCCCTCGCCCGCGAATGGTACGAAAACTGGAGGCTGGACAAGGTGGAGATGTACACAAGGAAATCAATGATGCAGCTTGAAAAGGACGTGTTCCCCTATAATAGGGAAAATCCCCGTCGCAGAGCTAAAAGCCCCTGACGTCCTCTCGGTCTGCCGCCGCGTCGAGGCTAGGGGCGCGGTGACCGCCGCCCACAAGATAAACGTGTCCGTCAGCATGATCATGCGGTACGCCATAGCCACAGGCAGGGCAGAAAGGGACCCCTGCCCCGACCTTCGCGGAGCATTGAAGCCCCACCCCTCAAAGCCGTTCCCAAGCCTGACAGACCCCGCGAAAGTTGCCGACCTGCTGAAAGCAATAGACGCCTACAAGGGGTCCCACGTCGTCCGCTGCGCCCTAGCCTTCGCCCCCCTAGTGTTCGTCCGGCCAAACGAGCTCAGGCATGCCAAGTGGGAGGACATGGACTTGGAGCGCAGGAAATGGGTATTTGTGTTCTCGAAGCAAAGGACAACCGCGCCAGTCAAGCGCAAGCTGGTCGTGCCTCTGTCGGAGCAGGCGCTGGCCATATTGCGGGACTTGCAGCCCCTGACGGGCGAAGGGAAGTATGTCTTCCCGGGCTTCCGCTACGGCGAGCCCCTCAGCGTTCCCGCCCTCAACTCTGCATTGCAGACGCTTGGCTATGACACCGGCAGCGAGATGACGCTGCACGGGTTCAGGGCAATGGCTAGGACGATCCTTGCGGAGAGGCTGCACTTCGACCCTCAGTGGATTGAACGCCAGCTATCGCATAAGACAAGCGAGAGGCTTGGGGAATCCTACGACCGCGCCCAGTTCCTGGAACAGCGGAAAGAAATGATGCAGGCGTGGGCGGACTATTTGGACAAACTGAAAAGCGGGAAGGCCAAGTAGCGGGGACCGCCTAAACGGACAACGGCGAATCGGGCGCCGCAGGTCGCGCCCACTGAGCTCAGAACAGGGCGCAGGCCCTTTGCCCCTGCATCGTGGGGCTGCCAATGCGCGCCGCCGCCCTTGCCTTTGGAGTGGCGCAGGCGACTGTGCTGCACTGGGTGATTACCTTCGCCAATGCCTCACGAGAAGCCGACGCCGCAATCAATCGGGACGCCGAAAACGTCTTGCACTTGACTTAAATCCATGTGCCATCTGGCATGATCTTTGAGCGCATCCCGCCCGCATTATTTGGGGTTGACCCAAGGCATGAATCGGGTAGCATCGAATGCGGTGGAAGGAATGGATGATGACGCCAGACAAACCAGACTCAGGCCAAACAATGACTGCAACCAAAGGGTTGATCCCGCAAACTCGTGACATCAACGGCAGCGGCAATTCCCAAGGAGTGGAGAAATGAAGAAATCAATTTCGGCAACAGGCCAAAGCGAGGCTGGCCGGCCAGATCGGGCAGAAGATGCGAAGCCGTCACAAGATGGTCGGGCCGCAATGATCAGCGGAATTAAAGACATTGCTCCAGAAGAAAAGGCCCTTCGGGCGAAACGCCCGCCATCATTGCGGGAACCCAAATCAAAAGCCGATGGGCCGAAGGCGCCAAAGGGGGAAAAGCTCCGATTCGTGGGAATGGAAGAAGTCGCCGAGAGAACCACCTTTTGTCCGGCAGCCATCTACAAGAAGGTGAAAGAAGGCCTCTTCCCTCCGCAAATACACATCGGCCCTAAAAAGGTTGCCTGGGCCGCCTCCGAAGTCGAAGAATGGATGCGCGCCCGCCAGGCCGGGATGGGCGACGATGAAATGAGGGGATTGGTCAGCCAGCTTGTTGCCAAACGGGAACTGCCCGCTCGCCCTGATCGGGGGAATCGCCTTAAGGACACCCAAAAGGCGATGGCGGACAGACAATTGCGGTTCTTGACACGCGATGAAGTCGTGGAGAAAACCACCATCAGTAAATCGACCATCCATGAAATGATCAAGGAGAGCCTCTTCCCGCGGCAAGTGCGCCTCCGCCCAGAGAGGGTGGCCTGGTCGGAGTGGGAGGTCGAAGAATGGATGCGCGCCTGCTTGTCAGGGTGGAGCGACGCTGAAATCAGGGCTTTGGTTCGTAGGCTTGCTGCGGAAAGAGAACAGCCTGAAAAACCAGAATCCCGCATGGATCATTATTTTCAACGTGCTACCGACTTGCTTTTATCCCTTTATACCTCAAAAACTTTCGATCCCCCTAAGAGCATTGACTGGGGAATCCCAGGCATCCCCGTTTTCGCCATACCACCAGCACCCCGCCGCTAGTTTTTGAAGGCATTGCGAAGGCCAGGGCTTGCTTCGAGGAGAATCGTTCAAAATGGAAGTCAAGCCTAGGATGAGTTCTCCATTGATAAACCAATGACTCTCCCAAAACGGGTTTGCGCGGGGCAGCTGGCTAGATGCGCCATGAAACACCCCGTCAGCCTTGGCTGTGATGCCAAGTCCATGGACGGCTTTTGCAGCTTTCAGGATCCTTGGCAACGCGATAGCTCCCTGCCTTTTCAACGCCAAATTTGATCATCCGCCTAGCGTGGACGCGACGCCGCTAACGCGGCCCCGCGTCCGCGCTTTCCTCTGTGGGGCTGTGCCCCACAGAGGAAAGTGCGTACCAAAAAGGCCGCTGCGCGGCCATCATCCAAGGTATTGTTTCAAAAGGGAACTATCGTGTTTACTTGGAATCGGGTATTTGGCCCAACCCATTCATAGGCTATTGCAGCCAAGATTGACAAGATATTCCATCCAAGATGAAAAAGCGTTATATCCTAGACTGACGTGCTTTCCCGCGCCCCATCTGGCCTGTCGCATCCCGCACAAAATAGCGTGGTTGGCACTTCGCGCCTTTGGAATCCCGCTTCGAGAGTGGTTACCGATATATATACAGGGCAGTTTTTCGGAGTTCATTGAAGAGGTCGGTGGTGGTGACGGCATGCCAAATGCGCATCGTCAGATCAACCATGCGCCCTGCCCGCGAGACCACCTTGGTGCGCCTCGTGAACCTGCCCAGGTGATGGCTGGTGTTGCTGTTGTCGCGCTCAATGCCGACCGTGTGCGCCTTCCCGATGACATGGCGGCACGGCGGCAGAGCACTTCGGAGAATGCGCCCCATGCGTCAGCGTAAAAGACGCAGCCCTTCAGGCGCCTCATTTTGTCGTAGAGCCTCCTGAAAGTCGCAGAATCACGACCGCCGAGCACCCAGGCCACGGTTCGCCGTGTGCAACGGCCAAGGGCCTTGATGATCCAAGCCTTGTTTTTTTTGACCCGATGAAATGCTGCATCTCATCGAACTCCATCTCCACGACCCCGCCTGGGACCTCCGACTCTGGCAGGCCCTCGCCGAATTCGCGGACCCACCTGTATATCAGCGAGTGGCTCCTGTCTAACATGCGCCCCAGCATCCTTAAGGAGCCTTTTGCCATCGAGTAGAGCAAAATGCACATCGCCTTTTTTGCGGTCGTCCCATCGTTTGTCCGGCCGTCGCCGGGCCGGAAGTTGCACCCGCAGTCTTTGCAGCGGTACCGCTGCTTCCCTGCCACGATGCCGTTTTTTATGGCTTGTCCTGACCCGCATTTTTTGCACCTTGGCCTCATTTCAACCCTCCGTGCCACAATTTATCATACATCTATATTAATATAAACACTCTCGAAAATTCATTGACGATACACCCTAGGTTCTGTCGACATTCAATGCAAAGAGTGTTATAAACATGGCAGGAGGCCCGCCATGCAGAAGAGACACGCACTGAGAGACGACCAGTGGGAAAAGATCAAGGATGCCCTGCCGG
>JAITFL010000075.1 GCA_031281385.1 Holophagales bacterium
CCCTATCCCCTTGATGTCCGTCAATTCTGTCTGTATCGTCTGTTTGGCCCTAAGGGATCTGTGGTAGGCGATGGCGAAGCGATGCGCCTCGTCCCTGATGCGCTGCAATAGCTGAAGCACAGGGCTAGACTTGGGTATTCGCAGCGGTTCGCTTGTGTTGGGGCGATAGACCAGCTCTTCTTTTTTTGCCAGCGACGCCAATTCAAGCTCAACGCCCAGCTCTTTTATCGCCGCCTCTGCCGCGTGCAGTTGGCCCAAGCCGCCATCAACCAGCGCCAAGGATGGCATTTCGCCCCCTTCTTCCCGCAGGCGCTTGTACCGCCTTGTCAACACTTCCGCCATGTTGCTAAAGTCATCGTTTTGCTCGTTGCTCAATTTGAAGCGCCTGTATCTGCCTTTATCTGGCAGACCGTCCGAAAAAACGACGCAACTGGCGACCACTTGGCGCCCCGCTGCATGGCTTATATCGAAGCACTCTATCCTAGACGGCAGGGCGGTCAGGCCCAAAAATGCTTGGAGTCCTTTCAATAGGGCCTTGTTCAGCTCTTCGGGTTCAAATTTGCGCTCTAGGGCTAGGCGCGCATTTTCCTGGGCCATCAGCAGCAGTTCTACTTTTTCGCCCTTTTTTGGCGTGCGTATCTTTGGGGTTCCGCCCCTTATGCCACCGAGCCACTCCCTAAGCAGTTCCTCGCCCTCTGGTTCTGCCTCCACCAGTATGAGAGATGGCGGCGGCTCTTCCGAATAGACGCGCTGCAAAACTTGGGAAAGGACGCCGGGCGTCATGGACTCCGTGTCGGCCAGCACATACTCTTTTCGGCCTATAATGCGGCCTTCCCTCAATAACAGCCTATGGATGCACAGACGGCCGTTCAGCGCTGCCGAACCGAATATGTCCTGATCCTCTTGATCTTGTATAGCCGCCTTTTGGCGGTCGAACCAAGACTCTATCTGGCCCAGCGTGTCCCTGTACTCGGCAGCCTGTTCAAACGCTTCGGCATTTGAGGCATTCCACATGGCCTCTTCCAAACGGGACTTCAGCTCTTCCCTCTTGCCTTCCAGAAAGAGCTTGGCCTCCCTTACCTGCGCTCTATATTCCTCTGCGCCTATGGCACCTACGCAGGGCCCTGTGCAGCGGTGCAGCTGGTACTGCAAACAGGCTCTAGTTCTTTGGCCGTCTATCGCTAGATCGCAATCCCTTAGATGGAAAAAACGCTTGACCAGTTCGACTCTTTTATAGGCAGTTGACGCAGGGAAAAATGGGCCGAAGTAAAGCGCCCCGTCCTTTGTTCTGCGGCGCGTGACATAGATTTGGGGAAACTCGGCCTTCCAAGTGATCTTGACAAATGGGTAGCTTTTGTCGTCGCGCAAGATGATGTTGTATGGCGGCAGGTGTTCCTTGATTAAGTTATTTTCGAGTACAAGGGCCTCCAGCTCGTTGGAACACACTATAAACTCCATGCTCCAAATCTGCGCCACCAGCCTTCGCGTCTTTGTGTCGAGGCTTTTGGACTGAAAGTATGACTTGACCCTGTTTTTAAGGTTCTTTGCCTTGCCAATGTACAGCAGCGTCCCGGCTTTGTCGCTGTACAGGTACACTCCAGGACTGGTGGGCAGTGTGGCCAGGGCCCTTGCAAGCTGGGGCGAGCGCGTTGCATTGTTCCGAGTTTTTTTGGGGGGCGATGCCACGGCTATAGCACCCCACAGAAAGATACAATGACAGCCAAGGCCAGCGGCAGCGCTAATCCCACCACAACAAGGCCCCACGCCCTTTTGTGCGCCAAGTTGATGGCTATCCCGCCGCCGATTTTTTTAGGGGTCAATATTCTTGAATCTTCCCTGCAATAGCAAAAAATGCCAAACCATTTGCCGCCAGCCGCACTGTCCGCGCTTGAATGGCCCATCGAAGACAAGTAGGGCAACTTTCTTATGGCGATGACCATGGCGGCGACAATGCTGGCAATAAAAAGCCCTAGGCCCACGACCACCCAAGCGCGCCCCCTGTCAATAGATGCCAAGAGGCCGAAAAAAATGGCCATCTCGCCGGTGGGGGTCAACCCCCTAATCGGCTCCAGCAACGAAATGGCCCCAATGGCCTCCTCTTTGGCAAAAACGGCAAGGCTGGCGCACATCCACCACAGCAGCCCCCAAGTGAAGCCCCCAATGACTATGGCCTCCCGCCAAAGGTTCAGTGGGGCCATGTACCTGCCGCCCGCTGGCTGGGCCTTGAATGGAAGGGGCGGCGCCTCCCCAACTGTCGCCATGTACATAAACACCAGTGCTATGACAGCCAAAAAGGGCAGCTGATCCCAAGGCGAGAATAGTCGGGCAAAAATGTTTTTTGACATCTATTGAATGATAGCCTCTTGCCGAATTGGCAGAAGCTGAAAAAACCGTGGCAGCGAGCCGCCTAGTATCTCCACAAAAGAGAAAGGGAAACGGCTGGGGCAGTAAGAGTCATGCCCTTGAAGCCCGATGAAGAACCCACACCCGAATAAGACGCGTGCGTGTAGCGAAGTTCGGCCAAAAAATGCTCTAACATTGTATAGCCAACACCTAGGGAAAAATATAAAGTCCCTATGTTTTCCCTTGCCAAACCTGGGACTGTAGGATCTGCCCACTCAAATGAAGAAAAGCCCAATCCAGCAATCCCGTATATGTTTGGATTGCTGAAAGCAATATTGTAGTCAACGCCGACTTTTATGTCTTTCATTGTAATGGCTTCCTTGTAAGGAATCGGAAAACCGTTCCCATCGTTATCCATCCGGTACAGCGTGATGTCAATTCTGGGCATGAGCGCATGCCTTGGATAGAAATTCCAAAGACCGTGCAGGCCAAGGCCGAGGCCCGGGCGGTGGTTCAGAAAATCTTTTGACCCTACATCACCAACGGGCAGCGCAAAGGTCGCCTGTGCGCCGTACCTAAATTCCTGCGCCGAGACCGCCGAGGCGACGCAAGCGGCGAATAGCAGAGATGCAGCCATTTTTTTCATTTTCCGTCCTTTATTTGCCAGCCTTGCTGGGCAGAGCCGACTTTAAGTTTACACCATCCGAAGCGGCAGTCTCATTCCAATTCTGAATAGAATCAATGCTGATTCTATTTAGAATTGGAATCCTATACACTAATTAAAGGAGTGAAAAATGCTGGACTTTGAAATCTTGGAGGTCGGCCAACTTGGGTGCAACTGCGCCATACTGTGGGACGCGTCGGAAAAAGCGGCAGTGGTGGTTGACCCTGGGGACGAGGCTGAACGGATTTCCAAGGCGGTTGACAAGCAGGGCGTCTCCGTCAAGGCTATATTATTGACACACGCTCATTTTGACCACGTTGGCGCAGCCGCCGCGCTTCAAGAGCTTTGGGATTGCCCTGTGCTGTTGCATCCATTGGACATGCCGCTGCTCGAACACATAGACGAACAGACGTCTTATTTCAGGTTTCCATCAATCAAGAAGCCCGTTGCGTCTGCTTTTGGCGATGAACTGCCTCTGGGCCTTGAACTCATGCACACACCCGGGCACTCGCCAGGCTCATGCAGCTTTTCGACAAAAACGACAAAAGGAGCGACCGTGCTTTCTGGCGACACACTGTTTGCAAGGGGAGTTGGCCGAACAGATTTGCTTGGCGGCGATTTTCATTCGCTGGAAAATAGCATCCGCACGAAACTTTATACGCTGCCCCCCGAAACCATTGTCATCCCGGGCCACGGGCCAAAAACTACCATTGAGGCAGAGCGGCGCGGCAACCCGCATGTGCGAGGTTGACACGCAGATGGCCGCGATGGGGATCAAAAAAACGGGGATGGCTACAAATACTTTTGCGAAAACGTACGCCCTCTTGGCTTGGTCGGCGCTGCTCTTCGCCCTGCCCTTTGGTGTTTTTTCGCCCAACTTGTCGGGCCAGGATGCAGGCCAAATGTTCCCGCAGAAAAGCCCCAAGGCAAGCGTCAGCCAAGTGGTTGGCACTTGCACCGTCACCATCGAATACCACCGCCCCCGCGTCAGGAACCGCGTCATTTGGGGTGAATTGGTACCCTTCGGCGAAGTCTGGAGGACTGGCGCCAACGAGGCCACAACCATCGCATTCTCCCATCCCGTCAAAGTAGCCGGAACTCCTGTACCTGCAGGGAAATACGCTCTATTCACTATCCCAGGCCGGGACAGGTGGACCGTGATACTCAACAAAAGGCACCAGCAGATGGGCTCGTTTGAATATAGCCCTCTCGAAGACTTGCTGCGCTTTGACGTGCGCCCGATAGCCACATCGTACACAGAATACTTGAGCTTTGAAATTTACCCGGCCGATGACTCCAGCGCTTATGTAGATTTGGACTGGGAGAAGCTGCGAATCTACTTTCTCGTTGAAGTTGACCTTGATAAAGCTATCGAAGCTCGTATGAACGAAATCCTTGCTGGCGCCAAGAAACAGGATTGGCGTTCGCGCTGCGAAGCGGCCCAGTATCTTCTCGATTCCGAAAAGGACATGCCAAGGGCCATGAAACTGATCGAAGAATCCATCAAAATCCGCAAAACACCGCAAAACCTCTATGTCAAGGCGCAAATATTGAGGTGGGCAGGCAGCGCGGCCGAGGCGGCAAAAATCCTTGACCAAGCCATCGAATTGGCAAAGACTCAAAATGCCCCAGCCGCTGTCGCCAAGCCCATGGAGATCACACGCGCACAATGGCTGGGCCAAAGGAGATAAACTCTGTACCAGATCAAGGAAATATTTTATTCACTGCAAGGGGAAGGCCACCACGTTGGCCGGCCGGCTATTTTTATCAGGTTCTCCGGATGCAACATGGGCCTCGGCAACGGCGGGCCATGCCCATTCTGCGACACAGATTTCATGGGGACAGACGGCCCATTGGGAGGATGCTACGACGCCGATGATCTGGCCGACGCGGCCCTGTCTCTCTGGCCCGGCCGCGAGCGCCCATTCATCGTCTGCACCGGAGGCGAGCCGATGATGCAACTAAGCGAGAACTTGGTGGCAGAGATGAGTGCCAGGGGCTGCGAAATTGCTGTTGAAACCAATGGCTCCGTGCCAGTGGCCCAAGGCATAGACTGGATATCCGTCAGCCCCAAGCCCTGGGCCGAACTGCGGCAGCAATCTGGACACGAGCTAAAACTGCTTTTTCCGCTAGAGGGCATGGATCCCATCCAATTCGAGGGCCTCGACTTTCAACACCATTACTTGCAGCCTATAGACAGAGGCGCATTGTGGGAGGCCACCGCCAAGGCCATAGGATACTGCCTGGCCCACCCGAAATGGAAACTATCCTTGCAGACGCACAAACTGGCGGGGTTCAAGTGACAATTGCCAATTTGCTAAACGGAGCATCGCAGTCCAAAAATGCCCGGGGTTTGCCTAGAGGGGAAAAATGACCAAGCCTACCCAGTGGCAAGCGGCCTGCAAAAGTGAGCTTCAAAACTTCACTCGCCAAGACGCGCTGCGCTTTTGGGGCGCCTGGCACATGGAGGGGGATGCAAAGGCCCCACCATTCGACTACCGTTTTGAGCACACGCTGGCAGTCGTTAAACTGGGCGAATGGCTGGGCCCGCAAGTCGGCGCAGACATGGACGTGCTTTTGTGCGCCGCATGGCTCCACGATTGCAGGAAGATGCTGGGTTCTGGAAAAAACAAGATGGGAAAAGACAGCCACGCCCTCGACGCTGCAGAAGCAGTCGCAGGGATTTTGGAATGCACCGATTTTCCGCCGCACAAAATCCCCGCCGTGCGCCACGCCATCTTGAACCACGTCGGCCTGAGCCTAGACAAACCCCTAGACCCCTTGGAAACTGCCTGTCTGTGGGACATTGACAAATTGAGCAAGCTGGGGGCTACCAGCTTGGTACACTTTCTCTGCATTAATCCTGGCTTCCAAGAGGCCACCACATCAAAAGCACTCGAAATGGGGAAGGAGTGGCTGAACACGGCCCAAAGGATTGCCTCCAGCATGAACACGGCCCCGGCAAAGGCCGAGGCTGCGACCCGCCTAGAATTTTTGCGCTCATTTTACGGGCGGCTTAAGTTCGAGTGGGAGGGGCCTGAAATGAAATAATTTGAACCAGCCGCGAGCAACGCAATCAAAAAGTTGCAAAAAAAGCCTTTGTCAATCAAAATTGGAATAACCCAAAGCAACCAGCAAGAGGGGAGCCAATTAAGTGAGTCTTTCCTTAACAGATTTCGCGCAACTCGCCCAGACAACTCTCCGGCTGCTGCAAATGTACACCGCGAGCCATCCAAGGGCCAGCGAATCATCGCAACTGATGCTTAAAAAGCTGAATGAGTACTTTGAACAATCCCCAAAAATCAAAATCGCGGCCAGCAACGGAATGTTGTTCATGGATGGCCACCCAAGCGAATCCCGCAGCGTACACACGACCAATTTCTGCAAGACCCTCACAGAGCGCATGATCTCTGGCTTCCAACTTGAAAAGGGACTGGAGCATGACGAGCTTGTCGGCCTGCTTGAAGTGCTGCTCCTAAAGCCCGCCCGCATATTCGAGATGGGTGGCGCCGAGGCGATCATCGCTTCCAAAAAAATGAAGCACGTCCAATTGACGCACACAAAATTCCTCGAGCTTAAACCCAACGAAGAAGCGTACACGGCATCGCCTGGGGAAATCTCGGACGAAGAGGCCGAAAGGCGCAGGCTGTTCAATCTGTGGCTGGCCTGTTTCAAAGAGTGTACGCAACAGGGAGCCAAAAAAGTCGAAGGCTCTTTTTGGAAGCCGCCATTCAAGGGCGCGTTGCCCCAAGCGAGCCTGAATGACGCAGGACGCTTGGCTTCAGACCTTAGATGGGATGTATCCTCCCCCCCCCCGATCCATTGGGAGGCAGTCCAGCTTGCGCTGGAAAATC
>JAITFL010000090.1 GCA_031281385.1 Holophagales bacterium
AGCCAGGAAAGGCAGCGGCCAAAACTGCGGATCCGCACCCTCCCAGCACCAGCCAGAAAGTACCCAGAGATTCGGCAATAAGTGCCTTCATATTATCCTCCTTATAGGAATGTGTCTGCGAAATGAGACAGGATTGTTGAATAAGCCACTATAACCTGTCTCTGGCATGCTTGTCAACCCCCCTTTTTTTGCACACGCGATTTTTTTTGCAGACACCCGCCACACGCAATCCGCAAAGTTCGGGACCTTGCAGCCCCTAATTGTCCGAATTTTGCAAAAGGCTCAATAGTTCCCCTTGCAAAGGGAACTATGTACTTGATTCCACCGCATGAATCGCATAAATCCAGTGGAATTAAGTATGTAATTTCCATTACTTTTCTAATTCGGCGGCTGTCCGTCTAGGCACAAATAGTGTCATCTTGAGTTTGAGTGGAAGCGAAAATTCTTCGTATTCAGTTTTTCTGCTTTTCCTAAAATTTAAGTCGCTTGATATTTTTTCGTCAATGTCAATCAAGCACTGCTTGTTTTTCAGCCAAATCGCAGCGTTGAATCTCTCGCCCTTGTTGGCTGCGCGGGTCTTGGCGAAAGCCATAGCGGATGCCAGGGCGCGTCCAGCTATTTCAACCAATAGATCAACCGCCCCGCTTTTATGCGCCGATTCCAATGCTGCCGATGGCAAGGGTATGAATTCATTATTGTCAAAGGCATTGTTTATGAAAGCGAAAATCCTTGAAACAGCATACAGATGATGGTAAAGTGCATGCGATTTTCTGGCAAAAAGGACTTCATTGAAATCGAGCGGGTTTTCTTCAGTCCATTTCTCCTGAACGGCTTTCATCCATAGCAGTAATGCGTGAAAATGTTCTGGTTTGTGGTCAAAGTTTTTATATTCTTCTTTTTTGTCACTGAATAGAGCGTCAAAACAGTTATCTTGAAATATCTTTGTTTCGCCATAAGAGATGTTGGGGCGCTGGGTGTACCAAGCCACCAAAAGCTTGCCCAGATCAGGAAGGGTTATGACGCAATTCTTATTTTTGTCGGGGGGGGCCACTTCGCCGCGCTTTGTAATGATGTAGCCTTCTGGATACTTCATTTCAAAAAGTTTTTTCAGCCTCAGAACCAATTTGTTGTTGCTTTGCAGGTCTCTCTTTTTCACTGCGCTCTGTGTGTTGGTGTTTGTGCTTATTTCGGCGGCCCGTTCAGGCTGCCTTATTTCGTAGAATCTAAACAGAATGAAATCGCCATCGTTTTTCCTGATTGTTTCGCTGCAGCTGTACATTGCGGAAAGCGACTGGCAGCCGTTGACCACATTTAATTCATTGAGTTTAAGATTGCTGCCGTCCAATTCCATTTTATTGCATATTGCCGTAATTCCATTGTGGAAAAAGAAAAAATCATTGTGTTTGTCGCTTTTTATTGTTTCCCTGATGTGCTTGTTCACGGCGTTGGTTGTGCCAAGGTTCTGGCGGACGTTCTTTTTGAAAAGCGAGCCATCCTTGATGCCTGGTATTTTTATCGCTTCTTTCATTGGCACCGTGGCTATGACGACATTTGTTTTTGCTATGACCGCCTTCATGTATTCGCCACCAGAGAGGTCGATGGTGTGGTCAATGTTGGAATAGGTTGACGCGAGGGCGTTGTCGAGCCGCTGCTTTATCTCGTCGCAGTCCACAAGGGTTATGGTCGCGGTAGAATCTACGTCCTCAGAAATCTGCGATTGATAGATTTCCAGTTTGTCCCACGCCGCGTCTGAAAATTTTGCCGTGGTTATAAGCTCAAAGGACACATCGTAATCATCCTCCAAAGCTTTGGCCACTTCGGGAAGCTTGCTCTGGAGCTTTGTGTTCCCGACGTCTTGAAGATGCGCTAGGTCTTTCAGGCGCACCCACGAATCAAAGACCTCGCTTACCGCTGCGGGTGCCACAAGCGTGCTTTCGCCAATGCTTTTCCATTTATGGTATTTCCCTTGCAAAATATGGATAATCTGGTCATCGTCATCAATGACGATGGCATCTATCTGCTTGTCGTTTTTCCCATCGATTATGGCGTCTTTGGTCTGGATGCGGTCTTGGCCCAATATGTAGTGGACATACCAAGCGACGAAGCGCTGGCCGTTGTTCGCGTAGTTCTGCTGGAAGTAGTCGCTTTTGATGTCCTCGCTGATCTTGTCGTAGATGCTCATTGAACGCCCTCCTTCTGGTGAGGTTGTTTGTTTATGGAAGCTCCAGCGCCCCGCTTCGTTTCGGCAGTGCCGTCAGTGGGCGGGAGACCAGCGCCCGTCTCAGGGTTGGCTACTTCATCGCCCATTATCGGCCTTGGCATTAGCCTTTGCGCGAATCTCGGCGATCTTTTCGTGGTATCCGTAAGCAATGCGCGTGAGAGGCAGACTGGGGTGGGTCGGCCTGTCTTTCCGCGCAAAGACGCCACCCCTGCCCATCGGCACTGCCACAAACTCGTGTAAGACCCGTGTGTATGTACCCATCGCCGCAGCGAAAATTCCATCGAGCCTCCATCAGCATTTCACGGGTTGTTCTATCTCAGTTTGCCACAGGCCGGATGCTTGTCAACAAAAAACCTAGGGGCTGGCTGCAATAATCGCGCTTCTTTGGCCCGCTCAAGCCAAGAGCGCCAAAATGAAAGCATGACCGACAGCTAGCCCAACGCCGATGCCATTAAAGTGCTGAATAGTAGTCCAATGGGCAAAGTTTGGATGACTGGTGCTGGATGCTTTTTGGCCCCAGCAAAAGTCTAGGCGTTCACACAAAAATTGTTACAGGCTCGAGGATGGGCTGGCATGCCAATGGCGGCGCGTGGTTTCGCGTTACGGACGTTCACAGGAATAGCTGCCCGGTTATCTGCGGAGTTTGTAAAAAGTTTGTAAAATTCCAAAAAATCGCCAAAAACCTGCCCAAAAAAACCAGCGTTCCCAAGCACTTCCAAGAAATTGACCCTTGAAAGCATTGAAAACGCTGGATTGTTTCTTGAAAAACGTGGTGGACGCGATTGGAGTCGAACCAACGACCTCTACCGTGTCAAGGTAGCGCTCTAACCAGGCTGAGCTACGCGTCCGTGGGATTTTATTGTATACGCCTTTTCATTTTGTGTCTAGGATACATGGCGCCAAGGCGTTGCGATGGGTCGCTAACTCAGGCTTTGCAGCCTCGCCGCTGGGGTTTCGATTTCTGTTATTCGGAAGGCAAAATTGCCGTCAACGACCACAACTTCGCCCTTGGCTATCTGCTTGCCGTTGACCAGCAGGTCAACTGGCGCATCGGCAGGGCGGTTGAGTTCTAGGATGGAGCCTGGAGTCAGCTTGAGAAGCTCGCCAAGGGGCATTTCCGTGTGTCCCATCCTGACGACCACCGGCAATTCGATGTCCAGTAAAAGGTCCAGGTTCCTGGTGTCCACATTGGACTCGTAAACGGCTGTCTGAACCATTTGTGGCAAGGGCTGGGACGAGCCGGGCGCTTGGGCGGGCGCCTGCGCGGCGGGTGCCTGTGCGGCGGGATCGGGGGCCTCGAAGCCCAGTTTGCGCTTTAGCTGTTCGTACAGCAGCGCAGAAACTATAAGGTTGATGTTGGTTTGCAGCGCTTCTTGTGACGTGGCCAGCGGTATGGTCAAAAATGGGCCGGGGCCAAGACCTTTTTCAAGCGCGGCGGCGTCTATGGTGCCAAGCTCCAATATCTCTAGGGCCGAAATGCTCAGCGTCTCTCCCGCTTGGTCGGAGAGGGTCTGGTTGGCGCTACCCATCACTTGGTTGAATGTTTCGGAAAGCGCGTCCTTGCTGTCGCCGGCTAGGCTGTCTGAGGGTGCCCCATCGCCGCCCAGCATGAGGTCAACCAAGATGGTGCTTTCCTTCAGGGGCATGCTAAAGAAAATGCCGCCTGACGCGCCCTTTGTGTAGGCGGTCTTAACAAAGATGGAATCGGGGGGCAGGTTAGACGCTAATTCGCTATAATCAAAAATCTTGCCCTCGCCCGACGAAACGGTGAACTCCCGCCCGGTCAGCATCGAAAAAACCGACGTGGTGCTTTCTGCGAAGCATTCGCCCATTCGGGCCGAAAGGTCTGTTGTCGCTTGGTCCATTTCAATACTCCTGCTTGGTGGAAGTGATCTGGAACACTCGCTTTTGATGGACGTTCAGCGCCACATAGCCCTTCATCCTTGGAATTCCGTCAACGGTCAGGTCTAGCATGGAATCGTGTTTTTTCGCGAGAGGTATCAGATCGCCTGCTTGAAGGTGGAGCAAGTCCTGCAGAAGCAGAGTCGTGCCGCGAATTTCTGCGGAGACTGCCATTTCGCAGTGCTTGAGGCTCTCGACCAGCAGCCTAGCCTCTTCAAAGGTCGCGCTCTTTTTGTAGCCAGTGAACATTTCTTGGTCGAACTTGCTGGCCACTGGCTCAAGGATTATGCTTGGGATGGCCACGTTGATCATGCCTGTCACGGGGCCCATTTTCACTTCAAAGACAATCAGTATGACCACTTCGTTTGGTGCAACGATCTGAATGAGCTGGGGGGAGGTTTCCCTTGTCTGCACTTTGAAGTCTAGGTCGAGGATGCCCTTCCACGCGTCCCTAAGGTCTTCCAGAGCCAGCTTTAGCACACCGTCGAAAATGGACTGCTCGATGTCTGTCATCGTTCTCATGTGCCTGATGGCTTCGCCTGGCCCCCCAAGCATCTTGTCAATTATGGGGAATACAAGCTGTGGGTTCACTTCCATGGCCAAAGCCCCTTCTAGGGGCCTCAGCGAAATGGCGTTGAAGCACGTTGGGTCTGGCACCGACAAGAGGAACTCTTGGTAGCTCAGCTGTTCGACGCTCAGCAGGTTGACTTCGGTTATTGACCTTAAATATGCCGAGAGGCTGGAGCTGAAGTTTCGGGCAAAGCGGTCGTGCATAAAGTGCAGGGATCGCATCTGCTCCCTGCTGACGCGGTCTGGCCTTCTGAAGTTGTAGAGGCTGACCTTTTTCTGGGGCGCGGCCTTCTTTACCTTGGCGGCTGGCTTCTCTGGCGCGGCGGCAGAAGGCTTCCCGCCCTTGACGTGGGATTTCAGTAGGGCATCGACTTCTTCTTGGCTCAGGATTTTTGCCATTGCTCGCAGCTACCTCCCGCTCACTGGTTGATTGCGCAATTCCTTCCTCAATCTTAGCATAGCCTTAGTGTGCAGTTGCGACACCCTGCTTTCGGAAATATTGTTCAGCTTTTCTCCAATTTCTTTCATGTTTAATTCATGGAAATAATACATTTCCACCGTGTCCCTCTGATTGTCCGGTAGCTTTGAGATGGCATCTTTCAATATTTTGCGGACTTCGCTTTCTTGCAGCCGCAGATGGGGGTCTTCGGTGTCCGGGTCGGGGATGATGTCAATGATGTTTTCGCCGTCCGCCGTTTCGCTGTCCGCAAAAATTCCCAAAGATATGCCTTTGAGTTCGTCGAGGGTTGCGTACAGTTCGTCGAGTGATATGCCAAGGTGTTCCGCTATCTCCTCGTCCGTGGCGGCCCTGCATTTTTCTTGCTCGATTGCTTGAATGGCGGCATCAATTTTCCTCTTGTTTTTCCAAGATGTGCGCGGCACTCGCTCCATGTTTCTGAGGCGATCCAATATTTCGCCCCTGATCCTGTGTTCGGCAAAAGTTGAGAATTTGAGGTTGCGTTCTGGGTCGAAACGATCTGCCGCGTCTATGAGGCCGATGATGCCATTGTTTATTAGGTCTTCAACATCAAACTTCGACGTAGATGGCAGGCGGCTAAATATTTTGTAGGCTATGTACTTCACCAAAGGAAGGTGCTCCATCACCAAAGCGTCCCTTGACGCAATGTGATCGTTTTCCGGCTCCGCTGGCTGCGGGGCCTCGGCCTGTTTTTTTCTTCCCAAAGTTACGGCCATAGTCAGCCCCTGCGAAGCCCCTTCCAAAATGCGTCTATGCCATCCTTCTTTATGTCGTTGGGCGCCTTTTCGGCCAGCGTCTCGGTGATAGCCTGGAATGCGACCGAAGCGGGGCTGTCGGGGAAAAGCTCGACCACGCCCTGTTGCTGCCTCACCGCCTGCAAGATGTGGCTGTCAGAGGGTATCATACCAAGGCTGTTGATGCTTTTGCCCAAAAAGGTCAGGGCGGCGTCTCTGATGTCCTCTATGGAATCTTGCGCCTCTTCTTGGTTTTGTGCGTTGTTGATGAGAAGCCATATAGGTTTCCTCTTGTCGCGGACGTGTATCATTTTTATCATTGCGTATGCGTCCACCAGCGACGTGGGTTCGGGAGTGCTGACGAGAATCACTTCTTGGGCCGCCATCAGCAGCTTGGTCACAGACTCGTGGATGCCCGCCGCGGTGTCTATGAGCAGCCATTCGGTGCCTATAGAGACGCGTTGCAGGCCCTGGATCAGCCTCAACTCGTCCACTGAATCCAGCTTCGTCAGTTGCTGGATGCCGTTGGAGGCTGGTATCAGGCGCATGCCGTATGGCCCTTCCACGATTATCTCTTCTATCACACGCTCGCCTCGTAGCACGTTCTGCAGGGTGTATTTTGGCGACAGTCCGAATAGGATGTCTAAGTTGGCCAAGCCAAAGTCGGCGTCTAGGACGACAACGCGATGACCAGCCTTTGCCAGCGAGAGCGCGAGCCCCCCCACCACGTTGGTCTTGCCCACGCCCCCCTTCCCAGAGGTGATGGCGATCACCCGCGAATGGAAAAGTGGCTGGGCATTCGATTCGATGGGCTGGGTAATGGTTTCCATGGAAGCTTGGCCTGTCATTGATGCACCTGTGCGGGGGGAAGTATCAAGTCTGCGATTCGCTTGCTGGTCGCAAGCTCTATGTCTTGGGGGATTTCTTGGCCGGTGCCAAGGTAGCTGATTGGCCTTTTGACTCGAACCAAGGTGGAAAGAATCGGCCCGTACGTGCATGTTTCGTCGAGTTTCGTAAAGATGAGGCGGTCTGGCCGCAGCCTCTCGAAGCGCTTGGCTATCTCGGCTAGGTCTCGCGGCTTGGCCGTCGCGGGTAGCACCAAGTGGGCCTCTACCTGCGGCAGAGTTTGGAGAAAGGTCCCAAGCTGGTCAAGGCGGGCAGTTTCGTGCTGCTGATGCCCGGGCGTGTCAATCAGCACCAAGGAGCGATCTTGGTAGAAATTCAAAGCGTTCTTTAAGTCTTCTGCAGTGATAATCACATGGATGGGAACTTCTAGCGCCTGCGCGTGCTGCTGCAAAAGGTCTGCGCTGCCCATGTGGTAGGTGTCCATAGTCAGCAGTGCGACTTTTTGTTTTAGGTTTATCTTTGCAAATGCGGCCAGTTTTGCTATGGTGGTGGTCTTGCCCACGCCCGTTGGCCCTATCAGAGCCGCCACCTGCACCTTGTTAGGGTCTAGCTGGATGGGCGCGGCTACGGGGATAAAGTTTGATATGACGCGGCGCATGAATAGGCGGACTTTGTCAGGGTCAACATTTTCTTCCCCCCCCTGATCTGACAGGGCGCGCTGTGTGTACTCGCACAGCCTGACAGCCGTCATGGGGTCCACGTCGTTGGCCACCAAGTCGCCGTACAGACCAAGAAGGGCAGGAGGCAGTTGATGCGAAAGACCGGGCAGGCCATGCTTTTGGATGCGGCTTAGCATGGATTTTAGCTGATCCAGCTCGGAGAGGATGGATGTGTTGCGCGCGTCCTGCTCCTTGAGCGCTTCCATAGCTCCCTTGATTTCCAGTAGTTCGCGGCGTATCGGCTGCAGATCTACATCTGGTGCGCTGGGCGGTTCTGGCGCGGCAGGTTTTGGGGCCGGTTTTGGGTGGACCCATGCAGGCTGCTGTGGCTCATGGTGCGCTTTGGCTGGCGCAGGGTGCTGCGCTTGGACTGGAATTTGGGCTGGAATGTGGGCTTGGGGCTTGGCCTGAACATGGGAATGGCTAGACGCATGGCGCTTGTTTGCCGCTGGGGTCAGCGACGGGCGAAGAGCATATACCCCATCCGGTTTTATTGGCATGCTGGGTTCTGGCTGGGATTCCTCGTCCACGGCAGCCGTGACTTCTATATAGGTTTCCTTTGCCCCATTCGCCAATGTGCGCTTTTTGGTTTTGTTGGACACAATGGACGCATCCTCGCCCATGTCCGCCTTAATCATCGCCAAGGCCTCTTTCATGGTGGCCGCCTCGAATGTCTTTACGCGCATGGGTCACTCCAAATCATGAGATCGTCCCCAGGCTTACGACGCGCACGTCCAAGGGCACTTCCGAGTGGCTGAGGACAGCCAGGTGGGGCATGGCCCTCTCTAAGAGGCGGTACAGGTGCGGCCTTATGACAGGGTTGGTGAGTATCACCGGCTGGGCTCCGGGCAATAGTTCATTTATTCCATTTGTGATTCTTACAAGCAACTCTTGAATTCGGTTTGGATCCATGGCCAAGAAGCTGCCCCGGTCGGATGATTCTATGGACTGCTGGATCGTCTGCTCTATTGATGGATCCATAATAAGCACGCCTAGCTCGTTGGCTTCCGAGAGGTGCGGGCTGGTGATGGCGCGTCCAAGGTGCTGCCTTACAAATTCAGTGAGTATTATTGGGTCTCTGGTCACAGTGACCGCGTCGGCCAGAGCTTCCAATATCTTAGACAAATCGCGGACAGAGACGCGCTCTCTTAGCAGGTTCTGCATAATTTTTTGTAGCACTGCAACGGGGACTACGCCTGGAACCAGCTCGTCCACAAACTTGGGCGCGGACTCTTTTAGGTTGTCCAAAAGCCCTTGCGTCTCTTGGCGGCCCAGAAGCTCCGGGGCCCTTTGCTTTAGCATTTCTGATATGTGCGTCGTCATAACGGTTGGGCCGTCCACCACCGTGTAGCCGGATAGTTGGGCCCTGTCCTTGTTGGCCTCGGACACCCAGTAGGCCGGCAGGCCGAATGCTGGCTCTTTGGTGGCCTTGCCTGGCAACTGCTCTGTCGCCGTCCCAGGGTTCATGGCTAAAAACTGGCCCGCCATCAATTCGCCGCGCCCCACCTCTTCACCGCGCATCAACAGGCGGTAAATATTGGGTGGCAGTTGCAGGTTGTCCCTGATCCTTATCGGGGGCACGACCACGCCCAGCTCCTGCGCTATCTGGCGCCGCACCGTCTTGATGCGCTCTAGCACCGTGCCGCCTTGGGCCACATCTAGGAGCGGGATTAGGCCATAGCCGACTTCTAGCCCTAATGGGTCTATCTTTAGGAGTGCCTCTACCTTTTCCGGTCCTTCGGGTTTCATTTTTTCCTTTGCCTCGGCAAGGCTGGCTTCCTTTGCTTTCTTTGTGGCAAGCTTGGATATGGCGAAGGCCATGCCACCAGTGGCCGCAGCCATGAACCAGAACGGGAGCAGTGGCATCCCAGGAATGATGCCAAAGAAGAAGAGCGCGCCCGAGCCTATGTAGAGTGGCCGTCCGTCCTTGGAGAACTGATTGATGACGTCCGAGCCCATGTTGTCGGACTTGCTGCTGCTCCTGGTTGTGAGTATGGCCCCGCCGATGCTTATCAATAGCGAAGGTATCGCAGTGACTAGGCCGTCGCCGACTGTCAGGAGGGTGTATGTCTCCATCGCCTGCAGCACTTCTAGGTCGTATTTCAGCACGCCGATGGCTATGCCGGCCACTATGTTGACCAGCAATATCAAAAATGAGGCTATCGCGTCCCGCTGCGTAAATTTGACCGCGCCGTCCATGGCCCCATAAAAATTGACCTCTTCTTGCAAATCCCTGCGCCGCTTCCTGGCCTCTTGCTCATCTATATAGCCCGCGTTCAGGTCTGCGTCTATGGCCATCTGTTTGCCTGGCATAGCGTCCAGTGTGAAGCGCGCCGTCACTTCCGCGATGCGCCCCGCGCCATGGTTGATCACCAAGAACTGGATGGCCAGCAAAATGAGGAAGACGACCAAGCCGATGACATAGCTGCCGCCCACGACGAACTGGCCGAATGCCTTTACCATGTGGCCTGCCGCCGCTACGCCCTGCTCGCCGCCAAACAAAAGGATGCGCCTAGTGGTGGCCACATTGACCGCAAGCCTGTATAGCGTGATTATCAACAAAATTGATGGATATGCGCTGAATTCCTGGGGTTTGTTGACGTACATCCCCAGCATCAGGATCAATAATGAAATAGTTATATTTGCAACGATCAGCCCATCAAGTGCAAAGGCGGGCAACGGGAGAATCAACACGACCATCGCCACCAGCACGAAAATTGGCACGGCAAGGTCAACCCGCCGACCGAGGCGGGTTATATATGGCAGTATTTTTTCCCAAATGGTCATCATATTGACACCAACGCCCATATAAGAGCGAATATGATGCCAATGCTAGGTTGTAGGGTGTAGAGGTCAGGGCCTAGTGAAAAATTGATGCGGCGCAAGCACCGCGCCGAATGGCCGCGCAAATCGCGGCAACTGGCCCCTACAACCTACCCCCTCAACGGTTCCGAGGTTCGCACCCAAACTGGGAAAATGCCCCGCCCGGCAACAAATGCTCAAATATCTCCCTGCGCTGTGCTTTCCTCGACGGTCAAGTCCATTGGCACAGTTTTGGGAGCCAGCCTCATGGTACAGCCCACCACCGCGCAGTCGGCGCACCAAGTCTGCTGGCAGGGGTCAACATGGGTGTGCATTTCGCCCTCTATTCCCGCGTCCAGTATGGCATTTTTGCCAAAATCCTCTGCTATGGCATGGGTCTGGGTCAATGGGTAGTGCCCGGGCAGGACGACGTGTATTTCAACGTATGTGTGCCTGCCAGAGCGCATAGTCCGCATCTCGTGCAGGGCTATCACTTCTGGGGGGCGGACGTGGTTCATGGATGCTACAAGTTTTTCAAGCATCTCTGGGTCTTCCGTGTCCATCAGTGCGCGGCCGGCCTGCCCCACTAGCTTGACGCCCGTCTTGGCCAACAGCGCAGCGACAATGAGTGCTATAAGCGGGTCCAGCCAGTTCAGCCCGGTCAGCTTGACCAGCAGCAAGCCCAAAAGCACCCCAAGCGTTGTCCAAAAATCAGACAGGACGTGCTGCCCGTCTGCCTTCAGCGCCTCTGATTGGTGCTTTTTGCCGATAAAAATCAGTAAGAGGCCAAGCAACCCATTTAATGCCCCGGCAGCAAAGTTCCATGCCAGCCCCAGCCCCAACTCTTTGATAGTGTCAGTGCCCAAGAACAGTTGTTGGTACAAAATGGTGATGGCTTCCCAAGCGATGAACGCCGCCGCTATGGCTATCAGCCCGCCCTCAAAAGCCGCGCTGAAGTGTTCCACCTTTCCATGCCCAAAAGGATGTTCCCTGTCCGCCGACCTTTCAGCAAGCCGCACAGCTCCAAAGGCGAATATCGCGCCTATGACGTTCACGACGCTCTCGATGGCATCGGACCACAGCGCGGCGGAGCCTGATACTTCCGCGGCGTAGTACTTGGCCGCCAGTATTATCACTCCCACAACTACAGAGAGCATCGCCGCCCACTGGCGGACGCGCTGAGAATTGCTTGGATTTTCTGTCATCTTACCCTCTTGCAAAATCATTCTAGCGCTCATCGAAACTTTCTCCCAAGCATCTGCCCGCCTATCGAAGCCATGTCCATGTATCAGCACCAATCCGAGCGCCACGCGAGGCGAGTACCGGGGGTCTGGGGGGTAGCGAAAGGCTACCCCGCAACAACGCGCCTACTAGCAACACCAATGCGGGGCAGCCATGAGCGGACCCCCAGTTAGCATCCGGGCGCACTCCATGACCCGGCGCTGTAAGAAGCAAGCAATAAGAACGCCGCCACCCGAGTACGAAAGATAGGAACTGGCTGCCGGGACGCGCCGCTTGCCCATACAACGCTATGGAATTGCCAAGCGAATGACCTCGCTGCGGGTTCAATCGGCATGATGAAGCTACCGGGCGCATAGTTCAGCATCCGGGAGGGTTCCATGCCCCGGTGCCGAGCGAACCAAAATTGTCGGGTTGCACCACCCGAGCATTTGAATTACTTAGCAACGAAACCTTGTAGCCCCAACTTGGCCAAGTTCTGCAATTGGCTCCATGTTAACTCTAAACTGCTGTCATACTTCAATTATGGCGAACAATGGCGGCCAGACCACCAGCAGCGGCTATGGCCGCACGTTTCAGATTATTTGGGTTTTCTATTTTCTTAGCTTCATAGCCAGCTATGCCCTGCTGCCATCGGTCCCGCTGCACTTGAGGGAACTTGGCGCAAGCGTAAAGCAGAGCGGTCAATTCGCAGCCGCCTACATGCTGGGCTCGGGCGCAGGGGCGATATTTACAGGACCCCTTGGCGACCGCTATGGGCAGAGGGCTGTTCTAAAGTGGGCCGCCATAGTCACCACGGCTTGCTTTGTCATGTATGCCTTTCTGAACCATGTATGGCTGTTTTTCTTGATTGGCCTTCCACATGGCATAGTTTGGTCTGGCTTTAGGACTGGCACTATCACTTGGGTGGGCGGCATACTGCCGGAGGGCCGCCGCGCAGACGGGCTGGCAATTTTTGGCATGGCCGCGCCGCTCGGTGCCGCGATAGGCCCGATAGTAGGAATCTGGCTGATGCCCCGCATAGGATTCTCCACCTTGATGCTGGTGCTGGCTGTTCTAGCACTTTCGCTTTTCGCCATACTCGGTGCGCCGCCAAAGACAGCGCGTACAGCCACGGAACCTGTGGAATCCCTGGCCTACAAATGGCCCGGAAATTGGATCATGGCCCCCTGCGTAGTCATGCTCTGCATGGCTATATGCTATGGCGCCATTCCCTCGTACGGCGCACAAGAGGCCGTTGACAATGGCTTTCTGTGGCCCTCTGCGCTGGTTTCCTGCTATGGCTTTGGCATGGTGCTATTGAGAATGTTCCTGGGCTGGCGCGGCATGGGCGAAAACCCGATAAGGCTAATGCCGGCTATGCTTGCAATAACCACCGCCTCGGCTATGGGCCTGGCGCTGCTCCCTGGTGGCCTGATCCGCCACATTGTTTGCGGCGCTGTGTTCGGCGCCACCTTTGGCCTGGCCCACACACTCGCTTGGGCCTACGCCATAGACAAGGCGGATGCGAATAGGCGAGGCTCCGCCGTTGGCACCCTGTATTTTTCGTACGACGTCGGCATCGGCCTCGGCAGCTTCATCCTTGGCTTCCCGATGGAACACTTGGGCTACCGCTGGGGCTGGGGTGTCGGCGCATTGTTCCTGTTCGCAGCGTGGACGGTGGGGAGAAGGCTAATAGGAAGTAGGTTGTAGGGGTTAGTGCATATTGAGCATACAGTGATGAACGGAGCAATTTGGCCGCGTGAAAAGCTCGAAAATCGTGCCAAGGGGTCGGGGAATAGATGCAAATCCTCCCTTTTCCCATTGACATTACACAACGCAGGGAATTGCCAAGTGCTATTTTTATAGTCCAGACAAATTCTATATCTTTTGTGTCAAGCGAAACAAAATTTTCTTTTATAAACGGAATCAAATATTGTTGTACGCTGTCAAAATAGGCTGAAAAACATTTTGTATTTTGCAACTCGATAGATCACAAACACATAGTTCTTCAGTCTATGGCCATCACTAATTCTTTAGCATATCTACTGAAGTAATTTCGCAATTAGTTTCTTATCTCTTTGTATGTCTCCAAATTCTTTTTCAGTTAATTCCTTTCTGGTAAACTCATGCTTGTTGTTGGCATATAA
>JAITFL010000097.1 GCA_031281385.1 Holophagales bacterium
CATCTCCATACCTCCGCCCCTACATTAGGGCAGTGAGCGAGGCGAGTACCCCGGGGGGCTGGGGGGTAGCGAGGGTTCGACGCGCATGCGCGGCGGGCCCGAGCGGACCCCCAGTGAGCATTCGGAAAGCTTTTCCAGGTCCCGGAGCAAAGCGCAACAGGCCGAAGTATGCCCGTCCCGAGCTCAAGCGGCGAATGACCTAGCCGCATGACCAATCGGCATAAACATGGTGCGGGCACCAGCCCGCCTCAAAACTCCCCAGACCCCTGGGATACTCGCCCCGCCTACCCACCCTATTATACCAATTTGCGTTCAACGCCAGTTGAACACAAATTGGTATTAGTGCCAACAATCGGAGCCGCCCTCATTTCTCCCCAAGACATCAAGCGGCGCATCGAGGGAGTTCTCTGGACGGAGGAGAGGTGGCTTTGTTGGGGCTAGGCTTTTTCCAGCGACTCCAGGAATGATTCGTAGGCATCTTTGGCCTTGAAGTAGTGGGCTTCGGAAGTTTTGTATTCGTGCTTGAGGGCGGCTTTGCGGGCTTCGATGCCGCCGGAATGGAGGGCTTCGTAGTAATTGGCGGCCCTGGCCTCGGCTTCTTCCGCCTCCCTTGCGTACTGTTCGGCCTCGCTAACCATCTCTATCACTTTTTTGGCCAATAGGTTGGATTTTTCCTTGGCTAGCTCCATCTCTTTGGCGTATTGGTTGGCCTTGACTTCGGCGTCGGCTGCCATCTTGGCGTAATGGGCGGCCTCGGCCTTTACGGCTTCGGCGATCATGGCGTAGTGGGACGCTTTCTCTTTTGCTTCTTCCACGGTCTTGTTGACTTCGACCAAGGTCAATTCTACGGTCATAGAAAATCCTTTCGCCTTTGGCCGTGGTACGGCACTGTATGACTAATTATATCAGTACATAACTACAAATTGCAAGCTACAAGGGATTATACCAAGTTGCGTTCAGATGAGCGCAACTTGGTATTAGTGGCTAATGGTGGTGGGCATTCAGTGCTGAACAATGCCTTGCTCAGCAGCTGGCTTTACAGCAGTACTATCTTGTAGGTATAAACGTATGTTCCATTTGCTCTTGTCTGCATGGAGATGGGGGCCCTCTCGCCGGTGAAGCCGCCCCAGCAGCCCACGGGGGCCTGCACCATGTCTATGTTCAGCACTGCGCCCTGGCGTTTGGCCACTTGGTACAGGTGGCGGGCCGGCCTGCCTTCTACTTCAAAATCGATGTCGTCATAGTTTGACGCGCAAGCTTCCAAGGTGTCCTTGGCTATGACCATGATGCCGGCCCCATTGGAGTCCGTGACTTTGATCCAGCGCACGCCCGTGCGGTTGCCGTAAAACTGCGGGCGTATGTACGGCTCGAACATGTCATTTGTCGTGGTCTTGTAGATGCCCATAGGGCTTCCCAGCGCGCGGTCTGAATAGTTTTCGCCAGGGCCTCTGCCATAGTACTCGACATTTTCAAACCCGGGGGTCAGTTCCATATTCATGCCTATGCGGAGCATGTAGTTTTCGAGGGTGGAAGCCAGCCTGTTTTCAACGATCATATCGCCGTTGCTGTATATAGTGTATGCAGTGACGTTAGTCGCCCCATTGCTAAGGCTCGATGTTGCGGTTATTCCCACGAATTTGCCGTCGGCGCCTGTTTGCACGCGCACCGAACTGAGCATGTAGCGGACGGTCGAAGAGGGGCGGCCTGTGCGTCCGGGGCGTCTGGCTTCCGTTTGGCGCGGCGGCGTATTCCTGCTCGCAATCCTGAATGTGGGGTTAAACTGTCCAGGCCCCCTTAGGAGGTCGTTGTCTCCAGGATGCCGCCAGTGGTTAGCCCTTGGCCCCTTGGCAAGCAGCTCTCTACCATTTTTTTGGATGCTGGTAAATTCGCCCTTCACTTTGTCGAAAACGTAAGAAAAACCGTTCCCTTTGACTTCGGTCTTTTCCTGCGTGTCAACTATGTCTGCGTCCGCAAATTGGGGCAGCTTGTCCAAATCGGGTACGAGCTGCTTTTCCCCAGTTTCTATGGGGAGCTTAAACTGAGAGAGGGCTATCGAGTGTCCTGCCTTTGCCCAGTTCGTGTCTGATCTAAGCGTGGAATCAATTTCGAGGAAGTATTCCGCCCCAGGCTCCGGCCTGATTGATCTTGCCGCTGGAATTGATATGGCTTTGCTTGAAAGGGGGGCTATGTCTAGGCTCAAATCGCCGCTTGACATCACCACCCCATTCTTTTTAATGCGCCACTTGTGCGCAAAGTCCTTTAGGTTTTTGTTCAGGAATTCGTTTCTGATGTTGACGATGCCCAGTTTTAAGTCTTCGTCTTTCGCCTCGGCCCACACTTCCTGCTGGCATCGCTTTATTTCGGTCACGAATGGTTTGGGTCTGCGGTCGGCGAACATTATGCCGTTGCAGCAAAAAGAGCCATCGTTTTTGGCATCGCCCCAGTCCCCGCCATACGCGAAGTACCGGCCATCGCCCGCGTTTGCCGCGCCTTCGGGGACGGGCATCCAGACGGATTGGTCAATGAAGTCCCAGATGAACCCGCCTTGCAGCTGCGGCACCTCGCGGAACACTTTCCAGTAGTCGGCGAAGCCGCCGCCCGAGTTGCCCATGCTGTGGGCGTATTCGCTCATCAGGAATGGCAGCATCAGGTCGGACTCGGAGATGTATTCCTCTTGGGAAGAAGGGCTAGTCGAAACGTATTTTCTATTTGGCAAGCTCGTAGCCACGGCCATGGCCCTTGCGCTGGCGGCGCCCGGGTACTGGGTGCTGCGGATGTCCACGATGGCCTCGCGGTTGTCCCTTTCATACTTGAGCAAACGACTGCGGTCTCGCTTTCTGATGTACTGGCTGCTGCTGTGCATCGCGTAGTTGGTGAATGGCGGAGCTGGCCTTTCGTTGTAGGTGGCCTCGTTGCCCAGGGACCAGATGATGATGGCGGGGTGGTTTTTGTCCCTCTCCACCATGCTGGTCGCGCGGTCAACCACTGAATTGACCCAAAGCGGGTTGGTCCCTGGTATTTGGTCAACGACCGATCGTTGCGTGGCGCCGGCGTGGGATTCCACGTTAGCCTCGTCGCAGATGTATATGCCCAGCTCATCCGCTAGATCATAGGTGATCACGTTGTTTGGGTAGTGGGAAGTCCTTATGGCGTTGATGTTGTTGCGCTTCATCGTCAGCAGGTCGAAGATGATTTCGTCTTTGTTGATGGCCCGTCCGCGCTCCACGCTGGATTCATGGCGGTTCGTACCTCTTAATAGGATGCGCTTGCCGTTGAAGAGTATCATCTGGTGGCCGCTTCCGCCATGTACGGGCGCGCGCTCTATCTTGCGGAAGCCCGTACGGACTACCGCCGTCTCGACCACTTGGCCATTTGGTGCTTTAAGTTGGAGCAGCAACTTGTACAGCTCGGGCGTCTCGGCGAACCAGAGCCTCGGCGATGGCACGGCCATGCTGGCACTGGTTGTAACGCTAGTCGGGTTGTTTGAAGCAGGAGCTACGTTTATAGGGATCGACAGCGGCGATTTCCACACGTTTTTGTCGTCCATGTCCTTCAGCGTAGCCTCAACGGCGTACTTGCCGGACGCGGCTCCAAAATTGCGCACGGTAGCCTCGACTTCAAGTGACCCGCTCTTGAAGTCGGCCGTGAGCGTGGGCTTTATAAAGAAATCCCGCAGCTCCACCTCTGCCTTTGAGTATAGGAACACGTCGCGGAATATGCCAGAGAGCCTGATGAAGTCTTGATTTTCTAGGTAGCTTCCGGTTGACCACCGATACACCTGCACTGCCATGGTGTTTTCTCCCGGGCGCAGGTACTTGGTTATGTCAAATTCGGACTGTGTGTACGAGTCTTCGGCGTACCCCACTTTTTGGCCGTTGACCCAGAGGTAGAACGCCGATTCGACGCCTTGGAACGAGACAAAGACCCTCCGCTTGCCCCACGTGTTCGGGACGGTGAAGCCACGGCGGTAGTGCCCCACGGGGTTGAACACCGTCGGCCCCTTTACGGGGTTGATCATGCTGAGGGTGCCGCCGAAGTTGTCCCAAGGGTACGGGTGGTTGGTATAGATGGGCATGTCGTATTTTGGCTGCCCATCGGTGTCGCGGGCCAACTGCCAGTTAGATGGCACTTCTATGTCGTCCCAATTCGCCACGCTGAAGTCCGCTGGGTCCCAAAAACCGTCTATCCTGTCGGCTGGATGTTTTACGGCCCTGAACTTCCATGTTCCATTCAGCGACATGTAGTAGGCGGACTTGGCGAAGTCGCGCGTAAATGCCGATGCCTCGTTGGCTAGCGCAGTCGCAGCGTCTTGGTAAGGGATGAAGAAGGCCCTAGCGTCCTCACGGTTGACGCGGACAACGTCTATTTGGTCGTACCACTCCTCGCCTTTGAATGGCTCTTGCTGGGCTGGGCCAGAAGAGATGTTGGCAAGCGCCAAGGCGGCTGCAACTGCCGCACCGGTGAGCCACTGTTTCGACATGTTGCCTCCAGATAGATTGATTTATGCGCTGGTAGATAATTTAGATTCAGATGTGCAATCGAATCAAAGCCAAACCCACGGAATTCGTCATTATATCAATGTCAATTGTCAATTGTCAATTGCGGGCGCAGTCCGCAGCTCGCTACTTGAAGCTAGAACTGGCACAGGGGGGCTAGGTCTTCCCCAAACACTACGTAGCAGTTCCGCCCTCTCGCTTTGGCCTTGTACAGAGCGGAGTCGGCGTTATTGTAAAGCTCTTCGTAGGTGGTGCCGTGTTGCGGGGCGATGGCGATTCCTATGCTGCCCGTGATGTATTCTTTGCCGCCCTCTGGTATTACATTTTTCCAGCCTTTCAATATTTGCGAGGCCTTCATTGTGGCTTGGGCAGGGTCGTTGATGCCGATGCAGAACACCGCGAATTCGTCGCCGCCCATCCGGCCTATGATGTCCGTGTCCCTAAAGACGGCGTTCATCCAGCCTGCGCACGATTTGAGGACGCGGTCTCCGACCAGATGCCCGAATGTGTCGTTTATTGGCTTAAAGTGGTCTAGGTCTATCATCAGGAAGGCCCCGAACTTGCTAACCGCACCCGATAGGGAGGTCTCCACTATCCTTTCCAGCGCGGCCCGGTTGTATAGCCCCGTCAGGCAGTCAGTTTCCGCCATGCGGATGGCATTCTGCAGCCGCAAGCGGACCAGCATCGAACCCAACAGCTCTGTTATGGCTTGGACGGTCTCTGCGTCGTTGTTGCTCAGCTTGGTGTTATAGGGGGGCAGCTCCCCAAGGCGGCCCGTCACCAGTATGGCCAGCACCTCGTCTTGGAAGATGACGGGCGAGGATATGAAATAGGGCAGGTTCAACATCGCGCGGAAGTGTATGAAAGAGCCTGGGCGGGCCGATGTCACCACAACCGGCGGCTCTTTCAAAAATTCTTTGGGCACTTCCAGCATGCGCCCCATCAGCTTTTCCCTCTCTTCTTGGTCGAA
>JAITFL010000137.1 GCA_031281385.1 Holophagales bacterium
CACTACGGTCTACACTCTTTCCCTACACGACGCTCTTCCGATCTATTTCGGTCACGTTGAAGAACAGTGTGCCTTGGGCCTTGTCCAGAAAGCTTGTTGCCATGCCCAGGCCGGCCTTCTTTGAAATGTCAGCTGATGGACAAGGGTAGGCAAGGGAGGACGGCGCGGCTCGCCAGGCCTCACTAAATGTTATGCATTTCGGGCGCGACGTCCGTGTCGCGCATTCCAATTCCAAATAGAATCAATGCTGGTTCCATTTGGAATTGGAATAATATTATTTATGGCCTCAATTTCCATCAAGACCAAGCTGACCTCCGCCATAGGGATGATAGTCCTCAGCTTTGCAGCGTTAAACGTCATTTACATGCCCAGCCGCTTTGAAAAGCAGCTCACTTCCATGGCCACCGAAAGTCTCAAGCAGACGGCCGAAATTGCCAGCTATGCCATAGCGGCGACGATGGAGAAAAACAGCCAGACCGACAAAAACAAAGTATGGCAAGGGATAATGGGGATACCTTGGTTCGCATTTGCGGCTGTTTATGATGGCACTGGTAAGCGCATAGATGCTACGAAGGATTGCCCCGACTGGATAGATGAATTGGCGGCAAAGGCGCGCAACGAGGAGGAGGCCGAGGCGATCAGTCGCGAAGGCTTTTTGGTTTCCACCTCTCCCATACCGCTGCGCCGAAGATCGGGGGACGGCCTATTGGTGCTGTGCGTCTATACCAACGACATAAAAATGGTCTTCGACGCAAACATGAACTTCGCTGCCCTCTTAGGCGTCTCCAGCCTAGTGTTTGGCCTCTTGGCCGCGTATTATTTGGGCTCGCGCTACACCAGGCCAATCTTGGAACTGAACAAGGCGGCGCAGCAGGTGGCGGCTGGCAACTTTGAAAATATCCAGATAGCCGTTAGGACAAGGGACGAAATAGCCATGCTGGTCAGGGGCTTCCAGCGGATGACGCTGAACCTGAAAATAAGCAGGGACGAAATTGAGCGCCAGAACAAACTGCTGGAGTTCCGCGTACAAGAGCGCACTAGGCAGTTGATGGAAACCATTTGGGAGCTGGAGGACATCAGAGCCAATTTGGAAGAATTGGTTCAAGAGCGCACAAAGGATTTTCTAAAGCTCCAGCAAGCCGACCGCATGAAGGACGAATTTTTGGCAAACATCAGCCACGAGCTGCGAACACCGCTAAATGCTGTAATAGGCTTTTCCGGCCTGCTGATACAAGAGGAAAAAGACCTTTTGCCGCCCGAAGTCCATGAAGACCTTAGCATCATTTATCAAAATGGCCGCAGCCTGCTGGACATGGTGGAAACCATCTTGGATCTGTCAAAGATGCAGGCGGGCAAGTTCGAACTGGAACTAAAAAAAATAGACCCCATCCCTGTGCTGGAGGAAGTGAAGGCGGTGGCATTGGGCCTGATATTGGATCGGCCCATAAAGCTGATATACGACCCGCCCACGTGGGAGGCCGAGATAGAGGGCGACACCGTGCGGCTTAAGCAAGTATTGGTCAACCTAGTCGGCAATTCAATAAAATTCACCGAGGAGGGCGAAGTGGAGATACGCCCGTACATCGAGTCGGGCCATTTCAAAGTGATGGTGAGGGACACAGGCATAGGCATGAGCGAAGAAGAAATGGAGAGGCTGTTCAAACCCTTCCAGCAAGTTGACGGAAGCATCACTAGGCGCTTTGGGGGCACGGGCTTGGGCCTAGTGATTTCCAAGCGACTGCTGGAACTCATGAAAGGCGGCATATCCGTTGTGAGTTCCAAGGGCGAGGGAACCTCATTCACCATCGAAATACCACTCGCATAGAGGCACCAATGGGTTCTGATTCAACAATCAAAATTCTCTGTATCGAGGACAACGCCACCAATTACAGGCTTGTGCAGCGCCTTTTATCCCAGGCCGGGTTCGAGATGTTTTGGGCCGAAGAGGGCATAAGCGGCTTTGATATGGCGCTCCAAATCGCCCCCGACCTCATCTTGATGGACATAAACCTTCCTGGCCTCAGCGGGTTCGAGCTCACCAGCAAATTTCGCAGTAGGCAGGAATTCGCTGACACCCCCATCATAGCCCTTACGGCAAAAACCCAAAAATCAGACAGAGAGACGGCCCTAGTGGCCGGATGCACTGGCTTCATCCCAAAACCCATAGACCCATTTACTTTTGTCGGCCAAATCAAAAACTACTTGGGAGGCCGACAGGAACGCTTGGACAAAGGGGCAGAAGGCCGCGCCCTCAGACAATACAACGTGCGGCTAGTCGAGCAGTTGGAGCAGCAGCTTCATGAGGCCCAGGACGCCAACAAAAAACTGACAGAGTCGCAGCGGGTACTTGAGGCCACTAACAAGAGCCTGACCAGGCTGGTGTCGCTCAGCCAGACCATCATGCAGGAGCGCGACGCTTGGCAGTTGCTAAAAAAAGTGGCTAACTCGCTTCTCTTAGAAGTGCCATGCGACAATTTCGCAATATATATGCAGCACCCAAGTCGCAGTTATTGGGAGGGGTTCCATCTGTCCGGCGGCGGGCTGGAGGCGGCTCCCATACTTCCAGAGGGCCATCCATTCATCCAAAAGCTGCTCAACATGGACACCCACGATGAATGGACGCATGGCCCTGCCCTTCATTCCCTGCCGATATGGAGCGAAGGCTACCAAATGGACATCTGGAAGCACAGCGGCCAGCCGTGCCTGCTGCTCCACCTAGACAGGGAAAGCCCCGCAGAAAACGAAAGCGAAAACATTGCAGCCCCACGCGGCTTCTGGACATTCGACAGGGCCGCCGACAAGCCATTCCTCCAACTAGACCTTGAAATGATGCTGCTGTATGGCCGTTTGGCAAAAGTGTGCGTTGAAAATTCAGAGATGATCCTAGAAATGGAAGAAAAAAACTTGGCCATAGGCACCAGCTATGAACATCTTGAACAGGCGTACCGCGACCTTCAGAGCGCAAGGTCAGAGTTGCGGGAAAAAGAGCGGCAAGATATGGTCAAAGACCTATTTGTCAAGACGGCCAACCACCTTCGAGAGCCAGTGGAAACGCTGGGCAAGAGCTGCGCTTTCCTTTTCAGGGAAATAAAAGAAGACAGCGGCCCAGCGTGGGACGCGCTGCTAAGCTTAAGCCAAGCTGCAAGCCAAATAGAGGCCGTGCTACAAGGGCTGCTTAGGCGCACCCAGTCCGAAACGGTCAATTTGCCCGAATGGATAGATTTAGAAAGCCTTTTTAGAGACGAGGTTGCATTCATGGAAATCGAGGGCCTCTTGCAGCAAGGCCAAATGCAGTCAGACATGGCCCTTCAGGGGGCTCGCATCTATGGCATCAATTCGGATTTCGCCCGCCTGCTGCGCATAATGGTTCTCAATTCGATTTGCGACAACGAAGCGGGCCGAGAGGCCGGGCCTATCCAGTTCCGCGCTTGGCGGGAAGGCGGCACGGTATTTCTAAAAATTCAAGACAGTGCCGGCCCTATGCGGCCAAGCGACGTCGAGAGCGCGTTTGAGCCATTCCAACGTCAGAGGGAGGCAGTTCCGGGCGTCCGCGCCCCGCACCCTGGGCTGCCCCTGTGCCGACAGACCCTAGCGACCTACGGCGGGACTATGGAAATGGAAAGCCTTGGGCAAGGCGCGTCCATAGTGGCCACTATCACGCTGGGGGGATGACGGCGCAACGGCTCGCCAATTATTTACAGACAGAGTTTCACTGCCCCAAATTGGCCGGATTTTTCAAGAGGTTCAATTGAACGCGGCGCGGCATTGGCGTAGTATTAAAGCAGTTCAACTATTTTGTGGTTGAATTGTGATTTTGCGCGGAGGTTAATTGCCCAGGGGTAAAGATCGGAAAGTAGTCAAAAGCTGGCCAGTTCGGATTGTAGTCAGAGTCTTGCCGCTGTTGTCGCTGGCCTGCCTAGTGCTTTTGTCGCTTTTCAGCTTTCACCCCAACGACCCGACGCTGTTTTCCAAAGGAAGCGTAGGCAGCAGCTATAACAATTGGTGCGGGTTCATCGGAGCCAACTTTGCGGGGCTGCCAATAGCATTCGTGGGCCTGGGCTCGTGGCTCCTGCCCCCGTACATCGCTTGGGAGGCCTTCTCTCACGAACCAAGGCAGAGCCATAGGCGAGTAGCATGGCTGGTCTTCGCCCTTACCGTGTGGACTGCTCTGGGGGCGTTTGGGGCCATAGCTTGGCCCCCCAACTACGCAACTGCCGAAACGATACAATGCGGCGGTTGGGTGGGATACGTGCTTTGGCCCAGGCTGAGGACATTTTTTGGCCCTGTGGGTTTGCCAATAACCCTCTTGGTGCTGGGACTCCTCTCATTCAGCGTCATGGCCCCTAAGCTTGCCAACTCGGTCGTCCAAAAAATACTCGATTGGCTAGAGAACAGTGCTTGGCCTTGGCTGAAACCTTGGTGCCACAAACTTTACCATTCGGTAAAGGGCCTATTCGAAAAGCTCTTTTCTTCGTTTGGCAAGCACAACCAGAAAACGATGGAAGAGCTGAACTCAACGGACGGCGTAGAATTAACCCAGATGGCAGAGAACGATCAAGCCGTTGGGTCACTCGAGAGGGCAGAGAAGGAGAACAACGCCATCGCGCAATTCATCGCGAAACAGGATGCAAAATTCTCCCCCCGCATGTCTGACTCAGATGCAGAATTGTCTAGCATCGAGTCAATGAAACTAAATGGAAATGAAATCCAAAGCGATGGCAGTCTCCCTTTGATCTACTCCATCGCTGTCGGCGAAACGCCCCCAAACATGGCAGATTATAGCGGCGTACATGCAGCTAGTGCCGGACAGGGGACAAGGCCCCAGCCGGACAAGAATCCATCTGCCTTGCTCAAAGCCCAGCCCCAAGCTCCCGCCCGCAGGCCATCAACGGCGGAGCCAAAGCGCATGCACAACTCTTCCGTACACATAGTTAAACAACATTCTTTGGGCCTTTCCGACCCAACGCCCAACCCAAACCTGAATGGCGCACGGAGTCAAAGCAACGAGCAACCATCAAACATTCAGCCGCTCCGCCCCGACCTGCCGCCAAAGACACTATTCGACCCAATGGGTTCAAGAGTAAGGCTCGACCCCTTCCAGCTGGAAGAAACAAAAGCTCTCATTCAGCAGAAGCTGACAGAGTTCAAAGTGAAAGGGCGCATCTCTGGAATGCAGCCGGGACCAGTCGTAACGGTCTATGAATTTTCACCCGACGCGGGTGTGCCGCTGGCGAAAGTCCTTAGCATGGAAGAGGATCTTGCGCTCGGCCTCAAGGCCGAAAAAGTACGCATAGACAGGGTGCATGGCAAAAACGTGGTGGGGATAGAAGTCCCTAATTCTGGGCGCGAAACAATCAGTTTTAGGGAAATAATAGACAGCCCCGAATTTTTGGAAATCACCCAAAAAGGGGGAAACAACCTTCTGTCCATGGCACTGGGCAAGGACATCGGTGGAAAACCAGTTGTGGCCGACCTTTCCAAAATGCCGCACCTGCTCATCGGCGGAAGCACCGGCAGCGGCAAGAGCGTCGGCGTAAACGCAATGATATGCTCCATCCTGCTGTCGGCCAGGGCAGAAGAGGCCAAGTTCATCCTCGTTGACCCCAAGATGGTGGAGCTAGGCGTCTATGAGGACATACCGCACCTATGGGCTCCGGTGGTGACGGACATGAAGGAAGCCGGCCGCGTGCTAAAGTGGGTGGTTGCCCAAATGGAGGATCGCTACAGGCGCCTAACCGTGCTGTCCGTCAGGAATTTGGAGCAATTCAACGAAAAAGTGATAGAGGCCGGCGGCTCCGTTGACCTGTCCAACAAAACCCCCAACCCCAAGTGGCCCGACAGGCCCGATAAACTGGAGCCGTTGCCCTACGTTGTGGTCGTCATAGACGAACTGGCCGACCTAATGATGGTCTGCCGTAGCGAGGTGGAGGACAGCATAGCCCGCATAGCCCAAAAAGCCAGGGCCGTGGGCATACACTTGGTATTGGCCACGCAGCGCCCAAGCGTGGACATTGTGACTGGAGTGATAAAGGCCAACCTGCCGGCCCGATTGAGCTACCGCGTCAACACAAAAATTGACAGCCGCACGATATTGGATTCTGGCGGCGGCGAGCAGCTATTGGGAAAGGGCGACGCGCTATTTCTGGCCCCTGGCACGGCGCGCCCAAGGCGCATCCACGCGCCCCTACTGACCGAAGACGAAATCCTCCGTTTGGTGGAGTGGTTAAAGGAAAGGGGGCGCCCAGACTACAACCAAGCGCTGATAAAGGCCATGGACACAGAAGACGACGGAGCCTCACCCATGGCCGGAGAACAGGGCGGGGACGACATCTACGCTAAGGCAGTGGCCCTAGTCCTGCGCGAGCGCAAAGCAAGCACAAGCCTGCTCCAAAGAAAGCTCAGCATAGGCTATGGCCGCGCCGCCAAGATAATAGACAGGATGGAGGACGAGGGCCTTGTGGGCCCAGACAGGGGCTCTGGGAAGCCGAGGGAAGTGCTTGCAGATGCCGAGTAAACTCAGGGGCGACTGGCATGTGCCAGAGGTTTGGGAGCCGCTTGATAGTGGCACCCAGCGCCAATTGATATAAAATCATTCTTGTAGAACCATCTGGAGGGAGCTATGGCAACAACGGTTGACTCTATCATCGAAGACACCAAGAAAAAGATGAAGCAGAGCATCGAGACGCTCAGAAAAGAACTGGCGACGGTCCGCACCGGCAGGGCCAACCCATCTGTATTGGATGGCGTCCAAGTGGAGTACTACGGCTCCTCAATGCCGCTCAACCAACTGGCCGGGGTGAGCGTGCCCGAGCCTTCCTGCCTATTGATACAGCCATTCGACAAGGCCTCCATCAAGGCCATTGAGACGGCCATATTGAAGAGCAGCCTTGGACTGAACCCCGCGAACGATGGCAGCGTCATCCGCCTTCCAATACCAGCCCTCACAGAGGAGAGGCGCAAGGAATTGTCCAAAGTGGTGAACCGCATGGGCGAAGAAATAAAAACCGCCGTTCGCAACGTCCGCCGCGACCACAACGAAAACATTAAAAAAATGGAAAAAGACAAGCACTCCGGCCTTTCCGAGGACGCCGCCAAAAAGGCTTTGGATCAAATACAAAAATTGACGGACGAATACATCAAAGAAGTAGATGCCGCAATAAAAGTCAAAGAAACCGAGATTATGAAGGTCTGACATGGAGCGTTTTAGCAACTTGCCTAAAATCGTTTGTCAAAGTCCCCCGAGCGGTGATAACATTAAACTGCTAGACTGGAGGTATTAAATGCCGACAATCCAAGGTGGCATGGTGGTGCCTGACGGCCCCAAATGCGCTGGCGGCGGATCCCAATGCGACAATTACGAAGAAACCTCTTTTGCCTGTTACTTATTTGGCCAAAAAATTGCCGACTGCAACAAATGCCCAGAATGTTTGGCCGCATGCGGCGGGTGATAGCCTAAAATCAGTGGCCGTGGATTGTAGGCCAGCGATTGATGCCGGGGGCAAGCAAAAAATAAGGATAGTGGCTTGCGGATGTGGATAGTGCATATTGGCGCAGCGCTGCGATTTACCCCTTGCCATTTGGAATTGATATGAACTACTAAACATGCGCTTTTGCACCTACCCAATGCAAGCAATGCCGCCCCAGCGCAACGACGAAACCCCGCCAGACTCGAAAGCAGCTACATCCCTTGATGCCATCGCCACTGACATTTTTGTTCCTCCTGCTAGCGGCAGGGCTTGCTGGGTTCATTGACGGCGCAGTAGGCGGGGGTGGGCTGATCTCGGTTCCAGCTTTGTTCGTGGCCATGCCTGGCTTTGCCACCACCACGCTTCTCGGCACGAACAAGGTCGTGGCGTGCGCGGGTACCACATTTGCCGCCGCTCAGTTTGTCAAAAGCGGCATAGTGCCATTCAGGGAAATGCTTGGCCCGATGGCGGCAGCGGGAGTGGGTGCGGCGCTTGGCGCAAGGACTGCCTATTTTTTCGAAGGCCGCTTCGAGGCCCACATGCGCCCCCTGATGCTGGCGATGATGGTCGGGATGCTGCTCTTCACTCTGCTGAAGCCCCAGCTCGGCGCAGCTCACGCGCCCAGGCACAGCGTTGGGCGCCAGACGCTTCTGGCAACCATACTGTCATTGGCCATCGGTTTTTACGATGGCTTTTTTGGGCCAGGAACGGGCACCCTTTTGATATTTGCCTTCGTGGCGCTGTTGGGCTTTGATTTTCTTAGGGCGTCGGCCATGTCCAAGACGGTCAACTGGGCCTCCAACATAGCCAGCCTGACCCTTTTCATTTTCAATGGTAGCTGGCTGCCCTTCTTGGCAATCAGCATGGCCGCCGCCAATGGCATAGGGGGCTTCCTCGGCGCAAAAATGGCCCTAGCGAAAGGCAGCAAGTGGGTCCGCGCCCTTTTTGCGCTGGTCGTCTCCGGCCTAATACTGAGGCTGGCCTGGCAGCAGTTCTTATGATGTTCCGCGATGACCCAATTCTGTATCATCATAGAATCTATGTATGGAACTAGACACAATTAGGCAAGCCGTTGAATCGCTCACATGGACATTCGCCAAAACGATGCCCAAGTGTCCGCACTGGTACATAGTCCGCAGCCCGGATATAGAGGAAGTGTACATCGCGCTGTTCAACGCAACCAAGGAACATGGTGCAGTGGAACACTTCTATCACACCCCAAGGCAGTACCTGTATCTTGGCGATGGCTACAAGTATTGGCGGATGACCGATGACCTGTCCGATAGCAAGATAATCAACAGGTGCATCGAGGGCGACTTCTACCCCAAGCGGAACGATGGGTGACTGCCTATGCCCACCGTTCACTTACGCAAAATTGTTTATTTTATGATGTCGCTTACGACCCGTTGGCTGACGGGTGCTTTCTCTCACCGCGCCTTGGCATAGCCGCTTTGACGATGCGCTCCAGTATCGCAATAATTGCCGCAGCGGCCATCGGAAGCACGCCAAGCGCGGTACCCAAGAGTATGGCCCCCGGCGCATCGTTGACTTCTGCGAGTACATATATTGCCGGCATGGCAGCGACAAAAAACAAAACGGTGAAAATAATTGAACTCACCCTTATCGCCTTCATGCTTCTCTGGGTCGGCAGCTCATCCCTGTCAATGCTGTTCAACATCAGCCAAAAATGGATGAGCGCATAGAAAAAACACGCAGCCGCCGCATATAGCCCTACAAGCACTGGATATTGCCAAAAAGCGTATTTGGGGTGGAATACCGGAATGACGGCCCCCAGTTCGGGCAGCACGAAAATGCACACCAGCACGCCAGCGGCCGCAAACAGCAAAGCCACCGCCCGCAAAACGAGTGTCGAAATGTTTATCTGCAATGCAATTGTCCTCCAATCACCTATGGTACCACAGTCAGAGGCATGGGAGTAGAGGTTGGGGGCAAGTGTAGGTTTTGGTTGTTTTTGCGTTTTTTATCATTCGCTATTTCCCACTCCCTCATGTACCCTTATTCTATGGCGGACTTCAAGACAAGCGCACGCACAGGCTCCCTTTTTGTAAGGGCGGCGCGCTTTCTTTACCTGCTGTGGGGCGGGATGCTGCTGATGCGCCTGGCCTCTATGGGCCAGATGCGCTTTCCCGCTTGGATATGGGATTGGCCCAAGCTGGCTTCCAAACTGACAAGCCCAGTCGGCAGGGGCGTGCTCTTGGGGCTGGGGCTCGCCATGGCCCTGGCCGCTCTATTTGAAATATGGGAACTCGTTGACATGGTGCTGCTCAAAATCATGCGCGAAAGGGAGCGGCGCTCATGAACGTCGCTTTCGAGGACTTTGTTGCCCAGCGCTACCTAAAGGCCCAGCGGAAGGGTGCCTTTGTCCGCACCATGCTGCGCTTCGCCCGCTGGGGGGTGGCCGTCGGCGTGTTTACCTTGGTCGTTTCGCAGGCGCTAATGGCCGGCTGGCACGAGGGCATCCAAGAACTGCTGTTCAAGGCCACGGCGCACTTTAGCGTCCACCCTTACAACGCAGAAGCCTGGGACACCGGCAAAGCTCTGGAGCTGGTTATGGGTATCCCAGGAGTAAAGGCCGCAGGGCCTTTCCGCATGGAAATGACACTGGCTAGGTCTGCCAGAATGGGCCAAAGTGTCGAG
>JAITFL010000054.1 GCA_031281385.1 Holophagales bacterium
ATGTGCCGCAGAGACCAACGGAGGAAGTCTCGCGTATCTGGAGCGCAAGCGCAGGATACCGAGAAGTTGCGAGCGATGCAACAAGCGAGTTCCCCAGTTAAGCATCCGGGCGGGCTCCAATTTTATCATTCGGGCAAATCCTGCCCAATTCGTTCCAATCCGACATAGCCTCCAGATACATAGCTTTTGTCCCCTTTTTGGTTCGGTGCTCCCCAGCGTGATATACTGGAAACCGCACTTTTATTGGGGCATTACATGGGGCATTTTCGGAATAAAAAATCGGCATGCCCCCAAGCCCCCAAAACCACGGGAGGGCAAGCATGGGGTTGACAGACTTGAGCATCAAACGGGCAAAGCCGGCAGAAAAGCCATACAGGATGTTCGACGGAGGGGGCCTTTACATAGAGATACAGCCGTCCGGCGGCAGGCTCTGGCGCCACAAGTACCACTTCAACGGCAAGGAGAAGCGCCTCGCCATCGGCAAGTACCCCGAAGTGTCCCTGCAGGACGCCAGGCAGCGGCACTTCGAGGCGCGTAAGATGCTGGCCAACGGCATTGACCCATCCGCCGCAAAGAAGGCAGCCAAGGCAGCGAAGCGCGGCATGGCCGAGAACTCCTTTGAAGCACTCGCCCGCGAGTGGTTCGAGAACTGGAAGCTGGACAAGGTGGAGATATACTCAAGGAAATTGATGATGCAACTTGAAAAGGATGTGCTTCCCTACATAGGGCGCATCCCCGTCGCAGAGCTGAAAGCCCCTGACGTCCTGGCGGTCTGCCGCCGCGTAGAGGCCCGTGGCGCAGTGACTGCCGCCCATAAGATAAACGCGTCCGTCAGCCTGATCATGCGGTATGCCATTGCCACAGGGAGGGCAGACAGAGACCCCTGCCCCGACCTCCGGGGAGCGCTGAAGCCCTCCCCGTCAAAGCCATTCGCCAGCCTGACCGACCCTGCGAAAGTTGCTGGCCTGCTGAAAGCAATAGACGGCTACAGGGGGACACACGTCGTCCGCTGCGCCCTGGCCTTCGCCCCCTTGGTGTTCGTCCGACCCAACGAGCTCAGGCATGCCAAATGGGAGGACATAGACCTAGACCGCAGGGAATGGGTCTTTGTCTATTCAAAGCAAAAGATAAGCTCCCCAGTCAAGCGCAAGCTGGTCGTGCCGCTGTCCAATCAGGCACTTGCCATATTGCGGGACATACAGCCCCTCACTGGCGACGGGAAATACGTCTTCCCAAGCCTCCGGCACGGCCAGCCCCTGAGCCAGCCCGCCCTCAACGCAGCCCTGCAGACACTGGGCTATGACACCGGCAGCGAGATGACGCTGCACGGCTTTCGAGCGATGGCCCGCACCATCCTTGCGGAGAGGCTTCATTTCGACCCGCAATGGATAGAACGCCAGCTCTCCCACAAGACCCGCGAGAACCTTGGGGAGTCCTACGACCGCACCCAGTTCCTGGAACAGCGGAGAGAGATGATGCAGGCTTGGGCTGACTATCTGGACAAACTGAAAAGCGGGGAAACGGCGGATAAAGGGAGTCGCGGCGGAGGCAGCGACGGCTGACCAAACATCCCCCATGGAGCCAGGCGGCTGCCGCCCCCTCTGCCAGCCCCTTCGTGGGCCGATTCAACAAACCGCCGAGGCCGATGAACTCCCCGGGATTGCCAGCGGCGCCCAGCGCCTTGCCCAGGACTTCATTCAGCCAGGCCACCAACATTTTTCTAAAGAACCAGGCGATTATTTTATCGGACCGATTCGGACTGTATCGGACGACAACGGCCATGGAACCACCATGGCAATTGCGGCATATAGACAAACGGCCAATTTTTTCTTGCTCCATCGGCGCGGGAATGGTGTAGCATTCGGAGGTCAGGCAAAAGGAATTAACTGCCACTGACAACCACAGAGAACGGAACCCAACTTAAACGCCCATGGACAGGAGGCATCGATGGACACAATGTTTGAGCACTTGAACGAGAAGGAAGTTCTAAAGATCGTCCCATTCAAAAAAACGACCCTCTGGGATAGGGTGGGGCAATGGCTCTTCCCGAGGCCAATAAAATTCGGCGACGGCACGACGAGGTGGCTGAAGTCGGAAATTGAAGAGTGGTTCCGCGCACACCAAGCCGGATGGGACAAAAACCAAATCAGGGCTTTGATCCTCTGGCTTTTTGAGAATCGGGAAAAGCCAGCCTGCGCCGGTGAAATCGGGGCTTTGGTTCTAAGAATGGGTCTTGAGAAAAAACCAGATGAGATCACAGATGGCGCTTTCAACAAGCTCCAGCGCCGCTCTCGCGGTGGCCGCAGTCCGCAGATGCATCCTTCTCTAAGTTCTTCCGGCTCGCCTGACTCTTTTGCAGGCCCAGAGCCGCCCGCCAGCTATGGTCAAGCGAAAATAATGCTCCGCTACATCGACCCTGTATTAGCCAAAGCGCGGAGAAGCGCTCACACCCAAATAATATTCCTTAGACTTAGCAAACAGTACTTTGGTGTACAGAATATTTGTGGATGTAAAAGACCCTGATGAACTAGAATGCCCCAGCCGAGATGAACTAGAGTTGCGCTCTTACATCCGACAGGCTTTTGAAGCAGTGTTTCCAAAAATACGGGTGCCTCAGCGACCCCGAACCCCGCCGCTTCTTTTAGAGACCTTTGAGAAGATCAAGGCGGACATAGGGGCCCTTAATCCTTCTGGGTAGGCCATCCAAAAAAGCATCAAAGCGAAGTCTTTGAGAAAATGCCATCCCCGCTTACCAAGACTACGTGCGGGCCTGACAGCCGAACAATGCCCGCCGGGCGGACGCACCAATAATTGACAGGAGATAAAAATGGTGACACCCGAACCCAAGACCCAAGGCGGACACGGACAGCCGCAGGCGCCGCCGGAAAAGCCCCAGGCATCCGGGGCCAAGGCCGCGCACAAAAAGAAAGAAAAGTCAACGCTCCCGATCCCATTCCGAAAAGACCCATGGACGTCCTTTGCCACCGAAAAGCTGGCCTTTTTCCAAGACGACCACGCACTCATAAAGGAATACATAGAATACACGAAAGCGACCGCCCCGCAGAGGCCAAGCGACATGCCGTACCCTGAACCCGAAATCCAAGCAAGGATACTCAGGGCGGTGCTTGGCATACTGAGGAAGGACAAAGATTTCGAACAGTGGGAAAAGCAGAGACAAAGTAACAAGCAGTGAATTGCCCGGTTGAGCTGTAATTGAAAAAACCAAATTGATCATCCACTGGCGGTCCGCCCGCCCCTATCAGCTGCGGCGCCTGACGAACCAGGAGCAGCCAGAAACCTGCCCCAAAAAAATCCGCTGGCGCATCATCCAATCGCGCAGCGCCAAATATCTTTCTTGGTGCGCCGCCCAAAAATTGCCACCCGACTCCCCACAATGTCGGCCACAGCCGCAGGCGCAACCACCATGGAAAGCCAGATGGAAAATGCCAACCCAATCGGGGGAAAAACACCTGCCGATCAACTTCGCGGCTGTCAATTTGCAGCCACAGCAATCATGGAATTCGCTGCCGCATTTTTGCAAAATGAGGCGGTTCCCAACCCACCGATTACCCGGTTCAGATGGTCCAACATAACAAGGAGGCAGGAGCCAAAAATGAAAGCCGAGGCCCATCAGAACAACAGAAGACGAACCTAACAATTCAGCAAGGCATCCTTCCCATTCACCAGAACCCGGACTTTAACCATTCAAGAGAAGTGCCGACAAAGTTGGGCGAACAGATGCACAACTTGCACAAGTCCGAAGGCTGAAAGACGCATATCCAAGCCAGCAAATCATCCCATTCCTTTTTTGGTCCGTCGCCTCAAAGTGTTTCGATGGCGCACCAAAAATGATGGGGAATGCAGGTATCAGGAACGGGGCACCGCTGGATGAAAATCAGGCAAAAGGGCATGCCATAAACCTAGGTTTCTGGCCTCCCCCAAGAGCCAAAATACATGGTCGGCCCCCTGCCATTTTTGTGTACCCGACCAGCTGGCGTCAGTGAAATTTACTTAAACTTTACGGCAGGTTTGAAAGCTCTCTTTCGGGAAAAGACCCACCCACCCGCCCATACCTCCGCCCGGATTTGAAGCGATCTAGATTCCGTGTTTTTGGGGAGCGGCCCCCTTGGATTCAAGCGCCGCAGCCGGGCATTTTTTGGTTCCGCCCGGCAAAAACCCGGATTCCCGGAAGTCCGATTTCAACATCCACACATTGCACGATGGCGGATCTGAAATCCAAAAATCCTGCGTTGGCGATTTGGAAAACACGAATTAAAGACCCATCCGCCCGCCCATACCTCCGCCCGGATTTGAAGCGGTCAGTATTCCGAATTTTGGGGGGAGGCCCCTTGGGATTCAAGCGCCGCAGCCGGGCATTTCTGCGATCCGGCCCGGCAGAAAACCGAATTCCCGGAAGCCCGATCTGGACACCGACATATTCCGCGGCGGCGAATTTTGAGCCTATGAACCCTGCGCTGGCGATTTTGAGAACACGTATTTTTGGCTCTGGGGAATCCAAAAATTGAATTTCCGGCACACATACGACACATATCGTAATTGTTTGGGAAAGGAAATACATCGTCACCTAAACAACACGCAGACCCTTTGACGGGCAAAATCCCATACACCATAAACAAGGGACACCACTCATTGAAATTTGTCCGGGCGACCCGAAAAAAACCCCTTGACTGCTAGGCAAAAAAACACCATTCTGGCGATGAACATAGTAGGACGCTGGCGCGTCCTATGTGTTCCCCCGGCGCCCGCTCGCTGAAGCTCGCGGTCGCGGGGAAACACCACCGGGAGGGCCCGACACTTGCTGGCCGGGCAAAAACATGAAGCACGGGTTCTACGTTTATATCGAGACGATCACCGAATGGCAGGGCAGAAGAACCGCCCAACAAGCCATTGACTACATCACTGACGACCACGATTCAAAGAGGCTTGCCAACATCAACGAGGAGATGATCGCGTACATATGCCGACTTGACCCCGGCTACAAAACGGAACACGAGGGAGGCAAGGTTCCGCTGGTCGGGCACGGGGCAGTGAAAGACATCGCTGACTTCGAGGTACTGAATTGGGAGTTCAACCAAAGCACGATCCCAAACGATGTCAGAGGGACGAAAGGCTACAAATCCATCACGCTGACTTTGCCAAAGGAAATGACCTTGCTCTGCGAAACCAGCAAATCGAAAGCGAGGGATGCGATAACGAGGGCCATCGAACCGACGCTGGAAGAATCCTATCCGAACAAAAAATTGGTCGCGGTCTCCGCGATGCACACCCGCAATGAAGCGGGAGACCCGCACGTAAATGTACACCTCCTGGTCGCCAAAACTGTCCAAGACAAAACCACGGGCCAACTGCACTCAATCAACAACAATGACAAGTACGGAGACCTGGGGTCAAAGGAAGAGGCCCGGATGAAAAGGGCCTGGAAAAGGGAAATCACAAAGGAACTGGAAAAGGAATTCAATGTCGAGATCAGGTTCACGAAAAAAGGCAAATGCAAAATCTCCACGCCCGATGGACTGAAAATTCACAGCCTGACTTTGCCAACTTTAAGCGAAAAGCAACGCGCCTGGGAGATAGCCAACGGCCCGGAAATTGACACATGGAACGGCCTGGCCGACAACTTCAAAATCAATCTGATGGACGCAAAGATTCTGGAAGTTGCGAGAAAGGTGCCCTTCACCAGAGGGAATTTCTTGGCCGTATTCCCCTCTTTCGAGAAGCACTATGTCATAGACAAACGCATCGAGACTTTGAAAAAGCACAAGTACCTGGACGAGGATTTGAAACCCACGGAAGCGTTCATCAGGCATGCCAAAGCCAAGTTCGGGCACCGCCCGGACTTCAAGCAGATCAAGGAGGACGTGGACAACATTCTGGGGAAGATGATCGAAAAAGCCAAGGACGAGAACCCCGAAAGCCTAGAGGAACTGGTAGCCAAGATTTTCACAACGCCGCTCCAAGTTGCGATGGAATCCTATGCCAGAATAGCGGAAAGGATCGAAAGGCTTGACCCGACCCCGACTGCCTCGAAGATGATAGAGGCCCGTTGGGTTGACAGCCGAAAACAGATCACGCCCGAATTGGCGCAGTGGTCAGAAACGGTACACGAGCATGCAAAAGTCATAAAAGAGACCAAGGAAAAAAGCGAAAATCTGCCCTCCGCGATCAAAAAGCAATTTCTTGAAAACAGGGACTTCATTGCGACAAACCTCCGCAAGCGGGCAACCAAGGAACTGTTCAAGGCTGCCAAAAGTTTGAGGAATCCGCTGCTCCAAGAACACAACACCCTGCTCTCGTCTTTGGTGGAGGACAGGAACCTCCACAAGGATATGCAAACCAAAATCGAAAAGCTGACTAAAAGGCGAGACCAAGACCTTGACTTTGCCGGGGACTGGCAAAAACCGTACATCACAAAGCACTACCAAGTACAAATCACCGAGCTCAAAAGAACGTCAGAGAAACTCGGCTCAGAAATCACAAGAAAGACAGCCAGGGCGCTTCGAATCGAGAAAATCATCCTAGAAAAATTCAAAAAATTCACAAAAACAGACAACCGCCACGGAAATCTGTACCTGCCCCCCGAAATCGCCCAGAGGATGTATGACCAAATATTCAAGGCAAAGTCCTCCCTGAAAGACTACCTTTCAGGAAAATCGGACAACCTTTCCCAAGACTGCATTTGGGTGCGGCGGGGCTTCAAGGTAATGGAAATCCTTGGCTACAAAGAAGTCGAAACACTCAAACCGATCATGGTTGCAGGTCTGGAACAGAGGCTGATGCAAGAGAATGCCCAAAGGAAGACACCCCAGTACATGGCGCTGGCTACGGCCAAGGCAAAAGAGATTGGAAAAGTGCTGTACGCGGCGGAGCAATTGTTCACTTTCAACAAACCCAACCTGCCAAGATTACTCGCCGGAACCTCGGTAGAGAGAGAAGTAAGTTTAATGATTGCGAGGCTGACGGCGCTCGGAATCGAGGCCCCCGACCTATCGAATATCAACCCAAGCACTTTCACTGCAATCTGCAAATCAGACGAAAGGCTTTTAAGACTGACTACCGAAGGTAGCGCGTTTATGATGGACTGGCAGTACAAAGACAACAAGACATACGAAATCGCGCTTGAACGGTTCACCTCGCCGCAATTAGGAAAGTCCACCGCCAAGGTGGTGTCGCAACCCAAGACCCAAGAGATGGACAAAAGCCACACTTAATAGGACAGCCACCCACCAGAAATCCATAGATTGACAGCGCATAAGGCCCGCCAAGTGACAAGCCGCCCATGCTCCGCTCTCTTGGACAATTGACGGGGGGCTCAGGCAAGTCAACCATGAGGCGCAGGCGCAGGCCCCGCCAAGGCTTTCATCTGCCCAAATTGTGTCTGGCTAGGCAGTGCAGACCGCTATTCGCATTTGGGGCTTGTTTCCCGCAGATGCTTGGGAACTATCGTGTCGATTTGGAACTCAAACTCTGTCGCTCCCAAGTCAACACGATACTTCCCACAAGAAAAGAGCGTCCCGGCAAAGGGCTTTGTCGCTGTGGCGCACACGGAAGGGCAAAGTGGGCGAACCCCTTGCAATTTTTTCAGGGCCCGCTAGACTATTATTTGGGGTTGAAACCCCCACCAGGATGAACGGCAATCCTTGTCGGGAGTCAAGAGAATAAAAGAGCTCAGTGCGAGCGAATAATCTGACTGTCCTGGTACAGGTTTCAGCTCCCGGTGCCATGCCGCTCATGGAAACAACCCAAGCGGATTGAAACTCCGCTCACATACCAGGAGGCCCATATGAGGCACGAAACAACCAACCACCAGGGCGGAGCCCTACATAACACAACGGGGCCAAGCCCCAAGGCACTGAAAGTCGCCCTGTACGCAAGGGTGTCAGGAGGACACCAGGCTAAGAGCCTTGAAACTCAGATCCAGATCCTCAGAGACACCGCAAAGCAGCGAGGCATGGAAGTGGTCTGGGAGGAGACAGAGATCGTTTCAGGCGCGGCCAGCAAGCTGCCCAAGAGGGACGCGCTTCTGGAAAAGTCAAGACAGATGGGCTTCAACGTCGTCATGGCAACTTACTTGGACAGGTTTGGCCGCTCCAAGGTGAACACGATCAACGCATTGGATGCCCTAGAGGAGGCCGGGGTGAACTTCATATCGGTGCTCGATAATGTGGACTATTCCACACCCGCCGGGAAGACGGCGGCGAGCAGATTGGCCGAGATAGCAGAATTTGAGATTGGCCGGACAAGAAACAGGACAATAGATGGTCGCAAAGCGGCGGTGTCGAAAGGGGTCAAACTCGGACGGCCAAGCGCATTGAATGACGAAAAGGAGAGAGAGGTGGTCATTGCGCTTGGGGAGAAGAAAAAACAGGTGGATATTGCCAGACAATTCGGTGTCAGCCAAGGCACGGTCTGCCGCATCAAAAAGAAAAGAAAGCGTCTGCAGCAACAAGGAGCCGCCGAGCCATCGGACGGCCCGCAGCTTCGAGACGAAAAGGATGAACCAGTGGAATGCAGGCCCCAATTCGTTGGTGCCGATGCCCCTAAAGTTCGGCTTCCGAGCAGCCAGTTTTTGATGAGGCGTTATAGGGAACTGACCAATGCGTGAGGCTGGCTTTTCTTGCGTACCATAAAAAAAGAGGGGCGGCGCTGCCGCCCCTCGCCTTGCTTGTGGAGTGTGTTTGTATCCACGCCAACTGCGTGACAGCGACAACGGCCCATGCCGTCCGCCAAAGCTATTTTACTGCTTGGCCGGGATCAGGGCAAGAAGAAAACCCGTGCTGGCTAATCATCCTCGTAGCTGGGCTCTAGGACGATCTGCGCGGGGAAGAAGCCGCTGTCCGTTGTGTAATCGCCAGTGGCCGTCATAACGCGGATGCGGGTGTGCGGGGGCACATTGATGCCTATGGCTTTGTCCGCGTCCACATCCCCTCTCCACAGGAACTCCATCGCCGTCATGTCATCAATGTCCATGAAATCAATGTCGTCTGTGTCATCAGGTGGTTCCACGGGCAATTCCTTGTCCGCGTCAATGTCCCCTCTCCACAAGAATTCCGTTGCCGACATGCCGTCACTGTCCATGAAATCTGTCTCATTTGTGTCATTTGGTGATTCCACGCGCATCTCCTTTTGTGCCGGCATTGGCGCACGGCGAAAGCCGTGCGCCAATGCTGTTCTATTCTTTGGCTGTTGGTGTGTTTCCTGGGTTTTTGTGCTTTGCGATGCTTTCTCTGATGAGCTTATAGACGGGGTTTTCTGGGGGCGGCGCAGGTTTGGGTTCAGGTTCTATATTCAAGGGCAAGGGGCGTCCAAAGCGGTCGCGCCCAAGGCAATCGCATGCGTACCCGAATAATGGATTGCTTGGCCCGTCTTCAAGCGCGTCTATCAAACTTGTGGCCCAACTGTCATCGCCCATCGTTCCTCCCCCTAGAAGTGTAGCGCTGCATCGGCAGCTGTTATTTTATCACCTGCTCGCTGAAATTGTTTTTTGCGCGGCGCGGCCTATGGATGGCCTTGGGGAGCCAATGGTGCGATAAGGCGTTCATTGGGCCCTACTTTTTGTGTCCTCACCCGGTTGCCAGATCATTGGGATCACGGTAAAGAAATGCGACGACTGAAAGCGGGGGCAGCCATGTTCATAAAAGCATCTGAGAAAAAGACACCATCCCTAAGCCTGCGGCTTAGGTTTGGCAGACCCCCGATTTGGTGCGCACTTGGTGCATGCTTGGTGCGTTCCGGTGCGGGCTTAATGCGTTTCCACTAAACCGCAAGAATGACTTGATGACGAAAAACCATGGATGAAAAAGAAATCATAGCCGAGTTCAAAACTGCGCGATGCCCCTGTCAGCTTGAATCTTGTAAAGACCTGATCTTTGGGTTGCTTCAGAAAGAGGCCACTGTCCGGGAGATTGCCCACACGCTTTCGGAAAAAATGCACCTAAAGGTAGACCAGAGTACCGTGTCAAGGTTTATCGTCCGTCAGAAGCTACGAGATCAAGAGTAAGTCAAAACCAAACCGCGAAGAAAGAAGCCACAGACCGAGGCGACCCCTTTGACAACGCCGGCAGTGCCAGCGAGACCTCAAGAGTCCAAAGCCACCTCCCCCAAAAATGATTGGCGGCAACAGGTTGAAGCGATGATGTGGCAACAGTCGGTCAATCAAAAACCCACAGAAAAGCTTTTCGAGTTTGATTCCACCAAGCCTTTAACGCTTGTAAAGGAACATGAAAAAAACTGAGAAACTTGCGCCGCCCAGCAGTTTTGACAAGCGCAGCAAAGGAACCCAAGTAAAATTCAGTCCAAGGGAATCGTCAATGGTATAGGTCCTCCGCTACATCAAAGAATTAGCCCATTGCATGTGCAATTGTTTCACAACGCGGAATCTCACATTGCCGTTCCTGTTACTAATAGTGCGGGATATTGCGCTCCCGTATCCGCCAATAAAGTCATGTCATTCGCGACAATTGCCGTAGTCGATGCGGAATGTGTAATGGTCATAACGCCGTCCGGCTACCGTCCCGTTGTCCCGCCGAAGAAGAACCGCTGTGACTCTTGTGTTTACGATGAGGGGCTGCACAAGAACCGGAATGAGGTCAAGTGCTTTTTTGCAGGTGCCAACACTTCTGGAGAATCTGCACGCGCTACAACAAGCTCGACTGCATGTATGCTATGTTTATACGTATGGGAGTCACCCATGATGCCTAACATTTCTGTCAACACGCCTTGGATATCATTTCGCAGCAATTTTTTTAGTGCAATTAGTCACTACGCTAGGCAACTGGGTGGACTAATTTCGTTTGGAGATGATTTTTGCTAAAAATTTTACGGATGACCAAATGGCCCACTAGCAGCCCAAAGCCGCTCCATAACCGCTTTTGCTCCTAATATTTTATTGAGTGCCAGTAGGTTAGTAAAAAAATATATAAATTTTCCTTGTCAAACGAAATTTTTTGGAGGTAGAATATCCGTATTGGAAATTCAACGAGGAGGTATTTATGAATGTTCCAGAAAAAAACGCGATTGCTGGGTGGCTGATGAAGCGCATTCGGCGGGAATCTGTCTTGTCCATGCAGGACGCTCTCATGGCCGGTGCACAGGAGGCAGCGGACGTGGCCCAGCGCATGGACGAAAGACACCGCCCCAGTTTCTTGGGGCAAGCTAGGCATTTCTTTATGAACGAGGCGTTTCACCGCGCTCTCGCGGCGCAAGGGCTGTCGCCACACCCGCTCAGGGGCAACCAGATCGTTGAGGGCTTCGCCGGAGAATTAGTGTTAGTCCGAATGAATATGCGCCAAGGCGACAAGTTGGCAAAGTGCAGGAGCGTCACCCGGAGGCAACGAGCGGCGGCCAACGGTCATCTGCGGCGGCTGGCCGAGCGAGAGCTGCCAGGTCTATTGGACTCAGAAGACCACGAACTTTTGGGCGGAACTGCCATTTTCTTGGCCGAGTTCCCCTTGGGCCACCGATCCTTGCCGTTGATCAGGATCGGAGTTCCCGATGAGATCATGTCTAGATGGCTCTTCTTAAAAGGTATTGACGCCTTCGTTGCATGCTATGATGAACTGGACGCAGAGGAGCAAGGAGTGCCAGCAGCGCAAAACGACAACGCCAGGCCGACACTGAAAAGGCAACCCAAGGGCGGGACAGTGGGATGAGCCGCAACAAAGTCCAAGGTTATGATGCGGGGCGCTTGGCATTGATGCTGGATGCCCGCCGCTTGCAAAAAGTCCAGCTGGCCCACATGCTAGGCGTTTCGCCTGCGACTGTGACCAAATGGGCATCAGGCGCACAGATGCCGCCCCTCGAAGAATTGGCGAGAATTTTGAACGTTGCAGCGGAGTGGTTTACCCGACCCATGCTCGAACCGCTGACATCGCCTTTATTTCGCAGCATGGTAGCAACGCACAAAGCCGCCTACGATTTACTCAAAGCGAGGTTGGAATTGGCGCAGCACATCGCATTTGTTTTTTCCGAATTCGTTGACTACCCAAGCGAGAACCTTCCAATTCGCCGGTTCAGTACGCTGGATTCCATCACGGACGAGGACATAGAAAATGCGGCCGCAGAGTGCCGAAACCTATGGCGGCTTGGTCGTCTTGCCATCCAAGACCTCACTCTTGCAGCCGAGGGTGCCGGCATCATCGTCATTCGCGAAGAAACTGGCATTTCCACAGTGGATGGACTCTCGGCCAGAAGCAGCGTTTTACGCCGTCCAATGGTGCTACTCTCGGCGGACAAAGAAAACGGATACAGAAGCCGGTTTGATTTGGCACATGAAATCGGACACATTGTTTTGCACTGGAACATCGAAGACAAAACAACTATAACCCATAAGCACCACAAACAGATGGAGCAACAGGCCCACAGGTTCGCCGGGGCGCTGCTGCTTCCCCAAGAGTCATTCGTATCCGAGCTGACAGCCAATCGCCCCACGCTGGATGACCTGCTGCCAATCAAAAACCGATGGGGGACCTCGGTAAGGGCCATCATTATGCGGCTCAAGAACATCAAACTATTGTCGGATGATGATGCAACGGCACTGTTCAAGCGCATTTCCGTGAGATGGGGAGCCAAAGGGGAGCCGGGGGATAAAGACCGAAACCCAGAGCGACCAAGGCTCCTGCGCCGGACGGTGGATCTGTTGGCCGAACAAAACATCATGCCACTGGATGCGATCTCACAATGCACGGGACTTTCGGATGTGGATGTTGAAGCACTGGCGGGGCTGCCCAGCGGCTACCTCAGCAACGGCGGCAACATCATCCCGTTTGTTAGGTTGCGAGAAGGCTGATAGAACCGTTTGGGAACCTTGAGCGCATACCAGAGGAACTACCGATAGAGGCATTCTCAGGCTATCAAACAGTCACTGAAAACAACGAAGAGTAGCGCAAAGGGTAATCGAGGTGCGGGGATGAGCATTATTTTTCTCAGGGGGAATTATGTCAAACGAATCACAAACAGTCCCATTCGGAAAGTACAAGGGCCAGCCGCTAGAGGTGCTGATAGCAGATAAATCATACACGGCTTGGCTCGTAGCGCAGGACTGGTTCAGAGAACGCTATCAGTCAATTTATCAGGCGATCGTAAATTATTCCCCAGGACTCAATGCGATGCTACATGTGTACCAATGCGAGGGATATGAAGAGGAATTAGCCGAGTTTCTTGCCGCCGTCCATAAAGCTGCCGGCGCACACGGTGAGACAGCGTGCCTAATAGAACACCCTAATAAAAATGTAATTGACTCCCTGACTAAAGGGTGGAAGCTACCGTGGACTATAGCCAAAAATGTGTCGATCACGGATCTTTACGCCTCGGACATAGAAATAGACATAGAAATCAATAGCTATTCCTCGGATGATGACGAGAAACAAATCTTAGGCATCTACGGGTCCGATGAAGACGGCAAATGGCGCAGCTACATCAACGTAGACTTTGTCAGGCAATGCTTTGAAGACGGTGAAAAAGGGAGGAAGCGCTTGGCGGAGTTCCTCGTCCCGCCAAAAAAAACGTATCCATAGAATGAGGTAACAACCGTGTCAGGCGGGATCAACGCGAAACTGGCGGTTGAGAAGTAGGAAACGAAAAAAGGGGGAACTATATACTTGATTCCAAAAACTTGTAACATCACCAATAACAACAATTCCCAAAGTGGGGAGAAAGAACAAATTATTGTCAGCAACAGGTCACGATACTGGGTACGGGGTAGAATGGCGGGATGAGGCCGAGGGGGTGGAAGCATGAAAATTTCACAAGACGATCGGCTCATTCCTCGTGGAATCAAGTATGTAGTTCCCCTTGAGCCAGCCCCTTAAATGTGCTCTATCGGGTGGGCATGGCTGGCGCAGCTTCTTTGCAAGCCTCTTTGGTGCGTTCCTCGTATTCTTTGCAAACTTCCTTGATGCGTTCCTCGTATCCGCCTTTGAAGAAGTGGCATGTCCAGCTGTCCTTGCCGAAATAGTCCGCGCCGTTGTTTTCCGACAGCGCGGCGGATCGGCAGCCGCCGTTGCAGGGGAGGCGGTGTTCGCAGGCGGCGCACTCGTCGTTTTTGCCGAACAGCTCGCTGATGGGCGCTGAGATGCGCTCAAGGTAAATCGAACTGTTGAGGGCCTCGGCGATGGTGGACCCGTGCAGGCTGGGGTACTCGTCCTGCACCGGAAGCCCCGCCAGCGGCATGCACGGGAGCAGCCGCACGTCCGCCGATATGTACATCATGTTCCGCGCCGCGCCGCACAGGGGCTCGCGCAGCCGTTTTTCCTCGTCCGTGTAGGGTTTCTTGGAAGGGAAAATGTATTCGCGCCCGCCTTTTTCACAGCTGAAGAAGCCGCCCAACTGGACTGACAGGGGGGAGCCCGCCGCGAAATATTCCGGGATCAGCTTCAGGTACGCGTCATACAGCTCGTCCTTGGCCAAGTCTAGGTCGCGGGATTCGTTCAGCCAGTTGCCCGAGCCCGCCGCCGGGTTGGTTTTCCACGAGGACACGCCAAGCTCCCCCAGCAGGCGCATGGTGTCGCCGATCGCGCCTATGCTGTCCCTGTGGAACGCCGATTCTATGCCTACGGGGAAATTCCGCGAGCGCAGCAGCTTGATGGCGCGCACCGTGTCTTTTTCCGCGCCCTCATACCCGCGCAGCCAGTCATGCCAGCCCACGCCGTCAAAGCTGAGCGAAAACTCCGGCCTCATGCCCCGCCTTTCAAACTCGCCGAGCAATGCCTCGTTCACTAGCAGGCCGTTTGTATAGACCTGCTCGATGACAATGTCCCTTTCGCGCAGAGCGTCCACGATTTCCCAAAAGTCCGAGCGCACCAGCGGCTCGCCCCCGGTCAGGTTGACTTTGGCGATGCCCGCCGCGGCGATCTGGTTTACTATTTCGAGCGCCTTTTGGGTGGAGATTTCGCCGTATTTGGCCTGGGGCGCTGACATATAGCAATGGCGGCAGCGCATGTTGCACTTGCCGGTGATCGACCAGTGCGCCGTGCTGATGTATTTGCAGGGGTGCAGCCTGTATTTTTGCCTTTCGGCGAGCCCGCTGCCTTCTTCGCAGGGGACGGCAGCCCCCTTTTTGACAGCGAACCCGATGAGCTGCCGGTGCAGCGGCGTGAGCAGGGGGCTGTCGCAGTCGAAGCCGCCGTCGCAGAAAGAGAGCGCCTGGAAAAAATCCTCGCCGACAAACTCGGTTCTGCCGGAGGGGAAATGGCGCAGCGCGTAGGGCGAGCCGTCCCACCCGCGAAGGCCTATTTCGTCATGCAGTTTGTAGTGCATCAGAAAAACTCCCTAATATCATGCCCTATTGCCAATGCGATGAATGCCAGCGGCAAACCGGCACATGGCAATGGTTTTATAGCGTTTCCTCTATTGATTGGCACCGACTCTCACAGATTACTGCTGCGCTTTCCGTTCCGCTCCCCGCCTACGGCGGCTCGCTACACTCACGGCGCAGCCTATGCACTCCGTGCCATTCCCTACGGGAAGGGCTAATATCTTGTGACTTGCACCTGATTTCACCGCAGCGCCAATGCCTCGCAATGCCCCTGATTTTGGAGCGCAACACTGGCATGCCGCTGCGGTGCGCGTCGCCGTCACTTCTTTGTCATCCGCCAAAAACCGGCGGAATCATGTAATGCGTCCCATTTATCTATGGCTTATAGTTATGGTATCCCTCACCAACATAACACTTAAGCCCCGGCCCCGGGTTACTACCGCCGATGCCGACCCCAACACAGGCGCAGGTGACGCCGTCTTGCGAGCCGCCGCCGGCAAAAAAGCAAAAGCACTTGGCATAACCGCTGCAGCCGCCCGCGACGTTTTCCAATTCCTCGTCGCTAAGCTCTCTCGCGCCTGCGGACGCGAAGGCTTTAAGCTCCTCCGCCGTGAAGTCGTAGCCCTCGGACTTGGCGAAGGCTATGACTGCGCCGGCCGCCTCTGCTTCGTCAGCCGGTTTGCCCTTGTCAAGCATGGCTTTTGCCCTTTCCTTCATCGCCTCGTCGCTTGACAGGGCCTTGTAGAACTCTTTCACTTTTTCCATTGTGTGTTTCTCCATGTAAATTTATGGTTTTGACATTCCGTCTGCGATGCGCCTGAACCCCGGCCCAGGTTCAATACGACATCAGTTCTTCTTATTTGTCCCGATCGCCTGCAAAGCCCATCGCTGCGCATATCAGCCACGGCCCCGGCGTTTTGGGGCCTAGGCCCGCTAAAGCACAGGCGCAGGTAATGCCGTTTAGCGTGCCGCCGCCGCCCATGATGCAAGTACAGAAGGCCGTATCCCCCCCGCAGCCGCCGCCCGCGACGTTTTCCAGCTCCTCGTCGCTAAGCTCTTTCGCGCCAGCGGCCGCGAACGCTTTAAGCTCCTCCGCCGTAAAGTCGTAGCCCTCGGACTTGGCAAAAGCTATGACTGCGCCGGTCGCCTCTGCTTCGTCGGCCGGTTTGCCCTTGTCAAGCAGGGCTTTTCCCCTTCCCCTCATCGCCGGGTCGCTTGACAGGGCCTTGTAGAACTCTTTCACTTTTTCCATTGTGTGTCCCTCCTTGTGGATTTAATGGAGTTTCGATATTTCGCCGTCAGGATTTCTTACCAAATTATTTTCGTTCATTCGGATTTGCGGGTCCCAGAAAGTTGCACCAGAAACCCGGCCCCGGATTGCTTGGGCCGTTGCCGATTACAACACAGGCGCAGGTTTTACCCTCTTTCGTGCCGCCGCCGGCCCCGAAGCAGAAGCACTCCTTTGTATCTCCGCAGCCGCCGCCCGCGACGTTTTCCAGCTCCTCGTCGCTAAGCTCTTTCGCGCCAGCGGACGCGTAGGCTTTCAGTTCATCCGCCGTGAAGTCGTAGCCCTCGGATTTGGCGAAGGCTATGAGGGCGGCGGCCGCTTCGGCTTCGTCGGCCGGCCTGCCCTTGTCAAGCAGGGCTTTTGCCCTTTCCTTCATCGCCGCATCGCTTGACAGGGCCTTGTAGAACTCTTTTACTTTTTCCATTGTGTGTCCCTCCTTAGGACTGGTTGGTTGTTGAGGGTATTTGGTTATACACGCGAGACCTGGTTTCGTTAGGGCGTCTTCAAAACTTTCAACTATATATCGCCGTAGTCGGCTACAACCCATGCTCGATTGAAAAGCCTAGTAGGTTGAATAGCCTAATGTTATTAACAGCCACCGACTTCGCATGTTAGGCCCGGCCCCGGATTGTGTCCGCCATAGCCAGCTAAAAAACACCAGCAGGTCACGCCGTCTTTCGTGCCGCCGCCGCCAACGGCGCAGACGCAAGCGGCTGTATCCTTGCAGCCGCCGCCCGCGACGTTTTCCAGCTCCTCGTCGCTAAGCTCTTTCGCGCCAGCAGCCGTGTACGCTTTCAGATCATCCAGGGTGAAGTCGTAGCCCTCGGATTTGGCGAAGGCTATGGCTGCGCTGGCCGCTTCGGCTTCGTTGGCCGGTTTCTTGTCAAGCAGGGCTTTTGCCCTTTCCTTCATCGCCTCGTTGGACGACAGGGCCTTGTAGAACTCTTTCACTTTTTCCACTGGGTGTCCCTCCTTAGGACTGGTTGGTTGTTGAGGTCATTTGGTTATACACGCGAGACCGGGTTTCGTTAGGGTGCTTTCAAAACTTTTTTTCGGACGATGAGGCCGAGGGGGTGGAAGCATGAAAGTTTCACAAGACGCCCGGCTCATTCTTCGTGGAGCTAAGTATGTAGTTCCCATTTCAGTTATTGCGTCACTCTGGCGGGGGCGTTCCGGCTGGCCGTGTCGCCCAGCCCTAGCTGGCCGAAGTCATTGTTTCCCCATGCCCATAGGCTGCCGTCTTTCTTGACGCCAAGCGAGTGGGAGCCGCCCGCCGAAACCGCCGCCCAGTCTGTCCCCGCCCCCACGCTGGCGGGTGTGTTTCGGTTGCCGCGATCCCCTAGCCCGAGCTGGCCTTCAGAACCCTGCCCCCACGCCCATAGGCCGCCGTCTTTCTTGATGGCAAGTGTTTGCTCTGAATGCGCCGTCACCGCCGCCCAGTTCGTCCCCGCCCCCACTCTGGCGGGGGAGTTTGTATGGTAGCCGCTGGCGGCATTGCCTATGCCGAGCTCGCCACAGTCGTCAAGCCCCCATGCCCACAGGCTGCCGTCTTTCTTGATGGCAAGCGTGTGGCAATAGCCCGCCGCCACAGCCGCCCACTCCGCCTCCGTACCCGCGCGGGCGGGGGAGTTTCTGTCGCTGTAGTTGCCGAGCCCCAGCTGGCCTTGGTCATTGTTTCCCCATGCCCACAGGCTGCCGTCTTTCTTGATGGCAAGCGAGTGAAATACGCTTGCCGAAACTGCCGCCCAGTCCGTCCCCGTCCCCACGCGGGTGGGGGAGTTTCTGGATTCGTCCCAGCTGTCTAGCCCGAGCTGGCCGTTGCTGCCATATCCCCATGCCCATAGGCCGCCGTCTTTCTTGATGGCAAGCGAGTGGCTATAGCCCGCCGAAACCGCCGCCCAGTCTGTCCCCGTCCCCACGCGGGTGGGGGAGTTTCTTTCGTTGTTGTCGCCTAGCCCAAGCTGGAGGTAGTTGTTCCATCCCCAAGCCCATAGGCTGCCGTCTTTCTTGATTGCAAGCGTGTGGCTATAGCCCGCCGACACTGCAGCCCAGTCTGTCCCCGCCCCAACGCGGGCGGGGGACTTTCGGTCGCTGTGGTCGCCTAGCCCGAGCTGGCCATATTGATTTGACCCCCATGCCCATAGGCTGCCGTCTGCTCCGATGCAAAGTGTGTGGTATTCGCCAGTCGCCACCGTGGAGGCGACTATGGGGGCGCTCCCCGTCGATGCATCCGTTTCCCTATCCCCTTTGCTCCCCACGCAGCCCATGGGGCCAAGGGCAAAGGCAAAAATGGCGGCTGTCAGGGCTAAAATTGTTTTTTTCATGCCTTCACCCCCTCGGCCTTGTCCCGCCATTCTGTCCTTCGCCCGGTATCGCGGCCTGTTGCTGACAATGGTTTGTTCATTTCACGCTCCTTGAAAATTGTTGTTGTTGGCGATGTTGCGAGTTTGTGGAATCAAGTATTTGGTTCCCACTCTTTCACTTTTTCCATTGCGTGTCCCTCCTTGTGGACTGGTTGGTTGTTGCCGTCGTTTGGTTATACACGCGAGACCTGATTTCGTTAGGGCGTTTTCAAAACTTTCTTTCGGTGCGGCATTACATTTCTTGTTTTTCATCGTGTTTTCCTGGTTCAAAGGGGTTATTTTCGATTTCCCGCTTGGCTGGTTCGGCCCCTGCTGTGACAAATTCCATTTCGTCGTCGGAAAGTGCTGTGTTTTCAAACAATCTCGCCCTGAGTTTTGCCTTGGCACCTTCAGGCGCTTTGATTTCGCTGAACATCAGCCGCAGAACGCGGTCTATTTTTTCCTCGCTCATCAGAGATTTCGCCTCCCGATAAGTTATACACGCGAGATCGGATTTCGTTAGGGTGCTTTCAAAAAAGTTGAGCTTCTTGCAAAACTCTGTTTTTTGGGGGCAGTATGACTCCAATCAACGAATGGACAATTGACAATGGTGGATGCGGCCTACGGCCGCGCTGATTTTCTTAATTTGGGCGGTGCTCACGTAGTGGGGCTTCCATGAATTGAAAGAGGGATTATTGGCAGTGGTCGGGGGGGTTGCAAGTGGCTTGTGCTTTCAAAAAGTTTTTTGGGTGAACGCGAGCATTTCTTTTCCGATCAAGCATTCTATCCAATTTGCGGGTGAATCCTTGCAACCGCCGCCTGCGATGCTTTCCAGCTCCTCGTCGCTAAGCTCTTTCGCGCCAGCGGCCACGAACGCTTTCATCTCCGCTATCATCTCCTCCGCAGTGAAGTCGTAGCCCTCGGACTTGGCGAAGGCTATGACTGCGCTGGTCGCTTCGGCTGCGTCAGCCGGTTTGCCCTTGTCATACAAGGCTTTTCCCCTTTCCCTCATAGCCGGGTCGCTTGACAGGGCCTTGTAGAACTCTTTCACTTTTTCCATTGCGTGTCCCTCCCTGTGGACTCATTGGTTGTTGCCGTCGTTTATGTATACACGCGAGACCGGATTTCGTTAGGGCGTTTTCAAAACTTTTTTTCGGTGCGGGATCACATTTCTTGTTTTTCATCTCACTATTCCACCGCGCCGAATGGAGACGCAGCGCGGTCATTTTCCCGGCAGACCCATCGGGCAGAATGGGGCCCGGCGGAGGTATTTGCCCGGCGCATATCTTTCGTGCTCGGATTCGTGGTCTGGCAACTTGGCCCATTCATAGCCGGTTCATGGAGCCCGCCCTAATGCTTAACGGGGGAAGGCGCTTAGCGACACTAAGGCTGGACGCTGCGGGGGCAGCGTCCGGCCCAAGTGCCGCTTGGCTGCCTTTCTTCCAGCATCGCTCGCTGGTTCTCGGTATCCTACGCTGCGCTTGGATACGCGAGACATCCTTCGTTGGTCTTTGATAGCACATTGGCCGGCAATCCCGCCATAGGCGCTTTCCTTTGGTTAGGCGCCATTATCGCGCTGCTTCCCGGTCGACTTCCCTTTAAGCCACCCAAGCGACTGGCGGCATTTGTGGCTCCACTGGAGCCACAAACGCTCGCCGCGCTAGGGCGTCTTCCCCCTGGCCGCGCTTCGCACGGCCTCTTCGATGGTCGGGCGGATGCATGGAGATGGCTTCGATGAGCGCGAGGATAGTTTTGCAAGTGGCTCAACTAGTGCCGCAGCAGCTCCCCCTTCCTTTTTTCCTTGGTGCGCGGCGAGGGCCTTGGTCGCTGGGCCCGGGCCCGCCTCGCGCACTATGCGCTGTCGATCCGCCCCCGGCTTTGCCAACGACTACTTGGTGCGTGGGGGATCTAAACCTTTACTTCCTCCATTGATTCGCGGCAACCACATGAAGCTTTGTGTTCCAGCCGCCCCGCGACTTGCGGATTGACTGAACACCGTTTTTTTCGGTGCCGTGCGCAAAAGTGGAGTTGTGCAAAGGCCGTTCGATTTGCAGGAAACCGAAAAAAAGAGCATACTTGTCTCAGAGCATGGAGGAGGCATGGCACAGCAACAG
>JAITFL010000121.1 GCA_031281385.1 Holophagales bacterium
GGAATCTGGGCGGAAAGGGCGACCCTTTGGCTGCTTTGGCTGCGAGGCTGGGATTTGGTGGCTTGGCGGCAAAGGGTTGGCAAATTTGAAATGGATTTATTGGTTACCCGTGGCGATGACCTGAGACTGATCGAAGTAAAGGCCAGAGGGGCAGGAGCGTGGGTAAATGCGGACATAGCGCTTTCGGAAGAGCAGCGGCGGCGGCTGCAAAGCGCATTTCGCCTATGGCTGGATCGTGTACCCTGGCCGGGGAAAATCACCTTTCAGCGCGTGAGCTGGTCTGGTTTCCGCTGCAAGTTTCATCCAGCAGAGAGCTGGGATGTGATGGGGATAAATAGTGGCTGTCATGCGATAGCTGATGAATAATTGACAGTTGAGCCACTTGCAAAACTCTTTTCGCGCCCATCGAAGCCATGCCCATGTATCCGCCCCTACCTAGGGCAGTAGGTGAGGCGAGTACCCCAGGGGTCTGGGGAAGCCGCCCTAGTGCAATGAGCGTTTGAGGCTGCAGTGCAGCCTTAAATGCCAGCAGCACTCGGGCGGCTTAAAACGGGGCAGCGCGAAAACGGCGCTGAACAAGCTGAAAACGCTCATGGCAGCACTGGCGATCAATGTGTCGCAGAGACCAACGGAGGATGTCTCGCGTATCCGGAGCGCAAACGCAGGATACCGAGAACCTGCGAGCGATGCAACCGAGCGCACCCCAGTTCAGCATTCGGGCGGGCTCCATGAACCGGCGGTTGGCAATGCAGGTTGCTTGGCGCAGACACGGGAACGAAAGATAGAATCAGGAGCTAGAAACAGATTGAGCGCCTGCGCTGAACGAAGTCATGCACACAAAAATTAGCCGAGTTTTGCAAGTGGCTCAACGGTCTGTTACTTTTATACCGCAATCAATTTGGAAGTGTACCTAGCTATCATCAATTCCTCGTTTGTGGGTACCACACAGATGGCCGTTCTAGACCTAGACGTGGAAATGATCCTATCCGTCTTTGCCCTAAGCTCGTTGTGGCTCTCGTCTATGTGTACGCCCAGCAGGTGCTGCAGTTTGAGGCATATCCAGCTTCGCAGCACTGGGCTATTTTCTCCAACCCCGGCTGTGAAAGTGATGGCGTCCACCCCATCCATGGCTGCCGCGTACGCGCCTATGTATTTAAGGATGCCGTAGGCTAAAACTTCAAACGCCAGCCTTGAGCGGTCGTCCTCAAGCATGCCGTCCTCGACCTCGCGCATGTCGCTGCTATGGCCCGATATGCCCAGCAGGCCGCTTTGCTTGTTGAGCATTGTGCTCAAGCTATTTGCGTTGAGTTTTTCTTTGTTCATCAGCGTGATCAGTGCCCCTGGGTCAACGCTGCCGCTGCGGGAGCCCATGACTATGCCTTCCAGCGGCGTGAGCCCCATGGACGTGTCAACTGAATTGCCGTGGTGGATTGCGGTTATGGACGAGCCGTTGCCGATGTGGCATGTGATTATCTTTAGCGAATCCAGGGGCTTCCCCAGAAGCACCGCCGTGCGCTCCGCGACATAGCGGTGGCTGGTTCCATGAAAGCCATAGCGGCGGATGCCGTGCTTCTTGCACAGATCAAATGGCAGCCCATAGGTGTAAGCGTAATCCGGGATGGTGTGGTGAAACGCAGTATCAAACACAGCCACTTGGGGCTTTTTGTGAAACAGTTCCATTGCGGTTTCGATGCCATGAACATTGGCTGGGTTGTGGAGCGGGGCCAGCGAAGAAAGGGCCTCTATTTCTTTTAGCACTTCCGGCGTTATTAGAATTGGGTCGCTGAATAGGTTTCCGCCATGCGCGACCCTGTGTCCCACGCCGGCAACGTCCCTGTCTTTGAGCGCGTGTTTTCTCAGGTCGCTCATTATTGTTTTTAGGGCTTCTTTGTGGTCTTCTAGGTGCTTGTTTTCAGACCCTTTTTCGCCATGGATCGTCCATTTGACTGTTCCGCCGCCAGGAAGGCCGATGCGTTCGGCTATACCCTCCGCTTGGGACGTTTCGGTGTCCATTTCTATGAGGTTGAATTTCAGGGAGCTGGACCCTGCGTTCAAGGTTAGGATTAGCATGAATTGCCTCCATCGCAATTTAGGTACAAATAGTCATTGTACGCGTATATCGAATTGCTTTCAAATGGCTTCTGCATGAGCGGCCAATTCTGCCAGCGGCTTCGTCAAGCTCAATCGCGGCACTTTTGGCATCCATACGCCCATTCACAATAAATTGACTGTTTTTTACAAACCTATTAACATTGATTTAACATCGGGGGGGGAACATAAACCTTGACCACGATGGTCTAACAAAATAGGAGAACAAATGCTCAACTCGAAAAACGTCGCCATAGCCACACTGCTATTGGCCGCTGGATTGCCCGTTGCCGCCCAGGCCCCTAAAATCTCCGGCCTTGGACAACTTTGGTACCACCAGATGATGGACAACACTCTCCGCCTCAATGGCAGCGTGACTGGTCCTTACAACTTGCGCGGCCAGCTAAGAGAAAATGGCTTTACCATCAGGCGGGTGGAGTTCAAGGTTGCCGGCAATGCCACAGACAAGGTCGAATATGAAATCATGATTGACCCATCAATCAACAACAACGGCAACAGCGCAAACATAGTCCTCCAAGACTTTTCCGTCAAATATAAGCTGCCAGCTAATATCGAGGTCAAGGCCGGCCAGTATAAAAACCTTCAGACACTAGAAGGCATGACTTCTTCTTCCGAACTCCTGTTTGCAGAGCGTTCACAGATGGCCCGCCAATTTGGCGATGTCAGGGATCGTGGAATAGTAGGCAGCATTGGCTTTGGCGACCCAAAGTCATTCACTGGCCGCTTTCACATAGGTATGTTTAACGGCAATGGCAAAAACGATTTGGATACAAATGCGCAAAAAGACGTTGTGGCCAGGCTGGAAATGAACTGGGGCAAAGTACACGCATTTGGTGCCTATACGCTGCAAGCCTCCACCAACTTGACTGACACAGGTTCCCTCACGGGCGGAACATTTGCAAACCAGCCTGATAGCCTGACCTCCAAGGATATCCTCGACAACAAGGACTTGACCAATCAGTATGGCGCCTACTATCGTTTCCAGACCGATTCCATCCACGCTTCGGCTGAGTTTATCACTGGCTTAGTTGGCAGGCTGTTGCCTTCTCTAAACACATCAGGTGCCTCGGTGAATGCTAATAGGTTGCATCTAGACCAAAGTTTCATGGGCTATGTTGCGACATTTGGCTACACATTTGACAACCACACATTCCTTGGTCGCTACGACTATTTGAATTACAACGCCAATGATGACTGGTACGCACCATCATCTGCGAGTTCCTCATACAATCCTTACATTCGCTCCAACGGCGATGATTTCTCCCCTGCATACACCGAAATCACGCTGGGTTACATCTACGCCTTTAACGTAAAAAGCGTCAAGGCCGCAAACGTCAAGCTCAACTACGTTATGCGAAGCAAGAACTTCCTGAACCCAAGGACGAGTGCCGGGCAAACTGGTCCGCAGGGCGGAGATTCAATCGTACTTTGCTTCCAGGCGGCTTTCTAGCCTGTAAATATCTAGCCCAAGAAATGAAAGCGAAGCGGCCCGTGGCCGCTTTTCTTTTGCCCTGCTTTTATCCAAGCGGAGTTCACATCTGGGCGCAAACCGCTAATCGGCGCTGCCCAGTCTGTAGCCCACTCCCACGACTGTTTCGATCAGGTCGGAAAAACGGCCCAGCTTAAAGCGGAGTCGCCTGATGTGGGCGTCTATCGTGCGGCTTTCTCCCAGATAGTCCAGCCCCCACACTTGGTTCAATATCTTGTCCCTCGTCAGCACCCTTTTTGGGTTTTTCATCAAGTAGGCCAGCAGCTCAAATTCTTTTCTCGTCAGGTCAATCACTTGGCCCTCTATTCGTGCAGAGTACCCCTCAAAGTCAATGCTGATGGGGCCAAAAAACAGCATGGCGGGCGCATCGGGAGCAGCGGCTTCCATAAAGGCGGCGCGGCGCAGCAGGGCCCTGGCCCTTGCGATTAGCTCCCTGCTGGAAAAAGGCTTAGGTACATAGTCGTCTGCTCCCAGCTCCAAACCCAGCACCCGGTCAATTTCTTCGCCCCTTGCCGTGACTATCATTACCGGGGTGGATTTTAGGCTTGGGGATTTGCGTATCTCCCTTAGAACCTCTAGGCCGTCGAAGTCGGGCAGTGTCAGGTCTAGCACCACAAGATCAACGCTGGCGCGGCTATCGGTTGATTTTGCAAGGTAGTCCAGCGCGTCTTTTGCCAACTCGAATGAGCAAACGCCAAATCCTTCTCGTTTGAAATTTTGCTCCATGCCGCTTCGGATGTCGGCGTCGTCCTCCAATAACAGAATGTTCGGCACTATTTCACCTCAAATGCTTGCGCACTGCATGTTGCAGTGTTCAAGGATTTTACCGCACTTTGCCTCTGTCGAATTGGTTTGCAGATTCTGTTTCCTGCTAGGTTGGCATTACAGGCGAAAAACGCCCTAGGTCGAATTTTCTTTTTGCAAGTGCAAGTGCTGATGCTTTGCATTCACTCCCTCAATAATGAATAGTACCTCTTCTGCGATGTTGGTCGCCATGTCGGCGATCCTCTCCCAGTTTTTTATGACGATTATCAAGTGCGATGCCCTCTCTATGCAAAGGGGGTCGCTGACCATCTGGCGCAGCAGTTCGCGGTAGCACTGGTGGTAAAGGTCGTCAACCTTGTCGTCCCCCTTTATCACTTCCCTGGCTAGGTCGGAATCGTACGCAACGAATGCCTCTACCGAGCGGCGCATCATGGAACTGGTCTCCGCTCCGAGCTCGTCCAATAGGCCCCCTGGGAGTATTCGCTCCACGTGGTTTAGAAGTGGGGCACGCTTGGCTATGTTTGTGCAATGGTCGCCTATTCGCTCTATGTCTGGCAGGATTTTAATGGCAGAAGTGACAAAGCGCAGGTCTGATGCCATGGGCGACTGTAGGGCCAGCAGGTCTATGCAGGTCTGGTCTAGGCGAATCTCCATGTCGTCCAGTTCTTCATCCATTGCTACAACTTGTTCTGCCAACTGGTCGGACTTTTCGGAGTACGCCTTCATTGTCAGCTTGATCATTTCTTCGGCGATGCCAGCCATAGCCAGCAGACCGTCTTTCAGCAATCTAAGTTCGGCGTCAAGGTGGCTGCGGTTCATCCGAATCTCCCCGTAATATAGTCTTCGGTAAGTTTTTGGGCCGGGTTGGTGAACACCCTCTCGGTCAAGTCTAGCTCGATCAATTTCCCTAGCCAAAAAAATGCGGTAAAGTCGCTGACCCTAGCGGCCTGCTGCATGTTGTGCGTAACGATGATTATCGTAAATTTCTTTTTGAGTTCAAAAACAAGCTCCTCAATTTTGGCCGTAGCAATGGGGTCTAGGGCCGAGCATGGCTCATCCATCAGCACTACCTCTGGCTGAATTGCCAATGCCCTAGCTATGCAAAGTCGCTGTTGCTGGCCACCCGAAAGGCCAAGGCCAGATTCATTCAGGCGGTCTTTCACCTCGTCCCACAGCCCAGCGGCCAATAGGCTGCGCTCCACTGCATCAGAAATGGTCGAGCGGTCTTTGACCCCCTGTATTCGCAGCCCATAAGCCACATTTTCAAAGATTGACTTGGGAAAAGGGTTCGATTTTTGAAAAACCATGCCCATTCGCTTTCGCAGGCTGATGACGTCAACTCCATGCTCGTACAGATTGTCATCACCCAGCATCACCTTGCCTTCTATTCGCACATTGTCTATCAGGTCATTCATCCTGTTCAAGCAGCGCAAAAGAGTACTCTTGCCGCACCCCGAAGGGCCTATGAGCGCTGTCACCGCATTTTTGGGAAAGCCCATGGTGATGTCGAATAGTGCTTGCTTTTGCCCATAAAACAAATTGAGCGCTTCGGTGCGAATCAGGGCAGGCGCGTTGAGGACGGTCGGGTCGGTGAGTGGCAGGCCATTTGCTCCTAGCGGCCTTGCCACCGCTGCATATAGTTTCTGGTTGCTGGATTGGTCAACAGTCATTGTCATTTTAACCCCGCCATCAGAAAGAACTCCCCGTTGTGCGCTTGCGGAGCTTTTGGCGTAGCCGCAGAGCAAATACATTCAACGCCAAGACGATCAGGAGCAGCAGCAGCGCGGTCATAAACACC
>JAITFL010000126.1 GCA_031281385.1 Holophagales bacterium
ATGTGCCAAGAACAGCACTCTCCGTCCCCGCCAACCGTGCTTGTCACGGGCGCAACTGGCCTGCTAGGGCGCAGCTTGGTCAGCACATTCATCGGCGATGGCGGCTATAACACCATCGGAGCAGGTTTCAAAAGGTCGGGGGATGGAACCGTCAGGGCCGACCTGCGAAATGGGGCTGAAGTTGATGCGCTTCTTGTTGAATACAAGCCCAAAATAATAATCCACGCTGCGGCAGAGCGCAGGCCCGACTTGATAGAAAAATGCCCTGACGACGCATGGCGCATCAACGTGGAATGTACCAGCCACATTGTTGAGGGCGCAAGGCGGCATGGCGCGTGGCTGCTCTATATTTCAACGGACTATGTCTTTGATGGCACCCAGCCGCCTTACTCTGTTCAAGATGCCCCCAACCCCCTAAGCCTGTACGGAAAGACCAAACTGGAAGGCGAAAGAATAGTGTTGGACGCTGGTTTTGCAGTGCTGCGTATCCCGCTGCTATATGGGCCGGTGGAGGATTGGGGCGAATGTTCCGTCACCGAAATCGCCGCCGCGCTGCTGCCAAACATAGGCAAGACGGCATGGTTCGACAATTGGGCCATTCGGTACCCAACCCACGTCGAGGACGTGGCCCTTCTGTGTGCAATGCTGTCTTCAAAATACCTAGAAGCGGGGGGCGTCTCTGGAATTTACCAAGCATCGGCGGATGAGGCTTTCACCAAACTGGAGATGGCAATGATAATGGCGCAGAAGTTGGATATTACCGACATTTCCTTGCTTCCGCTGCCCGCGCCAATAAACTCTCTGCGCCCCAAAGATTCTCGATTGGACTCATCCACGGCCCATTCCCTTGGCTGGGCGGCCCAAAGGAGGTTCGTCGAAGGCATAGCGGAAGTGCTTGCAGGGGATAATACCAAATTGCGTTCAAATTGCATTTGAACGCCCACGCCAACACGCTCATCGAAGCCGTGCCCATGTATCCGCCCCTACATCGAAGCCACCCACCAACCGTCCGCCTGTTCATCGGAGCCATCCCGAGCATCTACCCGCCCATCGAAGCCATGCCCATGTATCTGCCCCTGCATAGGGCAGTAGGCGAAGCGAGTACCCGGGGTCTGGGGAAGACGCCCTAGTGCAATGAGCGTTTGAGGCTGCAGTGCAGCCTCAAATGCCAGCAGCACTTGGGCGGCTTAAAAAGGGGCGGCGCGAAAACGACGCTGAACAAGCTGGAAACGCACATGGCAGCACTGGCGGCCAATGTGCCGCAGAGACCAACGGAGGATGTCTCGCGTATCCGGAGCGCAAGCGTAGGATACCGAGAAGTTGCGAGCAATGCAACAAGCGAGTTCCCCAGTTTAGCATCCGGGCGGGCTCCATGAACCGGTGCAGGATGAACCAAGTTGCCGGGCCGTGAATCCGAGCATGAGAGGTATGCGCCGGGCAATTACCCCAACCGGGCGCCCATTCTGCCCAATAGTACCGCCGGGCGAATGGTTCAGCATCCGGGCGATCCATGAACCAGCGCGAAAAGAAGCAAGTCACCGGGCCATCACCCCGAGCACGTAAGATAGGAACGTGCTGCCGGGACGCGCCGGACACTATTTTGTCCATAAGTTATCCGCCGGGCAAATACCCCCGCCGGGCGTATGATTCAGCAGCGAACTCCATAAATCGACTATGAACGAGCCAACTTGCCAGTCCACGAACCCCGAGCGCGAAATATAGAACTACCTAACCACCCTCCACACCCTTGGCTTGGGGAAGCCTTCCGCTGGTCTTGTCGTTGTGGTCTTGAGCTCTATTCCCATGCCCGAGTCTCCAAGGGCGGTTCCGCCTTGTAGGACGCCCCTGGTGCCCATTTGGATGAAGTCGGAGCCCACGCCCGCCCATTCGCCTATCTTGCCGCTGGCGAACCTCTCGCCCTCGGTGCTGTCCCTGCTGTCTTGTTTCAGTGGATTGACGACGTCGGCGATCACCCAACTTTCCGATTTTCCAAGGCCCCCGGAGCAGGGGTCTGACGTTTGGGGGGTGAAGATCGTGTAGTACAGGCTGTCGGACACCACCATCGGCGGGTTTATGCCCTTTGGCGTAAAGCCCCTGTCCTTAGTGGGGAAATTCAAATAATAGCCAAAACTCGGAGTCCCCTGCTGATTCCCCTGCTTTGGCGCTAGGTAGAAGTCATCGCAACCGGGCGTGACGTATTTGAAAATTGAATCCGAGCAGAGATTTGTCGGCGTTTTCTTGACATCTTCATCAGGGACGGGCCACAGCCTAACGTCAGTTATCGGGCCGTTGTTGGGAATCCAAGCGTTGTTGTCCTGGCGGTCAAACACAACTGTCAGTCTATGGACGTTGGGTTGAGGGCCTGGCGGGAACTCGCCGCCGTACCTGTCCAGCGGGTTGTTGCGGTCGCCGCTCACCATAGCTATGCCCACTGCGGGGGGCCTGGCGGGTTGGACGAAAGACCCACTTTTTATGCCCTCGCCGGGGAAATTTGACACCCTAAAAGGGGCAGGGGCAACTGTATATCGCCTATTTTCAGTGGCACTTGTGTCTTGATAGACTTTTCGTAGCTTCCATGGGTTGGTTATGTGGTTGATTTCTGACGTGTCAATGCGGAAATCGCGGTATGGGTCAGACCTTTCAGTCTCCACCGAGCCCCAGGCCCACAGCCCGCCCTTGAAGTCGAGGAAATACGCCCTTTGCGCCGTGCCAGAGTTGATGATGAACTCGAATGGCACCATGCCGGCTCCTACAGGCCCTGCGTCGCTTGGCAATTCTTCTGCCGCAAGCACCTTCCCCGTATATACGTCCAATGCCATTATGGATCGCCCCAGCGGGCCCAAGGGCATGCCATAGCTGCTGCCCTTAAATTGCACCTCCATATCCCTGTCCACTTTTTGTGCCTCTATCTCTGGCACACTGAAGCCGCCGCCTAAAAAGACAGCGTCCCTTAACTGTCTGCCGTTGGAGCCATTGAAAATTATCCTTCCAAAGGCCGGGGCGCCCGTGGAGAAGCCCCACCTGCCCAGCATCTTTTGCACTGCGTCTGCCGATTTATCACAACCCAATTCTATGCTGGAAGCGGGGAAGGTACTGGCCTCGTCTGGCACCAGCGTCCACTGTATCTTGGGATTGAATGGGTCTTCTATGTTTAGGGCGTAGTAGCTGCGCCCCCCCTTGCCAAGGCCGAACACGGCCAAGACCCGCTCGCCATGATTGACTATGCCATCGCCAATGCCGTCTGCCTTGGATGGTATGTCCAGATGGTAAATCACAGGGGTGCCATCCACCATGAAGCGGTGGATGTTGCCCGGAAGCGTGATGTAGCCCAAGTTTTTCAAAAAGTCAGTCGGCATGAAGCTCCACAGCTCTGCCACATTTCCTGTCACATACTCCTTGTTGTTTGCGTCCTTTGCCTTGACAGACACTTCGCCAAAGGCGTGCAGCCAGCCTTGGTTGGTGCCGACAAGTATCAGGCGGAACTGGGGATTGTTCCCGCTGACTGCCGCCAAGTCTGGGTATTTCGCAAGGTCATTTTTGACAATATCCCACTGGTACTCAATGGCCTCTGGCGCAGAATCAATGATGTCGCCCATTATATTGCTTCTGTTGTTAGCGGGGCGGTCGCTGCTGTCCCTTAGCGTGTCGGCCCCCATAGCAAATTGCACGATTTTTCTCTTGGCCCTAACTTTGTCTTGCTCCGTCATGGTGGAATCTGACAATTCAATATACTTTTGTAGGCCAGTGGTGGCGTTGGTGAAATCGTCCCCATCATCAGCAAACCGCTTTAATTCGCTGGTGCCGGGCAGCCTTGTGTAAAGCCTCCGATCTTTCCAATTTTTGATGACCTTTGACGCCGACCAAATAGCGGTTTCGGAATTAAGCACCTGCGTGGGGACGCCGCCCTTGCCCAATATTTTTGCCTGACCGTCCTCTTCTCGCAAGCCAAACATGAATAGGTCTCCAGTCCATATCACGTTGCCGCCGTTGGGTACTTCAAAGTTGCCCATGTACACCTGCCCGCCGAAGCTGGCGCCCACAAAGGGGATGTTCGGCGTCGAGGTGGCGTTGTTGCTCCCCGCCGATATTGCCGCCTGAAAGGCCGTTTCCAGCGAGCTCGTCAAAGAATCTGGGTCGGTGGCATCAAAAAAATAGGCCGCGCCCGTCTTCCTCCTCCCTGTGGTGGGATAGCTCTCTGGATTGGCGGGATCTACCTCCCAGTCGTTGTAGGCTTCCACTTTGTCAACAGTAGTGCCATCTGACTTGTAAGTAATAACAGGCGGCGTGAATGGGCGAAAATCCCCGATCCTGCCATTGGGTACGCTCACGTCGCCCATGACTGCGGCCAAGAATAGACCCAGCTTGGGATTGACCGCAGTTACAAAGTCGGTGGTTCTGCCGAATAGGCTTACACCCACGGTCATGGTTGTCACGCGGCGGGGCACGCCATAATTCGTTACCTCCCCGGGAGTACCCCCATACCCCTCTCTCCCCTTGATGGCAAAGGGCAAAAAGCTACTTATTGCTTTCCTGTCGGTGCCGTCAGTTTGGGCGTGGGCGTCTGCAATATAGTCGGAGCCCTTTACTCCCCCTAATGACGCATCGGTCATGTGCGCGGCAAGCGCGGCGTACGTTTGCACATTGAACCAGCTATTTGAATTTCTAGGTTCGATGCCGGCAGGGTTGTTGTTGACCGCCCTATTGCCCATCGCTGCGTTGAACATGGCATTGAGCCCCTTATTGGGATCGTCTATGTATGGCGTTTTTGAAGTGGGCGCCGCCGTGCCTGTGGGTATGTTGTCAATGCCGTCCGTGAAGAGGATTACAAAGGTCTGCCCGCACTGCGAAATTTCTGCGTGAGGCATAACGTCATTGAAGACGTTTTTGGCATCGTTTAGCTGGGCCAGCGTCCCCGCCATCGCATAAGTCAGCGGCGTGCTTGTTATGGCAAACGTCGCTGCGATGCGCTTCATGCCATTCACAGAGTCCTTGTTGAGCACCTGCCAGCCGTGATCCTTGCCCGTCACCCATTCGGGGGGGGAAGTATTGGTCATTAGTGTTGAAGGATTAAAGGACGTTATGCCATCCCGCGACGAGGCGTGCATGGTATTAGTGTTTCTGTACTGGTTGTCATTGGAGTCAGCGATTCCGCGGTCAAGGAATCGGTATGCCCAAAACACGTCGGCTTGGTGCTTGATCCAAGTTTGAATTGCCGCCACCTTGGTGGCCTGTACGCGCGTAACGGCGGGGGTGACGTATTTGTAGGCATAATCATCTGCCACTTTGTCTAGTTTGCCGTCCAGTTTGTACTTGGGGATCTTTATTTTTGTGGTTTTATCTAGCTGGCCCTTAAAGCCCTTGCCCCAGTCGGCGCTTGTCTGCCCTGCAGCCAATAACGAAGCACTAGTGGCCATAGCATCGAATACAATAAACTTGCCGGCCATGCTTGTCTCGTTTGTGTAGTACATCCCATTGGCGGGAAGATAGTAGTTGGTGTTAGACGCGCTTGACGTGGGGCCATCCGTGCTATTTTGCCACCTTCCGGCGAATAGCCAATGCAGATACGCGGTTTTATAGCCGATGGCGCCTCCACTGGTAGAACAGGTAATTGCAATGCTTCCGCCGCCAGTTCTGGGAGTATATGCAAATTTGCCTATATAGTTTGTGCTGGTGGTGAGTGTGCCGGCTGAATTCCTGAAAGCATAGGGTATCTTATAAGTAGTGTCTAATTCGATGTCCTGCCCACTGCCGTAATTTATGGTTACATCTTTGCCGTTCTGATCTTTGGTCACCTTTGTTTTCCTTGGATCATTTATTGTTTTTGACGAAAGCGGGTTGCCTGTGGAATTGCAGTCCATTATCTTCCACGGCAGGGGGATGTCTATCGTTCTATTGAGCGCCCAGCTTACATTGCTCTGCGCCGTGGTGCATTGAAACCTTGCATGGCTGGCCGCCAGTAGCCAGTGCCTCACATCCCTGTTAGTAACGGAGGAAGTGCCGGTGTACATGCCTCTTGATGAAGCGGCAACAATCGTTGTGCCATTCTCGGATTTAAGCCCTCCGCAGCTTTCGGCGTCTGTCGCTGTGACGATGCTTCCATCAGGCTTTATCAAATTGCGGAATGTAAGTGTAAGCGTAGTGTTGGTGTTATTGCCCAATGACACCGAAAACGTGTTGGAAGATGCCGAATCCCCTGCGCTTGCATTGGTGACGGCGCCGCTTGACGGAAGCCAGATGTAAATCGTGGTCGTGGAGCTGTTATCGTCCACGTTCAAGTTTTGGAACAGTGGGTGAAACATCAGCGCGTCCATTGAACCCGAAAAGTCAAATACGGTGACAATTTCGGGCTTTGGCTTGACTGTGGTGGACTGTTGGTAGAGGTCGAGAAAGCTGGTCTTGTCGGCCTGGAGCTTTGGGTCAAGTTGGGCGCGAAGCTGGCCGCAGAACAACAGAGAGGCGGCTAACACCAGTTTCGAGGCACAGGTTACAAGGCACAAGAAAAAAGTCCGCGCTCTGTGCGGGTTCACGCATGGCATCAATTGCGAAAACGCTTGAAAATAAATTAAAACCAGCTTCTGCATTTTTTCTCCTATCTGACTGGGGTAGATACCCACGCCTCCCTAGCGTGGATAAACTTCATGCTGCTGCCCTTTGGCCGCACTTGCGCGTCAGAGCGTATGGCCCACAGGTCGGGAGCCTGCAGCATGGCGCCGCCAGCGGCCGGGGTGTACCTGCCGCCCTGGCTCATGCCAGCAACGGGCAGCTTGCCCATCCTAGTCAGGCCGATGGTGAAGCTTAAATCAAAGTCGGGCCCAGAGCTGGTCTGGGAGTCTGGGTTGGTGGATGGCGAGGGCAGCGCTTGGCCGAGCCGGCCTGGTTTGTATTCATCTTTGTTTAGGCCCCATCTCTGCCCGGATTTAGTATTGTCCTGCACAAGCCAATTTTTGAGGTCAATAAATTTGGACGCGTCCTCATCGCCGGAGCCGCCAAGGTCTATCCAATAGATAGACCACTCGATGCCCGAATCGGCCACGTTCCTAGCCATGGCGCCCTGCCGCAGAAAGGCCGTGGTCTGTATCTCTTTTAGAGAGTTCTTTGACATACCCATAGCAAGCACCGACAGCAGCACCAAGAGTATCAGTACCACCAGGATTGTAGCCCCGCCGTTGCAATCAGTGCCGAATATGCCTCGTGAAAAACCCTCTTCGCGTTCATCGAAGCCATTTCCATGCATCCGCCCGTATATAGGGCCGTAAGCGACGCGAGTACTAGGGGTCTGGGGAATACACTCCAAAAGACCGAATGGGCTAGGAGGCGCGGGTGGAATGGAGCGAGCCGCGAAGCGGGGAGCGGATATGGAACACCGCGACTCATTCCCCTCTGTAACAGGCCGCAAGATGTCCGTCCCGAGCACACGCGGCGAATGACCTCGCCGCGAGCTCAGTCGGCGCGATGGAATTGCCATTCGCCAGCAAGAATAGTTTTGTGATGATTTTCCAAGCTTGTACCTTGTAACTTGTACCTTGTTACTCATAAATTGCCCCTTTCCTAGTTCATCGGCAGGCCAAAATGTCTTGGCACGAATATCAGCGTCTGGGTCATTTCGTTGTACCTAGCCGTCTTGTTGTCGGCAGAAAATTCAGACCTCTTTGTGGCGGTTCTGGTCGTCACGTCAGCCCTCACCAAGATTGGTATTGACCGAAACCAGTGCTCGCTGCCCCTGGTTGACTTTTGCCCGGGGCGCCCCACTGTTGCAAGCTGGTTATCAATTTGGCCGCGTATCCCCGACGTGCCATTCCAATCGTCGAATTTCCCTGCCCCGGCATATCCATATCCGGCCCAGTCCCTGCCGCCATTCGCGCTGAGGTACACCTTGAACCCGGTTACATTTTCTGTGATTATCTGCCTTGTTCCAACATTAGACGCAAATCCGCCGCCGATAAATGAATAGTCGCCCTGGTGCCTCACCAGGCAGGGGATGCCCTCTGGCTTCATTGGGTCCAGTTGCGCCATTTCAATCCTGTACCTCACCATCTGCGCCGGCCTGACGAATAGCACCCCTGCTTTTTCGCGGTGGTACACTCTGGACGGCAGGCCCTGCGAACCCAATCCTGTCATGCCGGCGGTTGGCGACGTGCCCACGCTGAATGTGACCTCGCGCCCGCTTACGGATACGGAATGCGGGGCGACATAGACGGCCTCCCAAAAATCCTTAAAGATGGCAACCAAGCCATTTGAAGTAGTTGAATTGGCGTAATCATCCACTTGCTTGGCGTACTCGGGGCTTTGGCAGTCCACGGTGAAACTGCTGCTGTCTAAATTGCCCGACAGCACTGCGTCTGCTGCGGTACTCTGGCTTGGGGAATATTTTAGCGTGCCCTCGAATGGCAGCGGCTCATCTAGGTAAAAATAGAGTTCATCGGTTTGTTTGGGGTCGCTGGAATCCGTGCCGGGGCTTTCTATCGGGGCATTGGGAATTATGTAAAATGGGGGGTTATACAGCAAGGTGTAGGGCGGCATGACCATGTCTGTCAAATACATGCCAGCCATGTTTATGTCTTCGCCAAGGAGTTCGATTGAGAGCCTGTTCCTGCGGGCGCTGGAGACATTCTCGCCCGTGGCAGTAAAAGAAGAGACGCTGGATTTGAACACCGCCGCCAGCCCCGCCATAAGGAACAGCGTCAACAGAAGGGCCACCAATAGCTCCACAAGGGAAAAGCCAACAGAGCCTTTTGTAAAACCATCTTCGCGTTCATCGAAGCCATTTCCATGCATCCGTCCGTATATGGGGCAGTAAGCGAAGCGAGTACTAGGGGTCTGGGGGTTACACTCCAAAAGCCCGAATGGGCTAGGAGGCGCCGCCGAATGGCAATTCCATCGCGCCGACTGAGCTCGCGGCGAGGTCATTCGCCGCGTGTACTCGGGACAAACATCTTGCGGCCTGTTTCGTCCATCGCCGGGTCGTGGAAAAACCTTCCGAATGCTAACTGGGGATTCGCTCGGTCGCACTCGCATGCGAGCGCTTCCCTCGCTACTCCCCAGACCCCTAGCCATGGATGATTCTCCTAGAGAGGTTAAAAGTGCGGGTGATAGGTTGCTTGTCGGGCCCTACTGCGTCTGCGAATGTGACCCTGACCTTAAAATCGGAGATGGCCCCCACAGGGTTTAGCGCACCCCCGGTATCAATGCTTTCCCGCCGGGTGGCGACAGTGAAAAATACCATGTTGTCCATTGGGTCTCCAGAGCCTTCGCTGGCCTCGCCAATTAAGCCGCCTTTGACGTTGTACTGTTCGACAAGCTCTTTGTCGGTGTCTAAATTGATGTACTTGAGCTGAAATCCATTTAGGTCGCCCAACGAGGGCGCGATCTTGTTCCCATCGGTGATATTTAGCCAGCTAAGGCGGCCCTCCAACTCCGCTTGGTCTATGATTCGCCCCGCTATCCTTGCCGCCGTGCCCATGTTGCTGGTGCCCCTAGTCGCCCTTATCGCCATCATTTGTAGCGTGAGGATGCCCAATATTCCGATTGCCATGATGAATGCGGCGGCAAGCATCTCGATCAGGCTGAAGCCGCGCTGGCTGAACCTAATGCGGGTTTCGGTTCCCGGGCGGGCTCCATGACCCGGCAAGAAACGAAGCAACCTGCTTAGCCTGCCACCCCGAGGACGAAAGATAGAATCAGGAGCTAGAAACAAAATTGAGTGCCCGCGCTGAACGAAGTCATGCACGCAAAAATTAGCAGAGTTTTGCAAGTGCCTCTTTTGCATGGTCAAATCCTTCGCCATTTCCCATCTCCGCCTTCTGCCCCTGGATTGTAAAACTTAAAGATGGACGCACTATTTTGCATTAGGACAATCAGTCCCATCGGGCCATTCGGAAGGGCCTGGCCCCCACTGCCTGTTGTCACCACCTTTATGAAAACGGTCTTGTTAAAGCGTTTGGTGTAGCCATTGACCAGCAGCACCTGTGGAATAGACTCGCTTTCGCCCCTGCAAAACTCTTTGTCGCTTGTCAGCACGTCTTTCATTTCTGTAGTGAAGGGGACGATTTCGCTGATGTCTTGGTTTTTGTCGCCCTTGGCCTTTGCCCACTTGTCTGTGTCGTCCTTGGCCGTTAGGATGCTTGCCTTTTTTTGCACGCCGTCGCTGGCCGAGTAATGGTAGCCGACCACGACCGTCTGCTGGATTTCGATGGGAAATTGATCTGTGTCTATGATGGGGTTTTGTTCTGTGGGGGATTTTCCCCCTAGCAGGCTTTCGCCAATTGTAATGAAATTGGTGCCGTTGCTGCCGTCAAGCGTAAGCGTGGCGTCTCCGTAAGCGATTCGCAGCCCCTCCCACGGCCCCCAGCTCACCAGTGCCACGTCGCGCCCCGTCGCCATTGCCGCTTGCTGCGCGTTGGATATCACACCCTCCAGCTCGTCCAGAGTGGCCCTGACTGCGCCGGACTGCCTGTTCCCCATCATCAGCGAACTGCCAACCGCCAAGATAGCCATGATTGCCAAGACAGTTAGAAGCTCCATGAGCGAGAAACCCGCGCATTTGTTGGGGGTTTGAGGAATAGGCGGAGAGAATATGGACAGTTTTTTCAAGTGGCACCTTTAAGGCAAAAGCTATCTATTAAAAACATAGGGCCAAGCCGAGAAAGTATCAATGAAAATATAAACGCTCATAAATATCTGTATTAATTTGGCTTAACTTGGGCAGTCTGGGACGGTGCCTTTCTGGTGCGTTGGCACTGGCGGGAAAATGGATAAAAAGTAGCCACACAAAGCACCCATCTTCAAACGTCCGCCCGCCCATCGAAGCCATGCCCATGTATCCGCCCCTACATTAGAGCCATCCACAACCATCCCCCCCATCGAAGCCACTCACCATGCATCCGCCCATTCATCGGCGCCATCACGAGCATCCACCCGCCCATCGAAGCCGTGCCCATGTATCCGCCCCTGCATAGGGCAGTAGGCGAAGCGAGTACCCGGGGTCTGGGGAGCGAGCGGTGCAGTGCGAGAACGACGCTGAACAAGCTGAAAACGCACGTGGCAGCACTGGCGACCAATGTGCCGCAGAG
>JAITFL010000173.1 GCA_031281385.1 Holophagales bacterium
CCGCGGCCAAGAAGCCTGTGGCGAAGAAGGCCCCAGTAAAGAAGACCGCGGCCAAGAAGCCTGTGGCGAAGAAGGCCCCAGTAAAGAAGACCGCGGCCAAGAAGCCTGTGGCGAAGAAGGCCCCAGTAAAGAAGACTGTGGCCAAGAAGCCCGCCGCTAAGAAAGTGGTCAAGAAAGCCTTGACCGCCAAGAAGCCCGCCGCCAAAAAAGCCGGCTGCAAGAAGTAACAAATTAGGACTTTTGCCGCATCCGGCCGCTCTCCAACACGTTGGCGGGGCGGCTGGGTGAACCCCATCACCACATAAACCAGAAAGAGTATCACCATGAAGCCACTAATTGATCGCGTTGAGGCACTGGAAGTCCTCGACAGCCGCGGCAACCCAACGGTACTAGCCCGCGTCTATCTCGATGATGGCACATACGGGCAGGCCCTTGTCCCAAGCGGCGCTAGCACCGGAAGCAGAGAGGCCCTTGAGAAAAGGGACGGAGACAAAAATCGGTATTTAGGCAAAGGCGTGCTGGGTCCAGTAAAGGCCATCAATGAAGACATCAACAACGAATTGCAGGGGATGGATCCATTCCAGCAGGTTGAGATAGATGAGTTGATGATTGACTTGGATGGCACTGAAAACAAGTCCAAGCTGGGCGCAAACGCTATCTTGGGCGCTTCCATGGCCACAGCGGTTGCCGCCGCAAAGGCTTGCAACCAGCCACTGTATCGCTATTTGGGTGGGGCCGGTGCACACATACTCCCCGTTCCGATGATGAACATCCTCAACGGTGGTCAACACGCCGACTTCTGCATTGACATCCAAGAGTTCATGGTGCTTCCAGTTGGGGCGCCTTCATTCAGGGAGTGCCTCAGGTGGGGCGCCGAGATATACCACTCTCTCAAGTCCGTGCTCAAGTCCAAGAAGCTCTCCACTGGCGTTGGCGATGAAGGCGGCTTCGCGCCTACTCTGCAGAGCAACGAAGAGGCACTGAACCTGATAGCCGAGGCCGCCAAGAAGGCCGGCTACGAACCCGGCAAGGATGTATTCTTCGGTCTGGACTGCGCCTCCAGCGAGTTCTACAAGGACGGCAAATACAATATAGACAAAGGAAGCAAGTCTGGCCCAGAATTGATTGACTACTACGTTGGCCTGACGCAGCGCCACCCGCTCCTGTCAATCGAAGACGGGTGCGATGAGAGCGACTGGCCCAACTGGTCTGTGCTAACCGAAAAATTGAACAAGACTACGCAGTTGGTAGGGGACGACCTTTTCGTCACCAACACCAAGATACTGGCCAAGGGTATTTCAGAAGGTGTGGCAAACGCAATCCTCATCAAGCTGAACCAGATAGGCACCGTGACCGAGACGCTTAGGGCCGTGGACATGGCGCACAAAGCAGGCTACAGGGCGATCATCAGCCACCGCAGCGGCGAAACGGAAGACTCATTTATCGCCGATTTGGTCGTTGCCACTGGCGCGGGCCAGATAAAGACTGGTGCCCCGTGCAGGACTGACCGCGTGGCCAAGTACAACCGATTGCTCCAAATTGAGTGGGAACTCGGCAAAGCCGCCAAATTCGCGGGCCGTGATGCGTTTGGGCGGAGGCTAAAGTAACATGAACCTAGCTTGGCTCCTAAAATCCAGCACGATATGGATGGCCCTCATGGTCTCCGGCACTGTCACAGCGTCCGTGCTGTTGTTCAGCGGGGGCGGTCTGCCGTCCCTGCGGAAGCGCCAAGCGGAACTGATGAGCCACAAGACAAGCCTCTATTCGCTGTCCAAGCACAATAGGGCCATCGAAACCGAACTGCGCCGTTTGAGCGACAAGGACCCCGAACTGATGGAAGCCCTTGTCCGCCGCCTTGGCTACGACAGGCCCGGCGAAAAGGTGTACGTCTTCGGCGACCCAACGGCTCCGCGCCAATAGCGCAAAAAAATTAAAATGCTCACACTGGCCTCGGCTTCAGGCAACGTATTTTTGTATGCTTGGAAGGCGGGGCCGGGGGAAGCGTACTTTGATGGTTCTGCTTGGGCCAAGAGGCTTTGCCCAAGGGGGCACGGCTTTGGGGCCGATGGGCTATTTCTTATGGATGCCCCCCAAAAGGGCGCGGTCTGGGCTATAGAGCACTGGGATCCGGATGGCTCAAGGTCTTTTTGCTCCAATGGGACTAGGGCCGCAGGTGCGCTGCTGCCCCCAGATTTCCAAGGGGAGCTAGAAGTCTGCTCGTCTGGGGAGTACGCGGTGCTGGATAGGCGCGAACTGGAAGTGGGGTTGCGCCTGCCCGAAGGGGCTGACTACCGCCTGATGGACGCGCCGCCAGAGTTGCAGTTCCCGGCAGCGTACGGTTGGACGGGTACGCCGCAGCTAGTGCTGTTGGTGCCGGACGTTGAGTCCATAGACCTTTCCACATTCGCCCCGCCCCTGCGCTTTCACCAGGGCTTACCTTGCGGCGCCAACGTCAGCATCTTGCAGGTCTTGTCACCAGGCCATGCAAAGATAAGGACTTGGGAGAGGGGCGTAGAGGGCGAGACCCAATGCTGCGGCCAAGGTGCCGCCGCCGCCGCCGCCTGGCTTGCCGAGCGGACGGGCCAAAGGGCATGGGACATTCAGCCAAGGGGCATGGACGCGGTTAGCGTGGAAGTCGGCGCCATAGAAGACCGCCACTGGAAGGAACTTTGGCTGAAGGGCCCAGTCAGGGTGCTTGGGGAGATAGAACTTGGGCCATCACTGCGGCTGTGACGTTGTTTCTGCCAGCTCAACTAAAAAAAGCACGGGCGAAACCAGTCACCAATGCTTCAAACCTGAAATGCGGTATCATTACCTATTACTGGCGCAGCCGCAAGAAAGGTCAACAAGTGCCGCAGATGCAGATGCTGATCGAAGAAGAGTCCTTGCAGGAACAACAAGAGGGCAAGAAAATTGCCGATGAGTTTGGCGATGGGGCGGAAATTGTCTTTTTGCATGGCGACTCCTTAGACAGCATGAGAAAATGCCCGCAGGGTTTTGCAACGCTGATCATTACATCGCCACCTTACAACATCGGCAAAGAATATGAAACCCAGACGAACCTAGAAAAGTATCTAAACAGGCTCGAACCCATCATAGAGCAACTGATTCGCGTATTGGCCCCCAACGGTTCGCTTTGCTGGCAGGTTGGGAACTATGTGGAAAACAAAGAGATTTTCCCGCTGGATGCATATTTCTACACAATTTTCAAAAAATGCGGACTCAAGCTGAGGAACCGCATAGTGTGGACATTCGACCACGGCCTGCACTGCTCGGCACGTTTTTCTGGCCGCTACGAAACGCTGCTTTGGTTCACAAAGGGCGATGACTATGTTTTCAACCTCGACCCTGTGCGGGTGCCATCCAAATATCCAGGCAAAACCCACTTCAAGCCAGGCCCCAAATATGGGCTTCCCTCCGGTAATCCTTTGGGGAAGAATCCGAGCGACGTATGGAATTTGTTGGTGCACGAATGGGAGACGGGGCTATGGAACATCCCAAACGTCAAAGCCAACCATCCAGAAAAGACGCTGCATCCTTGCCAATTCCCCATCGAGCTAGTAGAGCGCTGCGTCTTGGCCTTGACAAACGAAGGCGACTGGGTGTTGGATCCATTCAGCGGAGTGGGTTCGGCCATGCTGGCGGCTGCCAAGCTAAGTCGGAAAGCCATAGGGTGCGAGCGCGAAGCCAAATACATAGAGGAAGCAAAGAAGCGGATGGATATGCTCTTTTCAGGGAAGTTGCCATACCGTCCGCTGGGGAAGCCCGTCTATCAGCCGACGGGCCGTGAAAAGGTGTCGCAAGTGCCTGCATTGTGGCTGGAAACAGAGGGGAAGTGAAATAAACAGAGGGGAAGTGAAATGAAAATAGTAGGTGAATACTCTTTTAATAGTGGCAAAGAGGCAGTCCATCATCGCTATCCAAAATTGCTGGTAGAAATACGCGACATCATCAAGTCTGTTGATGCGTATGAACATAAAACAAAAAAGAGCAAAGAAAAAACCATGTCGGGGAAATTTTTTTTTGCGCCAACAGCACTTAATAAAGCCATAAAAAAATTGTTTCTAGAAAAAGAATGGATGCCTGTCCGCGAAAAATGCGAATATCCCACACAGTTCTATGTGAAAGACTACAAGCCAAAACCACTCCACAAAGGGGCATTTCGTGAAATGGATTTCGTCAAACAGAAACTGGGAGTCGAAGTGCAATTTGGCAAGTATTCATTCATGGTTTACAATGTAGCCGCCAAAATGACCATCTTCAAAAATCTGGGCCACATAGATACCGGAATAGAGATCGTCCCAGTGAAAGCCCTTGCAGATGAAATGAGCAGTGGGGTAAGTTATTTCGAGCAATTTGTGTGGGATTTAGAACATCGCGGGACATCAAATATTGATGTGCCAGTTCTAGTAATTGGCATAGATGTATAATTTTCATTGATACAATAATGAAGTTCTTGGGTTGCCTACCATATCGTCTTAAATTCCAACTAATAAATCTCGCATTTGATGCGAAGGTTTTGCAAGTGCCTCAACTGTCAACCGGTTTATCGAGAAGCCCAGATGACTAACCCTACGCCCCCCCATCCGCTGCTCGTCCAACTGTTCAGAGAGGCGCTTACAAACCAACTGCATGGGGACAAGGGCTTGGCCTTGGTGGCCTACAAGCGCATACAGGCCCGCTTTCCAGACTTTATGGACGCTTGGGCAAATGCCTCCACGATCCTCTGGGAGATGGGGCGCTACACTGAAGCGCTAGAAATGGCGCACCGTGCGGTGGAGCTAGGGCCTGAAAGCCCAGAAGCCCTATGTGCGCTTGCGAACGCCCAGCAATCCTTGGGGGACATAGGCGGGGCGGAAATAAATTTCCAAAAGGCCATTCAGCGCAACCCAGCCCACGTTACCGCGCTGACCAACTTGGCCGGGATATATAACCGCAATGGTAATTTTGCCGCCGCGCTTTCACTTGACGACAGGGCCATCCAGGCGCAGCCCTCCCGTTCAGAGCTATGGGGCAACAGGGGCCACACAAAGATGAGGGCCCTGGACTTGGCGGGGGCCGAGGGCGACCTGCGCCGCGCGCTGGAGTTGGACGGAAGGAACGCCTTGGCAAGGTGGAACCTCGCATACATCCAGTTACTCCAGCGCCGCTACAAAGATGCTTGGCCGAACTTTGGGGCCAGAAAGGAACTGGGCGAATGGTCGGGCAACAAGAAGAATTTTGGTAAGCCGCATTGGCGGGGCGAGCCGCTGGAAGGGCACACACTGCTGGTTTATTCAGAGCAGGGTTTTGGCGACACCATACAGTTCGCCCGATTTGTGCCAAAGATAAAAGATTTTGGCGGTCGGGCCGCTCTCGTGGTGCCAAGGCCGCTTTTCAGGCTGCTGTCGCATTGCCCATATATAGAATGTCTGTTGGAAGAAGGCGCGCCTCTGCCGGAATTTGATTTTGTGGCGCCGCTCATGGAACTTCCGTCTATTTTGGATTTGGGCGAAGGCGACTTTGCCCCGCTGCCGCCACCCAACTTGCCGCCTGGCCCAGAAATACCCGAAATTGATGGGCCTGAAAGAGCGCACAAATTCAAGGTGGGCCTAGCTTGGGCCGGCAGCCCGATACACAGCAACGACAGGCTGCGGAGCATGGACGCAAAGTTGTTGGATGGGCTGGCCGACGTGTCCAGTGCTTCCAAGGATATAGCTTGGTACGGCCTGCAAAAACTGCCATCGTCGTCGCCCCCGGCGCTGCCCGGCTTCGCAGACCTGTCCCCATACATGGGCGATTTTTTAGACACAGCCCAAATACTGAAAAAACTGGACTTAGTGATTGCGGTTGACACATCCGTGGTGCATTTGGCGGGCCTGCTGGGCCGCCCCTGCATCGTGCTTTTGGCGTTCATGCCTGATTGGCGCTGGGGATTGGACGACCCCGCCACGCCTTGGTACCCCTCCCTGAAACTTGTCAGGCAGCCATCACACGGCGACTGGAAGGGGGCCGTAGAAATGTTAAAAGATAAGGTGGCCAGCGGGTAGGACTAAAAATTGCATATATACGCCCAGGGCTCATTTTTTTGCCACGCCAGCGGTGCCCTGTTTCCGTGGAACGTGTTAAATTGAAATGTTCCACAGAAAATGTGCGATGCCTGAAACCACGTTAGACAAAAATGGAATCGAGAGACTAGCATGCCTGCCAAAATTGTGGCCCTAGCCAACCAGAAGGGGGGAGTGGGCAAGACCACCTCCGCCATCAACATAGCAGCCTCTTTGGCGATGATGGAAAAATTGGTACTCCTGATAGACTTTGACCCCCAAGGGCACAGCACCACGGGCCTAGGCTTCCCCAAGCCAAGCCAAGATTCGGGTTCGTACGCGCTGATGAAGGGTGCGCCGATCGAATCGCTTATATTGACCACCGAAGTCCCGATGCTTCAGGTCATACCGGCGGGCAAGGACTTGGCCCAGTTGGAGTTTGAGCTATTCGAGTTGCCGCAGCTGCAAGAGCTTCGCATGGCCATGCAGCCGATAGTTGACCGCTACGATTTTATTTTGATTGATTCGCCTCCGGCGCTTGGGATGATTACGCTGAACGCCCTCACCGCCGCTGATGAAGTGATAGTGCCTATGCCATGCGAATTTTTCGCAATGGACGGGTTGGCCGAGCTCGTGGAGACAATCCGCCGCATCCAGCGCGGCTCCAACCCCAAATTGGTGTTAGGCGGAATCCTGCTGACTATGGCAGAAGAGCGCACCAACTTGGGGGCCGCAGTGGCGGCCGATGTCAGGCAGGCGTTCCCCGGAAAAGTATTTCAAACGTGCATCCCGCGCAACATTCGGCTGGCCGAAGCCCCCAGCCATGGGAAACCAGTGGCCTTCTACGACTTGAAATCCAAAGGGGCAACGGCGTACCTGAACCTTGCAAAGGAGTGGCTGGGAATGGAGTTCGCGGTTTCTAAGGATTCGTTATGACAAATAAGCGCCCCGCCTTGGGCCGAGGGCTGACCTCTTTGATGAGCCAGCATTCGCAGGATGAGCCAGCAAGCAGTGAAATCCCAGTGGGTTCCATAGTCCCCAACAGGCACCAGCCCAGGATGAAGTTTGACGAAGAGGCGTTGGACAGCCTGGCCTCCAGCCTCAAGCAGCATGGCATGGTTCAGCCCATCGTTGTCAGAAAGGTCGGCGAGCGCTTTGAAATAATAGCCGGCGAGCGAAGGTGGAGGGCGGCCAAAAAGATAGGCTTCTCAACAGTGCCGGTGGTGGTCAAGGAAATCCCCGACGATCGCCTGTTGGAATTTGCCATAGTCGAAAACATCCAGCGCCAAGAGCTGAACCCCATAGAAGAAGCAAAGGCGTATTTTCAGTTGGGAGAGCTGCTGCGCCTTACGCAGGAGCAAGTGGCAGACCGCGTTGGCAAAAGCCGCCCGCAGGTGGCGAATACGCTGCGCTTGCTTAGGCTGCCCAACGATTTGCAGGGGCTGGTGGCCTCAGAGCATCTATCTGCGGGCCACGCGAAAGTCCTCTTGGGCTTGGACGACCACCAGCAGCAGAGGGCGCTTGCCCACGAGTCCATTGAAAAGCAACTGAGCGTCCGCGCCTTGGAAAACCGCATCAAGCATCTAGTCACCGCCAAAAGTACCAAGGCAAAGAAAAAGCATCCTCAAGAAGTATTCATAAAGCATGCAGCGGAAGAGCTCACCCAGACTTGGGCGACAAGGGTGGAGATAAAGCCCAAGGGCAAGGGCGGCTCTGTGGTGTTTCATTTTGCGGACGAGGCGGAGCTTGACAGGCTGTTTGAAAGCCTCAAATCGGGGCCCGGCAAGGCATAGGGGACAGCGTGTCAGCCACCCACAGCCCATCCGAAGCGCTCGCAGTGCTTGAATCCCGCGGGCATTGGGGTATAAAGAAGGGTTTAGAAAACATACGCGGGATGTTGGCAGAAATGGGGAACCCAGAATCCTCATACCCCGCGCTGTTGATAGCCGGAACCAATGGAAAAGGCTCTACGGGTGCCTTTCTGGCCCATGCACTAAAGACCGCAGGGAAAAAAGTTGGCTGGACAACATCGCCGCACTTGGTGTCGCCGTCGGAGAGGATATGGATAGACGGCCAGTGCATCAGCGAAAAATATTTGGGGGAGCTATTGGCCCGTGCGCTGGGCGCGGAATGTGCCTGCGGGGCGAAGGCGACCTATTTTGAACTGATGATTGCTTCCGCGTTGCAAGCATTCAAAGAATCATCCGTTGACGTCGCCGTTGTCGAGGTGGGCCTTGGCGGACGCTGGGACAGCACCAACGCGCTGGATCCAATATTGACTGTTTTGACCAACGTCGCCTTTGACCACACCGCCCACTTGGGCAACACACTGGAAGCCATAGCGAGGGAAAAACTTTGCACGGCACGAGATGGCCGCACCCTAGTAATTGGCCCTGGGCTTGACCCTAGCTGGCTGGAGCCACTTTGCGAATGCAGGCCCATTATCGTGCCTTCAAAGATTCCTGATGCAGAAATTTTTTGGGACTACAGCCTAGTCTGCGGCCATCTGATAAACTTGGCCGGCGAGCACCAAGTACGCAACCTAGCAACGGCCATGACCGCCATAGACGCGCTGCAGGGCCTTGGTTGGGGGTTGAATTCTGATGCAATTTTTTCAGGGTTCTCCAATGCCACTTGGCCTGGCCGCCTCTGGCCGGTGCCGGGACTGAAGGGAGTGATCTTCGATGGCGCCCACAACGCGCAAGGGGCCAAAGCTCTGGCCTCGCACATGCTCAAGTTCGGGGTTAGCGCCCACATAATTTTTTGCGCCATGTCCGACAAGGATATAGTGAGCATGGCGCGTGAGTTGGCCGCTACAGGACCGCTTAGTGTCACGGTCGCCCAAGTTGATGGCACCGAGGATGCAAAATTCTCTAGGTGTTCTTCCGTTGAAGCCATGCAGCGGGTTTGGCAAAACGTAGGCTATGGCGAGCCGCAAGCGCTGACCCTTGAGGCGATTGCCGCTAAACTTCGCCAAAATAATGCCGATACAATCCTTGTCACTGGCTCTCTGTATTTTTTGGGCCACCTGATGAAAGAGCTGAACATTGCTATCTAACCGCCCGTGTCAAATGTTCCCTTTGTCCATTGCTGATTTGTCTTTTGAAGTGCTTGCAAAGCCATTGTTCATTGCGAATAATCCATCATTCAACTCATGGAAGCCTCAACAAAATGAGTACCCGCAAAATTAAGAAAACCACTCCGGCAGTAAGCCGCAACCGCTATTGTCAATTTGGCAATCGGAGCGTTGCATCCCAAAAAAGTCAGAGTTTTGCAATAGGCGTTTTCCCCAATTTGCCCAAGCGCATGGCCGTGGCATTAGCCCTGTTCCTGCCTTGGTCGGCAAACTGTCAGTCACTCGCCATACGGGAGGGCGGCTTCAAGGTCATCGGGGTTGACCAAACGGGCAAGCCACCATACACACCGGAGGGCAGGGTCTATCGCATCGCTGGCGGCGACGTATCTTGGCTGAAGCCTGGCGATGTGTTGACGCTTCATCGCCCAAAAGAAGAGAGAAGCATAGGCACTCTCCGCATCATCTCGGTACAGTTGGCATCGGCCACGGCCAGGCTGGACGCCAAGGGCGAGGCTTTTCCGCTGATAGGCGATGTTGCGCTGCCCTTGGCTGCCGTGGGAACGCCGGGCGTGTCGGTGCCACCCACAAAGAGCCTAAAATTGGGCTTCCATTACCCAATGCAGCCTGTAATGCTGCCGCAGATGGTCGCCCAGGCCCCTGTTGAGTCAAAGCACATCCTGCCGCCTGAAATCACCAAGCCATACCAAGAAATTGTTGCGATGACCGAAAAAATAAAGGAAGACATGCAAAGGGGCGTAGAGCCTGAAAAACAGCGTGAGGACATCGCGATTATCGAAAAGTTCGCCGGGACGCAAACAGAAATGCCCAGCGACAAAATGGCCCTGCCCAAAATTGCCAACGAGCCGCCCACCGCGCTGAAACGAGTCCCGATGCCGGAAACCACAAAGCCCATTGAAGAGGTTGTGGCGAGGGCCAAAAAAATAGAAGAAGAAATAAAAGAAAGGGCCCAAAGGGGCGATACAGCCGAAGTAGCTGCTGCGCTTAGGCAAAACGCATTCTATTTCCAGCCAGGCAGCTCGGCCCTTTCTCCCATCGGGCTCGAAAACCTAAAGCGCTGGACGAGCGAATGGGGCACCAAGGGCGCGACCTACTACCTCAAAGTGCCATCCAGCCAACTGAAACTTGAAAAACTATTGCTGGATCGCCTCCAGGCCCTAGAGAAAGAGCTGTTGCGACTTGGAGCCATAAGTGTGGAATATAGGGCCGCAGAAGACTTTGACGAGCAATTGGACTTTGGCGAGCCAAAGCCCGCCGAGCCATACGATTCAATTTATGTTGGGGCGGAGATTGAAAAATCCATTTTCTATGCCGGAACCATTCCACCTCCTGCCCCAGCCAGCGCCCCCCTTTCGGCCAAGCCCCCGGCATACCAGTTGGATGAACTGCAGCCAGAAATCATCGAACAGTTCCCCATCTATTTCCTGCCAAACAGTTCCACTCTGTCCCCAAAGGGAGTCGAAAGGCTGCACCAATGGGTGAAGGGCTGGGGTACCGATGGTACCAAGTATTTCCTCTCCGTACCCCAAGACCAAGTAAGGCTGGACAAAATGCTAATAGAGCGCTTGGCCGCCCTCCAGAAAGAGCTTGGCAAGCTGGGCATCGCAGAGGTCGCCATTAGGCCCGATGAAACAGGCAAGCCAGAGCCATACGAAACCATCTACCTTGGCGTTGAAGTGTGGAATAAACAGTAAAGTAAATAGGGTGCAGGTTGTAGGGGGTAGGCTAGTCTTACCCTAGCCCCAAGCCCCTGAACCCTAACCCCTGCCCTGTGCCATTGACACAAACGCCCAGCGCAGTCACAATGTAGATTCCCATGGGGCTGTAGCTCAGCTGGGAGAGCGCTGCAATCGCACTGCAGAGGTCGACGGTTCGATCCCGTTCAGCTCCACAGATTTTTCTCTCATGGGTAACTTTGGTGGGTAACTGCAAGTATTGGCTATGACGCTCCGAAGTGGGCAAAATAGCGCAGGTATTGGGCCAGTGGCAAAATTGCCCACCACGGGGACGACCCCCATGCTTGCCAGCCATTGTTGCGCCTAAGAATGCGGGGAGGTCTGCGGCTCTATTGGTTCCCTAATATTGGCGCAAACCTGCCCCGCCGCTGGTTCTATGCGCCATCTACCTCACGGTATTATTATTGTTGTCAGCCCACAATGCCGCGCTGTGCTTGGTTACATTTGAAATGTCACCAAAATAAAAGGGTATGCCTAATAAGCATACCCTTTGGCAAATGCAGTGTTGGCGGTTATAGCGGCCTATGCCCCGGCATGGGCGGGGACGGCGAAGGCTTTGGCCACTTTAGCCATTGACTCAAGGCTCGGTGGCGGGGCCTCTCCGCCTTGGGCGAACATTCTGCAAAGCTCCAAGCGGTCTATCCCCGTCTCTTTCGCAAGCTGGTTTATTGCGCGGGCCTTGGCGGCGTCGGCCAAGCAGCTCCGCATTTGGGCCTCGTCCCCGCGCTCCATGGCCGCAGCCAGATACTCGGCTATGTCCTCGTTGGTGTCCAGATATTCAATTGGGTCGTACTTGCTCAGTGTAACCATCCGCCCTCCCCCTCCAGTTCACTCTTCATTCTCCGCGCCCGCCCGATGTCGCGCTGCTGCTCTTTTTTCGTTCCCCCGACCAGTAGCCGGTATTTGTTCGGGCTGTGCTGATAACAGTATAGCCTATAGCCGGGGCCTAAGTGCAGCTTCATTTCGATGACTCCCCCCTCGATTGTCTCGCAGTCGCCAAGGTCGCCTCGGATGGCCAGCTTGATGCGCTCGTTTATCCGCTGCTTGGCCTTTTTGTCCTTGAGTCTGCCAAGCCAGTCCCTGAATGTGTCGGTCTGCTGGAAGTCGTTTATTTCGTCGCTGTCCACTTGCGCCTCTCTGTTCATCATCCTATCAGGAGTTACGAGTGTTTCAGTGTCGCCAGTTCCCGCTGCAGCTTTGCCACCTCTGTTGACTTGCTAGTGCCGCTAATGGTTGTCTCATCTTTGTGGACGGCAGCCCAAAAAAGGAAAGGGGGTTAAACGAATTCACCCCCTTTGCAATGCTGCGCTGGTGCCTCATTTGCATTTGAAACACAGATGAGGTTTTCGCCTTTTGTGGCGTAAATTCCATTAGGCAGGCTTCGCGAGGCTACTTCGTTACCTTGTCGCTGTGCTGTCTGTGCTTTTCCCAATTGTCTAGATAGATCCGCGCCAATACTGGGCTTTCGATGATTAGTAGGTTCTCGGCATTGCTCGTTTCTGCGGCTTTGGTAAAGTTGAAGCTGCCCGTTATCACTGTGTTTCCGTCTATGACGATTATCTTGTTATGGGCTATGGCGTGTCTGGAGTCAATGAAGACAGGTATCTTGGCAGTGGTAAGGAATGTGGCAGAGGTGTAGTGCTGCTTCGGCTGTGACTTGTCTAAGATTACCTGAACGTCAACATTGCGCTGATGTGCCTTTTTTAGTGCTTCGGCTATCGGTGCGGATGTGAAAGAATACGCTTGGAGGCGGATGGAAGTCTTGGCGCGATTCAGCGCGTCAACGATGGCCGCTGTCGGTTTGTCCTCTGGTGAGAAATATACACGGATAGCCGCGCCAAGTATGGGTTCTTGAACGGACAGGTCAAGGGCGCAAAGTAGTAGAGCAAGGAATAGGCGCAACTCTTACCCGTTAATCCATCTCTAGTTCAGGCTGCTCTGCGCTTTGCTTCCCTTTGCGCTCTGCTGCTTTCAGGACTTCTAGAGCCAAGGGTAGGTTCATTCTGGCCCCTGCAAGCATTTCATCAATGGTAATTATTTGGATGCGCTCGTAGTCACGGCCCATCATTTCGTGATGATATGTACCCGTGCCCTTTGCTTCTTTCAGCATTTCCCGTGTCGGCTCTTGCAAGGTCAGCAGTGTGGCAATTACGGCGTTCTCCCGTTGCATGTCGCTGTTTAGCTTGGCAATGTCGCCACGCTGGACTTTGCCCGATTTGACTTGAATCACCATTTTGGCGTTTTCGTTTGGCCCAGTCATAAAGTAAACTGTGCCGTCAATGCCAGCGTCCGCGCCTTTCTTTTCGTTGATGATGCCCCTGTTGTTCGTGTAGGTGAGGACTGCCCATTTTTCAAATTCTTTGCGGGTTCGGTCGTCTTGCCTAGTGGCAAGGGCAAGGGCGGATTCTGGGTCTTTGGGGATGCCGTCTGTCTTAACGCTGGTGGCGATACTTCCGCCGAAGGTGTCTTCTAATCGCTTGAGGACTAGGGATATTGATTGGTAGGTAATGTCAATGCCTATCCAGTGGCGGTTCAGCCTTTCGGCAACGGCGATGGTGGTGCCACAGCCGCAAAAGGCGTCCAGAACCACGTCGCCCTCGTTTGACGATGCCTTGATTATGCGCTCCAATAGGGCTTCTGGTTTCTGGGTGGGATAGCCCAGACGTTCTTTGGCTTGGGAATTAAGAATTGAAATTTCCCATACATCACGCATTGATTTTTCTCTGACAGTATCGTTGGTATAGTTCTGAACTAGCTTGCTGTTTACAATTTTTGTGAAACGTTTTGCTTTGTGTGCGGATTTTTCTGAATACTCTTCTGTCAAAACGTTGAATGTCTTGTTTGTTGATTTCGAGAAAAACAAAACACAATCATGGGTGCGTTGAAGTGCAGATTGCCCAGCTGTCCATCTTTGGTAACTCCATACTATTTCATTTACATATTCACCCCCCTTCCCACAGAACACTCCATCGCACACCAGCTTCAAGTAGTGACTTGCGGTTGGGTCACAGTGTAGATAAAAACTGCCACTGGGCTTTAATGCGCGGTGTATCTCCACAATTCGCAGCGTCATTGCCACCATATAGGCGAGTAGTGAGCCTTGGCCGAGGATTGCTGATAGTCCTTTGATTAGTTCAACAGTCTGCCTCGTGAATCGCCCTTGGTCGTTGGCCAGGATTTCATTCAGGCCATTTTTTGCAAGTGTGTCCCATGTCCAAGTGTCAACAAAAGCCTGCGCCTGTGCGCGGTCTTCAGTGCCCACGTTGTTGTAAATCTGGTTGTAGTTGCGCTTCGAGTTGAAGGGCGGGTCAATGTAGCAGAGGTCAACTGATTCTGAGTCAATCTTGCGGCGCAGGATGTCTAGGTTGTCCCCATAGTAGAGTTTACGCTTGTCCATGTTCTAATAATACTCGAAACGAGTATTTCAAATACACCATTTTTGTGGCGCAGCCAAAGGCAAGCAATGAGGCTATTGATTTAAGCTATTATTGGGTTATGGCCTTTTGCCTCTTGTCGCCCTTAGAAGTCATAGGCGAGGGGGGCGGCTGTTCTGAAATACACGTTTGGCGTTATAGGCTCTTCGCCTCCTGCAATGGAGGTGAGAGTTGAAGCAATCAGCACGCGGGCCTTATGGGAAGCCGCCCACAAAGGCAAAAACGATGGGGGAGCGGATCCGCCAAGTCCGCCTGAGTTGGGGGTGGAACCAGACCCAACTGGCAGAAGCCCTTGGCACAAACCAACAGACCGTCTCGCACTGGGAGCAGGGGCGCCAGCAGCCCACGGATGCAACCTTGCACTGTTTGGTCATGCTTTTTGGCATGAGTGCTGAGGCATTGGCCTCTGGCAAAGGCTTTTGCGTCCCCGCCCCGCCCAAATCCTTTGGCAAATTGCTGGTTGCGGCGAATTATGCGGTGGACTTGATAATGCTGCCCAGCGCTCGCAAAAAAGAGATATGGCATGTCCCAAGGGATGGCGCGGATGCTAATCCGCTTTCGCCGCAGGAAGCATCAAAGCTAATCAGACAGGCACATGAGGACGGGCGGGTGGTCTGGGTGGTTGTTTGACAGTCCATAGGCTTTGGGGTTCGCGCTAGGGTACCCACAGCTTCGCTTGATAATATCTGTTCCAAATCACGCCCTTTGCGTCAAGGTGTAGGTATGGCCCCGCCTATGGGGGGCAGTGCATCCATGCGGCCCGATAACTCCGCTTCAAACTCCGCACGGAGCCGCTGCTGCCTCTGCATTGCCTTTTGTGCCTCCACTGCCCATTCGTCCAGCGGGAGCGTCGCAGGGACAACAAGGACGCCATGCGCCAGCGGCTCGCCGTGCTTGCCCGTGATTTCAGCTTTCACAGGCGCGTCAAGGCCGAGCAAGCGGCACCTGCGCTCCTGAATCTTCAGCAGCATGTTCATGGCGCCCAATGCGGCTGCCGGGGCCTCTGCGCCGTCCATCAACTCATTCGCCCTGGCCTCCAGTTCGTCCAGCTTGCCAAGTTCAAGGGTCACGTAAGCCTCGGTATTTTCCAGGCGCAGCGCGGCCAGTTCCCTCAGCCCCTCGCTGACGTACTGATGCGCCCTCCCCTCGGTGACTTTGAGCGTTTCCCCGATTCGGGCGAATGTGTGGCCCTGCAGCCGGAGTTCTATCGCCTTGGCCCTGTTCTTGGCCGCAGTGATGGCCTTGGCGGTCTGCTTCTGCCGCCTCGGTTTATTGCCTTTGGCTTTAGCCATGAGCGACTCCTATGGTTACTCGTCAGTTACTCGCTGGTTGTTCGCAGCTGCGCCCGCGCTCTGGTCAACAATTCCGCCACGTTCACGTTGCACGGAGGATGCCGCCGCCCGCTCCGCTGTTTTCGCTCGCGCCGTCTGTCCAGCTTCTCAGATGCCAGTGCCATCAATTCTTCGTACTCGCCATCCGTTATCAGCATAAGAGCGCAGTAAATTTCATAATCGCGGCATGCCACGTCCATTGACCGCCATCTGAGCCAATGGGGTATGGGGTCGGTGGTGTCTTGCTGCATTGCACAGGCTAGGCATGATCTGGCCCGCCCCGCATACTCCGCCGCCGCCTCCAGTCTGGTGGTGGATTCAGGGAATAATCCATATCCCTCAGCATCGGCCTCCAGTTCCGCTAGAAGTTCTTGGCCCACCTTTCGCAGCCAAGTCAGCCTGAGTGCCGCGCCGTCCCGCTCGATTATCTTCGTCATTGTCGTTCCTATCGTTGTCGTGTCGCGCCGTTTTTGATTTTGGCGCGCGAAAATTGTAGTTTGGGGTTTGATTCTGTCATTTTGGGTTTGTTCTGCCCTGCCCCCCACCTGACTTGTTAGATGTATTACTTACGTTACGTCTTTCTTGTTGAACGTCTGTTGAACGTCTGTTAATCGCCCGTTGAACATTCGTTATTCGCGTTACCCCTTCCCCCCTTACTGCTCCCCGCGTTGCTGCATTTTTGGCTTTTGGCCCGCATTTCACGCAGCCACGGGATTACTTCAGGACAGAACATCGAGCCGCCCTCGATGACGAACAAGCCCGCTATTTGGGGCCATAGCTGTTCAAACTCATCTAGGAGCGTGTAGGTCAGCTTGGCAGGTGTTTTTGTGTCTGACGTTATCAGCACGTTTTCTGCCGCCAAGTCACGCAGCGCAATGAACAGACCATACTCGGCATTACTGAGCATGCAATGGGTTCGTCGGCTGTCCGGGGGCTGCTGTACAAAGTCCAGCTTCATCTTCTGGAGTGCCTTTGGGAACGGAACATGCTCCGTTATCGTTTCCGTTGTTGTTCCGATTTTGACATTTTTGGTTACTGGAATCGGCTCGAACAAGTGAGCATATTCGTCTTGAACAGTGCTGCCCGCGCTTTGGGGCGTGTATGTCTGCGCCGTTGCATCGTGCAAATGATTTTCGTTGGGAGGTTGTTTTTTCATGGCAGCCGCCCAACAACTTTCGCCGCCGAATTGATAGCGCGTTTCAGTTCGCGGTCTGACCACGGCGGTTCGCAGCGCGGATTGAACGCGCTTTGAAGCACGTCATAGGTCTCCAGTTCTGTTAGCGCAAACCTGTCCAGCAGCTTCAATGCCGCAACGAACAAGGCACGGCTGCCGTTCTGCCCCATGATGCTTGGGGGTAGCTTGGCGGCATATCGGCATGCGCCTTCAATCATTTCATGGTCGCTTGGGTAGGCTGGGTGGGGCCTGGGCGGCTCAGGCTGCCGCTTGGGTTTCTCTGTGGCGTCTTCGATGTCGGGGAAGGCGGCTGCCATCGCCGCACTTGTGTACCGATAATTATTCAACTCCAAGAGCATAACCAGTGTTGGCTCCGCTTTGCAGTGATAGAAGCCAGGTAGCCTCAAAACTCTGTTTACAGTGCATACTGCTGGATCAGCGCCGAACCTAGCCAGCCTTGCCTGTATGCGCCTCAATAGCGCCTCGGCTTCATCGCGCTCGTGTTCATCGCCGCAGGGTAAGAACTTCACCAAGAGCCAATAAAGATGCCAGCCGCCGGGGGTCTCAATAATGACGCTTGGCGGACAGTCAGACAGCGCGGCCCTTACATCGCCAAGGGTGTATGGCTCTTTGGCTAACTTGTCGCGGTCAAGGTCTGTCCAGTACGCCCTTAAACTAGTGATATTCTCTTTCTTGGCTCCGCGCCCGTCCGTCTGGTTGATTACATCGAACACGCCCGCGCCATTGCAGTTGAGCCTTGACAGCCTAGCCATGTGGCTGCCCGTGCTGGTGCCGCTGAACTGTGAGACCAATTCGCGGCGCTGTTTTCCTTGGCACTTTCTTTCTTCATCGTCGTCAAAGGTCTGGAAACAGTGAAGCGCTCCCGTGCCGCTGCCCAGCGCGTCTAGGAATCGTTGTGCCTCTCTGAGGGCAATGTTTTTGCTGTCAGCCATTAGCGCCGCCTCCCCGCTGGTGCCTTGCGCCCATACACGGCATCTAAGGTTTTCAGGACAAGCGCAGCTTTGCCTTGATGTGTGCCTTGCCGCCCCCTTGGGGTTGCGCTCGCGTCTGGCACTGCGCTATGATGGCTATGCGTCTTTGACTCCCTCAATGGCAGGTTGGATGGATTGGCCCCGGCAGTCCACGCTGGGGTCTTTTTATGCTGTTTCATAGCGCGGCCTCCGCTGCTGCCGGGTGACTATGATTTTCTTGGGGCCCAGCTTTAGGAATCGCAGCCGCTTTGCCTTGCGCTCGGTTAGGAGAAAATTCCGGGTGCAGTGCAATTCGGCGCAGACCTCTCTGAGCGTCAACGGCGTTTGGTCGCCCGTTGGCAGTGCAGCGGGCTGCTGCTGTGTTGCTTCTGGTTGTTGTTTGGCTACGATTGCCATTTGATACTCCTAGAAAGGCGTGGAAGCCCACGCGGGTTTCTCTGAGTATCTGGTGGCCCCTAGATGTTTTTCACCCAAACGAACTAGAAAAAATTGGGGGGCTTGGTTTGGGAAAAACGTGCAGCAATTCGCAACAATTCGCTGTAACTAGCGGCCCCGCCCCAGTTTTATGTCCTTGTTGACTGTTACCGCATAATCCATCTCTGGGTCTGCCCACTTGCGAGGCATGGCCCCCATCCCACCTCCAGCGGCTTCATAGATGGCCCAAGCAATCCTCCGCGTCCAGCCCTTTGCGTCTGTCATTTTGGTTGCAAGCGGCTTCACTATGGACAGCAAATCGGCCATGAGCCACCTGAGTTGAAATGGTGCCCTCACCCGCCCTGGCACGTGCTTCTTTTTTTTGAGTGCCTCGGCCTCCCGCTCATAGCTGGCAATAAGCTCCTGAATCGCATTCAATGCTGGCAATACGGGCCCTCCGCACAAATCAACCCCGTCAAGGTCTGGGGTATGTAAGCAACACCCATACTTCTCGGCGGCTGTTTTTTGGATATTGAATGCCGTACGGAGCGCACCCAAAATTGGCTTAGTATATGTTTTCAGATATTCGTTTGGGGTGATCCCGCTGTGCCACGGCCTAGGGAACGCTCCCGCCAATAGGCTCAGTTTGATGAGCGCATCCTCGGTGTCGGCCCCAATCGCGTCCAGCAGCGCCATGAAGCCTTTGTGGTCTGCATGGCTGGGTGAGCCAATGCGTTCTTCTTTCAGTGATTCAATGGCTTTCTTTCTCAGTGATTCAATGATGGGCTTGGCGTATGTGAATAACACGTAGTCCCTTACATCTTCGGGATGGCATCGCCAATGTTGGAGTTCGCGTGTGTCTCTCCAAGGTTGGTACTCGGGATCCCATTGCGCCTTGGCCATCGTTACCCCCTTCTGCGCCTGAGCGGGGCGACAGCGGCTTGCTGCAGTTCCGCGAGCTTCGCGTCCAGTTCGCCGACTCCCGTTTCTATTCGGGCAATGAGTCCATCAATGTCGGCGTGGACGTACCCCGCTGTAATCGCGTGGCCTTGGCTGTGACCAAGGGCCAGCGATACGTCGTCCATAGCCAGCCCTGCGTCCGCCAGCCATGAGGCACGGCAGTGACGCAGCCCGTGGAAGCTGATGTCGGTGCCAGCATCGTTTGCGGCTTTCTTAAACTGCTTCATGGCCCATTCTTTTGTCGGCGCATGTTTACCGTTGCCCAAGCCAAACAGATAATCGCCAGCGTCGCGCCCAGCCGCCAGCCCATCAAAGAACAGGCCAGCGGCACGGGTCAAGGGTACTCTGCGCTCTTTGTTGGCTTTTGTGTTCGCCGCTGGCAGGTGAAGATATGCGCCCCCGGCGGGAGTGCGCCGCAGGTGGCCGACTTGCATCAATCGCAGTTCCCCTTGGCGGCACCCCGTCATCATCGCGGCTTGGGTAATCGCCTTGGCCGTGCCGTCCATCGCGGCTATCAGCTTCAGTGCCTCGGCGTGGGTCAGCTTTGCCTCGCGGTTGATTTTTACCCCGTCGAATTTTTCGGTGAGCATCCAAGGGCGAAGCGGCGTCGCAATGGCTAGGGCGGCATCGCGCTTTATGGCATGGTTCAGCGCGGCCTGAACCACGGCCAGCACCCTGTTTGCGCTTCCCCTTCTGGCCCTGAGTTCGTCCGCAGTCTGCGCCGTTGCGCCGTCGCGCCCGAACTGCCGCCGGGGGAGTTTGGTGTATTCGTTCATCGCAGCTTCCAGCACGTCCGCCGTCAGGTCGACGACTTTCACGGTGCCTAGTGTTTCCAGCACCCACTTGACGCGGGATTTATCCTCGGCCAGCCCCTTCGCCCTCTTTCCCGTGCGCTCCTTCGATTCAAAAAAAGCTGCCATAGCATCAGCCAGCGTGGTGGTCTCTGGGCGCTTGGGCGCGGCAGTGTCGGGGACGGCGCGGCACTCTTTGTAGAACTGATGCGCTTTTTCTATAGCGTCGGAGTATGACAGAACGCGTCGCCCGTCTGCTGGCCATGTGTCATCAGCGCGGCCCAAGGCCCGCTTAAATCGCCGCGTCCGCCCGTCAAACTTGGCTTTCAGGTCAACGAACAGGCAATGCCAGTCGCCCCCGTCGCCGTCAATCCTGCGCCGATATTGCAAGTAGCACCCATCTACGCCCGGCAGCGTCAATGGCTCTTGCCGCTTTTCCCCAGCGGGGACGGCCCTTCTCGCGGTTTTGCTGTTGAGTTTGATTCGCGGTTTGTTTTTTCCTCTGGTTTGCATGGCGCCCTCAGATGACCGACCTTTTACCCACAGTGGTGGGTAATTCGTGGGTAATTTCAGTAGTGTTCCATAAGGGGCAATAGATGTCAAATTGGGTCAAAAGTCCTTATTTATCAACAAACAATCATGGGCAACCAAATTCACAAAAAAGCCTTGAAATCATTATATACGCTGCAATCGCACTGCAGAGGTCGACGGTTCGATCCCGTTCAGCCCACCAAAGTCGCAAAGCGGCTACGTTGCCCTTTTTGGCATAGGCCCCCACAGCAAGAAATTGACAATGGACAATGGACAATTGACAATGGTGGATGCGGCCTTTGGCCGTGCCATTCGTTTATCGTTTTCAATTGCTGTTGCAATTAATGCCATGCACAAACCAATACGGCACAACGATCTCTTTCAACTGATACTATTTGGCAGCCATTGCCGGCACAACCCTTGTTCAGAAATCAGCCTTTAGCCATTCCAGATGCTCGCAAGCCTAAACCACGCCCATTTGTCCTTTGGTCCATTGGAAGTCCTCAAAGACATCACTTGGGTCTTGGAGGAGGGTGAGGCTTGGGGGGTCATAGGGCGCAACGGAGCCGGTAAGAGTACCCTCTTCAAGCTGCTCCTGGGCCAGCTTGAGCCGGACAAGGGTACGGTAGTCAGGCCCACTAAAGAGCGCAGCGTCAGGCTGGGCTATTATTCTCAGGATTTGGAGCCTGCCACCAACGGCGACATGCTGGAAGAGACGTTGAGTGCCTTTGGAAACGTGGAGCAGTTGGCGCACGAGATGCGGCAGCTCGAACACGCCATGGCCGAACCTGGCGGTGACTTGGATTCCATCATGGCCCGCTACCAGGCGGCCCAAGAGGCATTCGAGAGGCTGGATGGTTTTTCCATTCGCGCCCGTGCAGAATCCATCCTTTTCAACTTGGGCTTTTCAAAAGAGATGCTAGAAAAAAATGTGCGGGAACTCTCGGGCGGGCAGAAGTGCAGGGTGATGCTGGCCAAGGCGATACTTCAGGGCCAGGATTTGTTGCTGCTGGACGAGCCGACCAACCACTTGGATTTGCCCTCGCTGCGCTGGCTGGAGGATTTTGTCCAGAATTCATCTGCCACAGTCGCGGTGATAAGCCACGACAGGTATTTTTTAGATAGCGTGGCGACGTCCATACTGGAAATCGAAAACGGGGGCAGCCGCGCCTACAGCGGCAACTACACAGAGTTCATGGAAAAAAAGGAAGCCGAAATAGAAGCGGCGGAAAAGGCGTTTGAACTGCAACAGTCCTACATAAAAAAGCAGGAAGAATACATCAGGCGCAACATAGCTGGGCAAAACACAAAGCAGGCTAGGGGTAGGCGCACACACTTGGCGAAGCTGGACAGGCTGGAGCGGCCACTGAAAGAGCGCAGGAGAGTGAAGTTCAATTTTCCCGAAACGCTTAGGAGCGGCGACGCGGCTCTGCTGTTTGAAAACACCAGCGCGGGATGGGGCGGCAAGGCCCTATTTGCGCCAATCGAGCGATACCAGTTGAGGCGGGGGCAAAAATTAGGCATAGTCGGCCTCAATGGCACTGGCAAGTCAACATTGCTGAAGGCCATAGCTGGGCAGATACCCTTTGTGGAAGGCCACTGCCGCCTTGGCAGCCAAGTGAAGCTGGGCTACTTTGATCAGCACCACGGAAACTTGGACATGCGAAACAACGTCTTTCAGCAGATTCAGGCGGTTTCCAGCCCGCTGGCCACAAAGCAGGACATTTTGGGCTTTCTCGCCAAGTTCCAGTTTCGGGGCGAGGACGTTGAAAAACCGCTGTCGGTGCTATCTGGCGGCGAGAGGGCGCGGCTGTCAGTTGCTACACTGATCCGCCAGGGCTGCAACCTGCTACTCATGGACGAGCCCACAAACCACATGGACATTCAGAGCATGGAGGCCATGGAAGACACGCTCATAGCTTTCGAGGGTGCCGTGGCGCTTGTCACCCACGACCGCTACTTATTGGGCCGCGTTGCAGACTGCCTTTTGCGGATACACGACAATAAGGCCGAGTTTAGGGATGGCGGCTACGAGGACAACCAAGCCTGGGTTGACTTGGATATTGGCGGCACAGAGTTGGCCCAAGACAGTGCCGCAGTCGCGCCGACTAAAAAACCGAATAAGCCCCAAGCGAGCGATGCGGCGGGCAAACAGCCAACGGCACCTCAACCCGCACCAACTGAAAAGCGCACAGACAAGCGGCCAGCCATAGACAAAGAAAAGCAGAGGCTAGTCAAAAAACTTGAAAAAAAACTTGCGGAGTTGGAAACAAAAATAAATGGCCTAGAGGCCCAAATCGCCCAGCTAAACGAATCCTTGGCCCACATGGATCCTGGCGACTGGAAGGGCTTTACAGAAAAGACCCAGGCTCTAAAACGGGCAGAAGAAGAACTGATGTACGCCATGCTGGATTGGGAGCAACTGCATGGAGAGTTGGAAGAGGGGCAGGATAGGGTTTAGGGGGCTGGGGATCAGAGGCCGCACTTTGCGCGGCAAAAAGGTGCTGGCCTATGGCCAACTTCAATTTTTACTATAGCCCTTCCCGTAGGGAATGGCACGAAGTGCATAGGCTGCGCCGAGAGTGAAGCGAGCCGCCTGGTAGGATGCTGATGCTGCCGTTGAAGCGCAAACCCGCTCGCCGCGATGGGTTAACCGCACCTCCATAAGGCGGGGAGCGGAACGGAAAGCGCAGCCGTAATCTATGAGAGTCGGTGCAGATCAATAGAGGAAACGCTATAGCCTCTGATCCCTGATCAAACAGGCCGCCCTTGCCTCTCCTTCTCCTCCAGATCGTCAAAGATTTTGTTTATATGCTCCACCATTTTCGCCTTCAATCCGTCCATCCATAATTGCTTGCGCTTCTCCTGCTCGATCTGGGATTCTGCAAATCCTTGTAACGCAAGGTCTCGCACTGGTTCAATATCTGAGTGGAGCGTGTTTAGCCAGAAGTCGAGGTCGAGCTTCCACCAAGCATGTGCCCCCATTGGCAGATAGTTTGTATTTAGCTCAAAAAAATATGCGGGGGCACATTCAAGAGCAAACCTTGAAGCCGTGAACCTGTCTGGAATCGAAAAACCATCTGATATGAAGCCATATATAGAAAAGAACATGTCTTCGACGAGCGTGGGGCCATTAGCAATTTCAGAGAATTTGGTCAATAGCTCAACGCATTTTTTGACGCGCCTGAGACTGAACCCGCCATTGCCGACACCGATTCGGAGTAATTTGTTTCGGCCGCCCGCGCTGACAGGGATGGGCCTTACAGGGTGCCAAGGGGCACCAATGTAATCGTATTCTTGGGCGCACCAGTAGTCCAGTTCGTCCTTGATGATGATGGCGTCTGGCTGGGTGAGCAATATGAACTCATAAGCACTGAACCTTTCGTAAAAATGAGGGTTCAGCAGCAGTCGGCAGTATGAAGCAATGGATGTGAAATAGCCATCATCGAATGTGGCAAATTTGGCACTCGGAGCTAGGCGGCGATAAAAGGAAACATCGAGCGACTTGGGGCAGACAAAGAATATTTCGCGCTCAGGGTTGAGGTTCCGAAGGGAATACTGCAAAGAAAACAGCTCAAGCCCATCTATCTCTGGACGATAGACTGGGATGGCTACGGCGACTGAGGCGGCGGGAATGTCTGTCATGGCAGGCTATGGCATCAAGATTTGTGCCGCCATGCACCCTAGCCCCAGTTCTTTTGGCCTACTTTACAAGTATGGCGCGTATGCCGTACGCGTCGCCTTCCCCTTCGCCCAGGCGCATAGGCTTGCCATTTTTCCATAGTATGGCGAAGCGTTTCATTCCCAGAGAATCATGGCTTTCGTACACATCTTCGTGCCCAGACACGTACACATCGTTTCCTAGCACAAATACCGATTTGGCTATCGTGTCAGTATTTCCATCGCTCAGGCGTTGGGCAGCCCCATTTTTCCATAGCATGGCGTGTTCGTGTCCTTCCTCGGTTTCGGCAAGTTGCCCCACTACGTAAACATCGCTGCCCGCCACAAATACGGAATGGGCCTCCGCAAAGGCATTCGCATCGCTGAGTGGCGTAGGGACTCCATTCTTCCACAAAATGGCAACTTTTTTCTCTTCGGTGTTCCATTCATGCCCAGCCACGTAAACATCGCTGCCTGACACATAGACAGAATTGGCCATTGAATTATTGGCATCGCTGAGGCGCTGGAGGACGCCATTCTTCCATAGCACGGCGGTGCAAGGCCCGCCACGGGGCATGCCGATCTTTTGCTCATAGCCCGCTACATAGACATCGCCCTCTGACACAAAAATTGAATTGGCGGTATCGTCCTCCCACCCACTTCCAAGGGGCGTGGGTTCGCCATTTTTCCAAAGCATGGCAACTGATTTTCCAACTTCGTTGTATTCAAGCCCTACCACGTACACATCGTCATCTTGTACAAAGACAGAAAGGGCCATCGCAAAGCTATTTCCATTAGTGAGTTTCGTAGGCACGCCATTCTTCCATAGAATGGCAACACGCTTCTTTTTCCTGTCATTGTCTCCAGACACATCTTCGCTTCCAACTACATACACGTCATCGCCCGACACAAAGATGGACTGGGCCCGCGCATCGCCGTTCCCGTCTGTGAGTCGCTCGGGTGCGCCATTTTTCCATAGCGTGGCGATGTTTTTCTCAGCCGCATTTTCCTCCTCTCCAGCCACATAGACAATGTCTATATGTTCTATAGGGCTTTTCTTTGGGCGGCAACCGACAAATATGGTCGCCATCGCCAACAGTGCCGCAAAAGCGCAAATGATGCGATTTTTCATAAGGCTATGCATGCCGATTTCTGACCCCTAACCATACAATTTAACCCTTAACTGGCCTCTAATCTTTGAACTCCAATCAAGCAGTCGCCACCTCGTTTCGCAATTTCGAGAAGGTCGTTAAGGGGTTTGCCAAATTGTTTTATTGTCAGCTTGTTCAAAAGTTCAGCGTATTTTTTCTCTTCATTTTCTTTCACCCATGAATCCCACGTTTCAAAGCTCTTCAGCGCAAGGTCGCGTATAGGCTCAAGGTCGGGGTACAGCATTTTGAGCCAAAA
>JAITFL010000197.1 GCA_031281385.1 Holophagales bacterium
GAGGGCAACCATTCCATGGCGGCCTTTGCTGACTTGGCCCCGGAGGAAAACCCCCACTGCCAGATTTACAAATGCGAATTGAAGGTGTGTGAAAGCATGTTGCTATTGCGGGTCGTGGGCAAATTTTTTCTCAGGAAGCAAGTCAGAAGGATGGTGGGGGCAGCGGTCCAATGCGGTATGGGAAAAGTGGGCTTGGAGCAAATAAAAAGGGACATAAAATCACCCAAGGGCGACTCCGCGCTATTTTGGGCGGAGAGGGCCGCACCAGCCGCTGGCTTATTTTTGGAATCAGTCAGCTACCAAGGGGGGGCTGGCATCACAGAATTGTCCCCAGTCCTAAAAATTATTTAGAATTTTGTTTTGTGGATTGGTATAATGATCTGTCTTTTAGGCGCTTCAGGGCCGCTTTTGCACCCGTGGGGCGTTTTCAAGGTAATTCAACAATATTCATTGCCAGGGGGTACACATGTTGATGCAGTTGTTTAGACGGCTTATTGCCTCACCAAAATCAAGGGTGGCCTATTTAGTGGGCTTACTCGCTTTTTTCGCTGGGGCGCTTTTTCTGCGCGCACAAGAGACCATCGGCGAGGCCGTAGAAGCCATAGAAGAGCTTCATGGCTTAGAAACCGCAAAGGTCCATGTTTTCACATGGTTCGCGCCATTCCGCGATGCGGAGTTCGGACCCTTTGAGCGAGTTTCGCTGGTGATAGTGCTGGCCATAGCCGTGGCCGGCCTTCTCTATGCCCTTATGCTGGTCAAGCAGGTGCGAAGCGCTGACAAGGGCACGGCCAAGATGCAGGAAATCGGAGCCGCCGTGCGCGAGGGCGCAAACGCCTACTTAGCGGCACAGTTCCGCAAGATAGGCCCCTTGATCATCATCATCACGATCCTGCTCTATTTCAGCACCCAAAGCGACCTACAGGCATTCAAGTTTGGCCGCGCCATCGCCTTCATGATAGGTGCCCTGTTCTCATGGACAGTGGGCTTTGTCGGGATGCGCTTGGCCACAATCGGTAACTTGCGAGTCGCCGCCGCTGCTAAGCACAGCTATGGAACTGCTATGCAGCTGGGCTATCGCACGGGTACTATCACGGGGATGCTCACGGACGGCTTGGGCCTATTGGGCGGCACACTGATCTTCTTGGTGTTCGGCTCCCAAGCATACGAAGCTCTTTTGGGCTTTGGCTTTGGCGGCACGCTGCTGGCCCTCTTTATTCGCGTGGGCGGCGGCATCTATACCAAAGCCGCTGACGTCGGTGCTGACTTGGTTGGTAAGATAGAGAAAGACATTCCCGAAGACGACCCGCGCAACGCCGCAACAATCGCCGACAACGTGGGCGACAACGTGGGCGACTGCGCCGGAATGGCGGCCGATATTTTCGAGAGCTATGAAGTAACCATAGTGGCGGCGATGATACTCGGCATGGCCACATTTGGCCACAAGGGCGTTCTGTTTCCCTTGCTGGTCCGCGGCATAGGGGTGCTTGGCTCGATCATAAGCACTTACACGGTCAAGGCCGGCCCCAACGACACCAGCGACACGGCACTTAAAAGTGTCCACCGCGGCTTCTGGATCGGCTCCATCATCTCCGTTGTGGGCTTCTTTGTAATGGGCTGGTTCTATCTCCGCTTTACTCCAGACTATTTTGCTGCTAACCAAATGGCCACGCTGGGCTTCCCTGGCGGCGACCCGACCCAACTGCCGTTTTGGGCCAATTTCGGCCAAGCTGGCCTTGATATGCGGCCAGCCATTACATGCCTGATAGGCGTGTTCTTGGCGGTGGCGCTCAACAAGGCGACCAGCTACTACACGCACACCAGCCACCCGCCCGTGAAGGGTTTGGCCAAGGCCTGCACCACTGGTCACGCCACGAACATCATAGAAGGCTTTGCCGTGGGCTACGAATCAACCGTCGTGACGCTGGTGATTCTCGCTGCGGCAATCTTCCTTTCCGTTTTGGTCTATGCAGGTACACCGGCAACTTTCATCGCCTATGGCGTGGCCATGGCTGGCATTGGCATGCTGACGCTGACAGGCAACACCATATCCATGGACGTCTTTGGGCCAGTGGCGGACAACGCCAACGGCATCGGCGAGATGGGCTATGACAAAGATGAGATGGAAGCGGCTGAGCCAGGCAGCTACAAGCGCGCCCGCCAGATACTGGCCGACCTCGACGCCGTGGGCAACACCACCAAGGCCGAGACCAAGGGCATAGCCATCGGCAGCGCAGTAATAGCTGCCGTGTCGCTATTTTCCAGCTTCATAGCCGTCATTGCGGTTGGCAGCGAAGACAAGCTTGCCGAAATGACCATGGAACAGTACAACAACATCAAGGGCCTTCTCACCGTGGCAGACCCCAAAGTCCTGATAGGCCTGCTGCTGGGCGGCGCAGTCCCATTCCTCTTCAGCTCTAGCCTTATCAGGGCCGTTGGCCGCGCCGCATACTATATTGTCAAAGAGTGCCGCCTCCAGTTTCGCGATGCGGACATCTGGAAGGGCACCAAGAAGCCCGACTATGGCCGCGTTGTCAATATCTGCACCTCCACGGCCCAAAAAGAACTTGTTGGCCCTGTGCTATTGGCTATAGCCGCGCCCTTGGCGGTCGGCCTCTTGCTGGGTACGTACGCTATGGGCGGCTTTTTGGCCGGCATGATTGTGGTGGGCCAACTGCTCGCAGTGTTCATGGCCAACGCCGGCGGAGCTTGGGACAACGCCAAGAAGATGATTGAAGACGGCGTTTACGGCGGCAAGGGCAGCGAAGCCCACAAGGCGGCAGTCACGGGCGACACAGTAGGCGACCCGCTGAAAGACACTGCCGGCCCAGCGATCAACCCGCTGATCAAGGTCATGAACATGGTCAGCCTGCTGCTACTGGGCGTTGTGATGAGCTTCTCCCTCAGCGAAGGCACGGGCAGCAAAACAGTGGGCGCTATCCTCGCCATAATCTGCATAGCCGCCATTGTGTGGGGCGTGGTGCAGAGCAAGAAAGAAGCACCTGGGCTCACCGAAGATTAATTTTTCGGCTCTGCAATAAAACTGCATTGGTGCCGACTTGCGACTAGAAAGTGCAAGTCGGCATAATTGTTATTGCCCCACAAACCTCAGCAGCACAGCCTTGGGGGAAGAACCGTCAACCACTTCCCAAGCGTTTTGCAATTCTTCGGGCAGGGCCTGCCAAGCTTTTCTAGTGGAAATAGCCCAGATGGGTTTGTCGGGGCATTCGCTCTTTAGGCGCAGACCTGTTTCAGTGAGTGCCTGGCGGTCTTCAACGAACCAGCGTGCCTGTTCCTCTTGCGGCAGTCTGTCCCGGCCAAAGTAAAGCTCCCCCGTGCCGCCCACGACAGTTATTCTGTCTTTCACTAAGAAGGGCAGAGCCTGAAAGTAATTTCCGTGGCTTATCCACTGAATTTTTCCCCTGCCCTGTAATTCATGCGGAACATTGGCGATCAGCCTATCAATGGTGCTTTGCTCTCCATTGATGCGCTGCGCTGCAAATACCAAAATGACCAATAAGGCAGAATGCCAAGCCATCCACCTCTGTGTCGTGAGCTCGTGGCTCTTGGCGGCCCATGCCCCCGCAAGCGAAAAGCCTATGCCAAGGAACAATAGCCAAAGCGCGCCGTTGGACTGCCTGAAATCCGCTACCCACTGGGCGGGACTGGCCGCCATCATTGGGGAAATATACGCCACCGCCGCCGCCGCAAAAAATATGGCCCCAAGGGAAAGCATCTCTATGCCCGTGCGCTTCATGGGCAAAAAGCCGTCAGACTCTTTTTGAAACGCCATCGCCAAAACTATTATCGGCGCGACGCAGAGCAGCACGTATGGTATCAATTTTGAGCCAGATGCCGAAAAGAACAACAACGGCCATGCGAACAATGCCACCATCAGCGCGACTGCCCACTTGTTTAGCTGGGAGCTATCCAAGGTTGGCCCTGCCCTCCTACCAACGAACCTAATGGCCCTCTTCAACCCTATAAAACAAGCACTGAGCCAAGGAAGCAGCCCCGCCAGTATCACTGGGACAAAATACAGCTTGTCCAAAATGGGGTTGTTGCTGCCCTGCCTTTCGTGCCTGTGGCTCAGAAAGCGCTCTATGTGCTCCGTGTAGAAAAAGAAATGGGCATGGCCAGGGTTTGCCCTGTTGACCAGCACAAGCCAAGGCGCGACTAGGGCCGTGAATAGAAGCCAACCATATGGAGAAAAAATTGTTTTCAGGATTGCTGTCCGCAATTTGGCATCTTTCCACGCGACAAAGACGCTAAAAAATATCGCGCCGCCGACAAGGACCACAACCGCCGGCCCTTTGGTCAAAAAGGCGCAAGCCGCGCCAACAAAAAAGGTAAGCGTCCAGCCCATTGTTGGCCAGCGCCCGCCAGAATGATACCGCAGGCTCACTGCCTCAATGACGGCAACGGAGGAAAAAAAACACAGCGCACTGAATAGGGCGTCCAGGGTTAGTATCTGCCCGCAGACAAATTGCAATATGCTGGACGCAGCGGCAAAGGCGGCCCAAGTGGGCCATTTACATCCAAACCGCTTTGAAAGCCTCCAGACCGCCCACATCGTCAACAATGACGCTAGAGCCAATGGCAGTCTAGCTGCAAAGGCAGACTCTCCAAAGGCTTTCATCGAAATGGCGGATAGCCAATATTGGAACGGCGGTTTTTCAAAATAGAGAACATAGTTTAGGTGCGGCGTCAGCCAGTCCCCGCTTTCTAGCATTTCCCTCGGTATCTCGGCATAGCGCCCCTCGTCAGGCTGCCAGAGCGGCCTCATAAACAGCGGCAGCAGGCCAAGGGCCAGCCAGACTAAAGTGAATTGCAGCTTTTCGGTTGGCTTCGCTCTCTCAGGCATTTGGCATCCCCTATGTTGTGGGCTTGAACTCTTCAATGAAGAAATTCATGGCTTTTTCCAAAGATTCGCGCAGGCCCACCTTGGGCGAAAATCCAAACGTCTCCTGCATCCGCCTGATACTGGGAGCCCGCCTTGAGACGTCTTGGTAGCCCTCGCCGTAGTAGTCGCCGCTCTTTGTCTCTTTGAGGCTGCCCTCTTTGAGCCCCGCCTGTTTTCGGAACGGATGGCCATTCCAAATTTCGATCATCGCCTCGGCTATCTCCCTCACGCTCTTTTCGTTGTTGGGGTTGCCTATGTTGAATATCTTTCCATCGGCCCTGCTGCCCTCATTGGCCAATATCGCCATCAGGCCGTCCATTGCGTCGCTTATGTCGCAGAAGCAGCGGCGGGCGTGGCCGCCATCTACAAGATTTAGCGGCTCGCCATTCAGCAGGTTCCACGTGAATTGTGTGACCAAGCGGCTGCCCCCGCCTTTGGCCGCCTCTAGGCTGTCCAGCCTGGGGCCCATCCAGTTGAATGGCCTAAATAGGGTGAACTGCAGGCCCTTTTGGAACCCATGCGCCCATATCACGCGGTCCAGCAACTGCTTGGACGTACTATATATCCACCTATTCTTGCTGATCGGACCCGTGACCAAGTTGCTTTGCTCCTCGTCAAACTCTGCGTCTGGACACATCCCATACACTTCGGACGTACTTGGGAACAAGATGCGTTTGTGGTGCTTGGCGCAAAGTTTGACCACTTTTAGGTTTTCTTCAAAGTCGAGTTGAAACACTCTCAACGGGTCGGTCACATACACCTTTGGCGTGGCTATGGCGACCAAGGGCAACACGACATCGCATAGCTCCACCTGGCACTCTATCCATTCGCCGCTTTGGGCTATGTCGCCTTGGAAAAAAGTGAATCTGGGGCTGCTCATGTGCCCCCCAATCTTGCCGCTGGACAAATCCATGCCCACTATTTCCCAATCTGTGTCGAGAAGGATGCGGTCCGCCAAGTGCGACCCGATGAACCCATTGACCCCAAGAATAAGTACTTTCACAAGCTGCTCCATCGCGAACTATAGCAATTTGCGCTTTTATTGTCCGCTTGACGGTGGGCAAAGCCCGCCTACGGACAATAAGCGGCAAGGATTTGCAAACAAATCCTTGCATAGCAGTTCAACCTACAATAGGTTGAACTGCTATATAAGTATAGCGCGGCGGCTGTTCCTGCAATGTCGGACTGTCGGCCTATGGAAGCCTGGAGTTTCATAAAAATGGTAACAAAATTGTAATATTTTGCTCCAACTTTTTGTAAATGCCTTTATTGCTTTATTTCTATATTCCAGCACGGTGGCCTTTTGCAAATCGTGACAAAAATGTAATACTCGTTCATCGGCAGATGGCCCTATCATTAGATTTTGTGGCAGTACTCCATTTCGGAGGCGGCAAATTGGCAATCGCGCAACCACCACTTCTCGACAGAGTCTTGCAGGCCCAAGGGAGCCTTGGCCTCGAAAAGGGCCTAATGGTCAAAAGCCCAGGCAGGATCAACATCATCGGGGAGCACACCGACTACAACAATGGGTTCGCCATCCTTGGCGCGGTGGACAAATCGGTCGTCATGGCCTTCACGCCGAGGGCGGACGACACGATAGTGCTGCACTCCATTGACTTTGAGGCCACATACCAAACCAGCATCCCCGCGCTGTCGCAAACAGGGCTCGAATGGCCCAACCTTGCGCTTGGCTCCATCGCGCAGCTGCAGAAGGCTAACATGCCCATTTCCGGCTTCGACCTCGTATATGGGGCGGACATGCCAAGGAGTGCCGGACTCTCCACAGGGTCGGCGATAGCCTGCGGCATCCTTTTTGGGCTAAACCGCCTTTTCGGCCTCAATATGTCCGACAACGACATAGCTTGGTGCGCCATTCGCGCAGAGCATGAATTCATGGGGGTCAGGTGCGGCTCTATGGATCAATTCCTCAACCTCAGGGCAAAAGAAAAAACGGCCCTGCTGCTGGATTGCAAAGACCATAGCTCCCAGCACATCCCCTTTGAACAAAACGGCCTCTGCATCGTCCTGTGCGACAGCCAAGTGAGGCGCAAGCTCAGCCAGAGCAAATACAACATGAGGCGCTCGCAGTGCGAAGAGGGCGTTGCAGCGCTTTCCAAGTTCCAGCCCAGCGTCCAGTCGCTTAGGGACGCAACGCTGGAACTGTTGCTGGACAACAAAAGCTCAATGAACCCCGT
>JAITFL010000081.1 GCA_031281385.1 Holophagales bacterium
CTGCGCGCTAGGCACGAAGGCGACAGCGTGGTAGTTGAGATCGAAGACGATGGCAAGGGGATTGACCCTGTCGTCATCAAGGCAAAAGCCGTTGAAAAAGGCTTGCTCACTCAAGAAAGGGCAGACGTGCTCACCAACGATGAGATCATCAATCTCATCTTTGCCCCAGGCTTCAGCACCGCCGCCACAATAACCGACATCTCAGGCCGAGGCGTTGGAATGGACGTTGTCCGCTCCAATGTCCGCCGCCTCAATGGGAGCGTCTTGGTAACTAGCGTACCCGGCAAAGGTTCGCTCTTTACGCTCAAACTGCCTCTCACCTTGGCGATCATTGATGCCCTGTTGATGAAATCCAATGAGCGAATATTTGCCCTGCCAGGCGCATCGGTTGAGGAAACTCTGCTGGTGACAAAGAAAGAACTCGCCTATCTGACTCGAAGAAAGGCCATCAACCTGCGCGGCGAAGTGCTTGGCATCTCCCTCCTGAGCGAATTGCTCAACCTAAAAGACAATAACCCACAAGATGAAGCCGAAGACGATGAAGCCGATGCAAAGCATCCCGCAAAGCAGCAGCTGTCCAGCATCCCAGTGGTCGTAGTTTCGGCAGGGGGTCGCCGGATGGGCTTGGTCGTTGATGCCTTTGTCAAGAGGCAGGAAATGGTGATCAAACCTTTGGCGCCCTATTTGGCCAGCCTCCCCGGCATCAGCGGTGCCAGCATCATGGGTGACGGCGGGGTGGTCTTGATACTCGACCCCGCAGAACTGATAACATTGGCGGTTCAGGTGGCATCATGAGCGCAATAGGACAAGCCCCCACAGCAAAAGAAGGCGAAGCCGCGGCGGCCTCAGAGTCCTCCGTTAAACAATACATGTCCTTTGTTGTGGAGGGACATTCGTACGCCATCCCCTTGTGCGACGTAGCCGAAATTACGCCCTATAGAGAGTTGAACCACATGCCGCACATGCCAAAAAATGTTGTCGGCCTGCTGGATCTGCGCGGCGTAGTGCTGCCTGTCATCACACTCAGGATGAGAATGGGCCTGCCTCTAAAGGAATCCCACGCAGGCGACATGATACTGCTGTTGGCCCACCAGAACTCCCGAATCGGAGTCCTTGTGGACCAGGTGGAGTCAGTCATCACGGCCACCGAAGAGCAGCACGGCCAAATAAGCCCCCTGCTCGAAGGCGACAACGGAAAATGGATCAATGCAATCTTGCTTCTCGGCGAAAAGGGCGAAAGAGTGATATTGGTGCTGGAGCCTTCCGCGCTGCTCCAAATGCCCCCCGAAGAAGACCCCCGCGACGATGGCTCAGGGACTGAACACGGCGGAGGAGTTGACACCAGCGAAATCGAAAGAAAGATGGACGAAGGGCTCCGCGAGCTGATAGCCATGGCTGGCACTAGGGAAGACGGCAAGATCGTGCCAATTTTGGACGCAGTTATAGGACACAACGAATCAGAAGTGACCAAGGTACTCGACCGCGTGGAAAAAATGCTGTCCTCCACAGACTCCGCCGCCCTTGGAGTTTCAAAATTCAAACAGGAAGTTGCAATGTGCGGCATCAACGCATTCGATGGCGTCATCACCGAATTAGAGAAATCCGTGCAAGGCCTGCAAACTACCATCTTTGAAGTCTTCGACCAGCTGCAGTTCCAAGACATAGTCAGGCAAAAACTGGAAAAAGTGCTCCACCACATCCTTGGCATGCAAGGCGTCATATCAGACGGGTTCACGTCCGGCCAAGCGGCCTCCTAGCAGCGTCACAGAGCATCCAAGAAGCCTTCCGATAGAGCCAATTGCAAAATTGACGTTTTGCGGTTGGCTCTTTTGGCAGTGCCAGTGCGGCGGCATATAATAGGAATTAGATAGATAGATCGAATAGGAGTGACAGTGGCTAGTGCTTTTGTTGATATTTGCGCCCTCAGGGGCCACATCGGCCAAGAGGCGCGGGTACGCGGCTGGGTGAGGAACGCCCGCACAAGCAAGACCCGTTTCATTGAACTGCGCGACGGCACAGGGTTCGTGCAGTGCGTCGTGACCGCTTCGGACTCCGACTCCGAAAGCTACGAACTCGCTGGCACCCTTGCCCAAGAGTGCGCGATTGAGATTTCTGGCCTAGTGCAGGCGCACCCAAAGACAGGTGAGCCTGAAATATTGGTCAGGTCGCTTTCGCTCATTGGCGGCAGCGCGGACTATCCCATCACACCAAAAGAGCATGGCACAGCCTTCTTGATGGAGAACCGCCACCTCTGGTTGCGCTCCAAGCGCCAATGGGCCATCCTCCGCGTCCGCCACTCCATTGCAAAGGCGATACGCGACTTCTTTGACGGCGATGGGTTCACGCTCATAGACAGCCCCATCCTGACCCCCTCTTGCTGCGAGGGGGCCTCCACGCTGTTCGGCACCCCCTATTTCGACGAGGGCATGGCCTACCTTAGCCAGTCCGGCCAGCTCTACCTAGAGCCGGCCCTAGCCGCATTTGGCAAAGTGTACTGTTTCGGACCCACCTTCAGGGCCGAAAAGAGCAAGACCAGGAGACACCTGACCGAATTTTGGATGGTGGAGCCTGAAATCCCATTCGCCCACTTGGAAGACGTGATGGTGCTTGGCGAGCGCATGATGAAGTTTATACTCCAGAGGGTGCTGGAATCCAAAAAAGAAGAACTGAAAATACTGGAGAGAGATTTGGCCCCGCTAGAATGTGCCCTGAACAACGAATACATCAGGATGACGTACACCGAGAGCGTTGAAAGGCTAAAAGGGCTTGGCAGCGACATAAAATGGGGCGAGGACTTTGGCAACGACGACGAGACCATATTAATGAATTCCTTGGATCGTCCATGCTGGGTACACCGCTTCCCCAAAGAGTTCAAAGCCTTCTACATGGAGCCAGACCCCAAAGACCCGCGCTTGGCCCTTGGCGCGGATCTGCTGGCCCCAGAGGGCTACGGCGAGATCATAGGCGGCGGCGAGCGCGCCTCCAGCCTCCAATACCTGCTGGATCAGATCGCCAAAGAGGGCCTAGACGAAAAGGACTATAAGTGGTACTTGGACGTGCGCCGCTACGGATCCGTACCCCACGCCGGCTTCGGTCTGGGCCTCGAAAGGGCGGTTGCCTGGATATGCAAGCTGCCGCACGTCCGCGAGACGGGGGCTTACCCAAGGATGATGGGCACGCTCTGGCCCTGACGCCAAGAGAAGCACTCACCCCTCATCCAGATACTTCCAAAGGCACCTAGCCACGACAGACCTCCAGGGCCTCCATGCTTCGGCTCTTGCGATCAATTCGGCGCGCTTGGGAGGCTCCGACACCCCAAAATAAAGCCCAAAGGCCCTTTTGATGGCGAAGTCATCTACGGGCCACACGTCAGGGCGACCCAAAGAAAAGATGAGCAGCATTTCTACGGTCCAGCGCCCTATCCCGCGCACTTGGATCAGTCTTTCGATTATCTCTTCGTCACCCATCTTTCGCAGTTCTTTCCAGCTTGGCACCACGCCCGCCACCGCCTTTTCCGCCAAATCTCTTATTGACGCCGCTTTCGCCCTAGAGAGGCCGACTGAGCGCAGATCGTCCTCCCCTGTTTCCAATATGCCCTCCGCGTCTAAGCTGCCACCGCACATCGCCAGCAGCCGCGAAAATATAGCCGCAGCCGCCTTGCCGTTGAGCTGTTGGCTGGTTATGGACTGGGCCAGCGAATAAAGGGGGGAAGGCTCCAGCGTCGGAGCAATGGAAATGCGCCACACTGCGTCCAAGAGCGGGCGCAATGCCTTGTCTTTTCGCAAGTGGGCGTACGCTTCGGAGAGTTCTCTCGAATAGTTTTTTGGCATGCACTAGCTTCTTTCCTACGTTTCTACTCCTGCTCCATCAAGGCTTTGATCACTTTCTTCCAAAGCGTTGGAGCCTCGTCCACGAATAGCAGGTCGGGCTCTAGGCTTGCCCTTATCCAAGCCTGCTGTCTCAGTTCCGCCTCCAGTTGCCCAGGACCCCAGCCGGAATAGCCCAAAAAGAGCCTGTAACTGGATTCAGGGTCTTTCGCCAAGGACTCCAGCAAGTCCCGCCGATAGCTCACAAAATCGGTGAAGTCCAGCACAGTGTCGCCCTTGCCAGGCAGGCCGCCACGAACCAGCAGAGTGCCGCGCCCTGGCTCCACCGGCCCGCCATAAAATGCGGGGGCCTCTGGGGCGCCATTGTACTCAATGCCCCCCTCTTCGCATATCTGGGCGACGAACACAGGAAGGGGCCTATTCAGCACGATGCCCATGGCCCCTGCCTCGCTGTGTTCCACCATAAGCACAACAGTGTGCAAAAAATTTGGATCCAGCAGCAAAGGGCTGGCTACCAAAAGGCATGGGGCCACGCAATTCATGCCACCATTATAGCAATTTTCGCTTGTGTTGCCTCCCAGAGAGGCTGGTTAAGAATCAAAAGTTAGGGGCTGGGGTAAGATCGGGCGGATGCCCGGAGATGGCTTCTATGAGCGCGAGGACGTTTTTCCTTGAATCTCATTTATCATGGATAAATGAAATCCAATTTCTTTGAGCCATTCAAGTGCTTTCCAAAATCCGCTGCACTCATGCTGGTGCATCCATCGTGGACTTTGGGACTGATGGCACTCACAGCCCTGTTGTCAATCGGCGCGTTGCTGATGGGAAGGCACCTTGGCCTGCCGGATCAATTGCAGCCAGACGACATAGATGGAGTGGTGAAACAGGGCATGCTGAACTTGGCCATGCTTTTCCCCTTGGAGCTTTACTTCCTGCCCCGATGGATCATTGCGACTGACGCGGGTCCGCTCGATTCTGTTTATGCCCCAAAGACGAGTGATTCAAAAGACAACTGGAGGCAACTGTTTGAAGAGCGCTGGGGAAGGGCGTTCTTGGCTAGGCTAATGCTCGGCGTGGCGACTTCCATAGGTTTTTTCCTTTGCCTCGTTCCTGGCATTTTAGTCCTTATTTTCTTCGGTTGGACACCCTGGAGAGTCCTCCTGCGCGGAGAACCCATCATCGCAGCCGCAAAGTCCTGCGCCAGAAGCATGGCCGTGCTTTGGCCACAAGTTTTGATGGTCGCAACTGCCATCATGCTGGTCGTCCTAGTGTTTAACGGCTTCGCCGCGACAGCCGCCAGTGCCATCGCGGGCGACTACGCGTCTTACGCCTCCACTGCGGCGGCGGCAGTGTCCATGGTTTGGATGAACGCCGCGCTGTTGGCGCTGTACCAATGGATGGAGAAATCAGTGTCTAGGGATCAGGGGTCAGGGGGCAAGGGCTAAGAGGCTCGTTTGATTGCAACTTGGTATAATATCCTTTTTAGCCATCCATTCACAGAAGAGGAGTCACTATGTCCAGCCCACTCGTCGGCGTCCTAATGGGTTCCAAGTCAGACTGGGAGACGATGAAGCACTGCGCCCAGACCTTGCAAGACTTGGGCATCCCCTTTGAGGCGCACGTGGCAAGCGCCCACCGCACCCCCGACAAGGTTGCCGACTTCTGCAAAGGGGCGGAGGCCAAGGGCATCAAGGTCATCATCGCCGCAGCCGGCGGTGCCGCCCATTTGGCCGGCGTGTGCGCCAGCAAGACTCACTTGCCCATATTGGGCATACCCATGAAAGGATGGGCTACAGAGGGCCTAGATTCGCTTCTAAGCACAGTCCAAATGCCCAGTGGCATACCAGTTGGTACCTTGGCCATCGGCAAGCCAGGGGCCATCAACGCCGCCCTGCTGGCCGTCTCCATCCTCGCACTGTCCGATGCAGCCATAAAGGAAAAATATCTGGCTTATCGCAAAGCCGCCACAGAAAAGGCGCTAAAAGACGATGATTTGGCACTGTAAGAAATTGAGGCTAGGGAGTAGGTTGTAGGGGTTACTTCAGGGGGCGAGGATCAGAAGCCGCGCAATCGCGGCAATATGGATTCGGGCTGCGCCCGCGCCAGCTTTTTTGCCGATTGGACACGCAACGCTCAATCCGCAAATTGAATATCATCGCGGCGAAGCCGCATCAATACTTACCCTAGTCCCTTATCCCTACAACCTAACCTCTGGCCTCTATTTTCTATAGTGCGCCCTGATGGCCCTCATCACGGACTCTGCGAAGAGTTCGCGGTAGTCGGGATTCTTCAGCAGGGCGGCATCGTCCTGGTTCTGTAGGTTCACCACTTCTATAAGCACTTTGGTGGTGGCGACGTTGGTGCGGAGGACGGCAGGGATCATAGTTTTGCCAGACCTATTGATGACGTTTCTGACGGGGCGGTTCTCGTGCACGGGGAGGGATTCTTTTTCAAGCTCCCTCAATAGGCCGTTGGCGAAGATGAGGCTTTGGGCCTCGGACTCTTTTTTTTGCCGCGCCGTAAACTTGAATGTCCCGCCAACCTTTAACTCGGCCACGCTGGCCCCGCCGCCGTTCCACGAGTGTTTGTCTGGAACTAAGTTGGACGCTGGGACATAGACCATCGTGCCCCTGCCCGATGGATGCCTGCTATCTGCGTGGAAGCTAATGAAGATGGTCTTGCGGGCGTCTAGGCCCCTTTTGGCCGCGAAATAATTGTTGGCCATGACCCACCGGAGGTTGACGCTGGTGCTATTCGGCGAGTCGCCGTCGTTGGGCGTTGGTGGCGTGGTCATCAACAGCGCATCCGTTGTCATTGATGGAATGTACTCGCGTATCCCCATGCCAAGGCCAGGGTAGCGCAGCGTGGAAAAAACCTGTGCGTCCGTGTTCAACTCCAGCAGCCTCTTCACCCTCATCGCTAGGTCATACACAAAGTCCGACTCCCACACTCCATTTGCCCGAGCGCCAGAGTCAATGCCGCCGTGCCCAGGATCAAGCACCACGCGCACGCCGGATAGGCGATGGCCGGCCTCTATCTTTGCTGTGCGTAGCACTTCCGCTCGCATCTCCCTAGACTCTTCCAAGGCTTTCGAGCCTTCTGGCTGGAATGGCGCGGCCAAGCAGTCCAAGGGTATCTTTATCAATTGGCCCGGCTGTATGCTCCTCACATCGTCTATACCACTGCGCTTGGCTATCCTGGCCGCAAGGTCGTTCACTTCGCGCGCATCTACCAAGTCTGTGAAGCGCATGACGATGCTTGAATAGAGGGCTTCCCCCTTTCGCAAACTGTAGCCAGCGTACTGCCCTTGGGAGTCCTTGCCAAAAGACAGCATGGCCCTCAGCGCCGCCGTCCGCGACTCTTCGCCATGATGATCTTCGGTCTGTTCCCCCGAAGGCACCGCAGAGCTACCGCCAAAATCAGGGGACAGCAGTTCGACGGGAATCAGCCAAATGTCGCCCTCGTTTAGAAGCTCTGGGTTCTCCGGATTCAGCCGCATGAGCTTGTCGTAGTTCTGCCCTTGCCCCGTGAATAGTGTGCTTATAAGCCACACCGATTCCAGCTTGGGCCACCTGACCTTGTGTTTTGCGCCGCCCTTGCCCCATGTGTCGCCGGGGAAGAGCGAGGCCAGCACCCAGCGTTTGCCCTGCGGCGAAAGGTCGCCAAAGGGTACCCACTGCGCCGAATTTTTTTTCGCCAAGAACTCCGGCGGCAGGCCCTTTGACTCGACGCTCACGCCTTTTTTGTACTGCAGACGCACCAAGGCCGTCTTCCCATTGGGCAGGCGCCCCCTGACTTCAGCCAGCTCGGGATCCTGTGCCGCCAAAACTAGGGCGGCAACGCCGAGTACCCAGAGGGTCTTCATTGGGAACCCTCGCCAAAATCGCCCTTGTACTGCCCCAGCGCATCCGCTATCCAATCTTTGAGCGTCTTTTCCATTGCGCCCAAATCATTCGCCCTGGCATCGAGGAAAACGGCGAAGCGGCGTTCTATGTGGGAGGTGCCTTCCTCCAGCAAAAACAGCCTGTCGGACACCCTGCCTTGCATGTCCTTTGCCTGAGTTGGAGGCAGTTTCATGGCGGATATTTCCAGTTGGGCCGCGCCCAGCATGAACACCCACTCCATGTCGCCCGCCAGCATCCGCACTTTGGCTCTGCATGGGCGCATCCCCCTTGAAAGGGCCTCGAAAGCCTCCAATGACTCTTGGGGGGTGCCCTTTCTCAGGCTGAGTTCTTTTACATCGCCACGCTCCGAAACTAGCGTCACTTCATCGTCTATGAAACATGCGGACAAATCGCCGTCCTTGCCGGATGTTCCGCCTTCCTGTAGCCCGCGCATCCAGAGCCACAACAAGAACTCCTCGCCAAGAAAGCGCCCCTGCTCTATGACCTCCATCGGCTTCATGCGCCCTCCAAGCTGAGGTCTAGCGGCTCCAGTGCCATCAGCATTTCAACCGAAATATGGGGGGCAAGCCTACCCGCAAGCAGGAGGGGGGCCAGCGGCTGCAGCTCAACGTCAAAGGATTTTTTCATCAGGCCAGCAAGATGGCCTTGCGCCTTGCTGTTGCCTGCGGTAGTCCATAGCACTCCGCCCTTTAGGTCCCAAGCTATCTCGGCTGTGCGCGGCGTCGGCAGAACTTTTTTGATCAGTTCGGCCCTGACTTCTTCCTCCAGCGAAATTTTGGCCTCCCTGCCGACAAAGGCCAAGTCCTTTTCTTTCATCAATTTTTGCATCCTCAAGTCTGTATGCGCTTTGAGCAGCATGGGCGGCACCTTGCGCGTGTCCAACCGCATCGAAAAAACGGCAAAACGCCCCTGCGACACCCAATCGCGGTCGGGGGGAGTGATAAGCGGGTTGCGCCAGTCAGCCCACCCAACCTTCTCTTCGTCCTCATCGTTGTCGAATGGCCTAAAGCGGTGCTTTGCCAGACCGCTGAATAGGGCTTCTTCCCCTGGGACTGGCCCCAGCGCCAAGAATCGGCGGAGCGAAACCGCCCCCTGCAAAAGACCCATGAATGGCTCCAGATAAATATTGATTTTACTAGACTATCGAGGCACTTGCAAAACCCACCAATTCTTGGCCGTGATGTACCTTGGCGCGGCTAAATATTTCACTTGCAAGGGGGCGGCAGACCTGCAACTTGATTCATTGGGCACAGGGGCATGGAATCCAACATTAGCTGCAGCCTGACTCTGTCTTTTGTATTCTGGACGGTGGGGCCGGTAACTTTGGTCGTTTGGTGTCGGATATTGGTGTCCTTCGGTTTTACTGGCTTGTTGTGCCTGATTCTATCTTTCGTGCTCGGGTTCATGGCCCGGCAATTTGGTTCGTTCATCGCCGGTTCATGGAGCCCGCCCTGATGCTTAACTGGACTCTAAAGCCCAGTTACGAGCCGCTGCGCGGCAATAATGATGCGGCTTCGCCGCGCCATGCTTATGCCGAATGATGACGCGGCGAGGTCATTCGCCGCTTGAGCTCGGGGGGGAGGCGTTACGGCCTTAGGGGAAGTCCGCCGGATCTTGGAAAAGCTTATCAAATGCTAACTGGGGGGTAGCTCAGCACGGACTCGCTTGCGAGCCCGTGCTGAGCTACCCCCCAGACCCCGGGGACTCGCTTCGCCTACTGCCCTAGGTAGGG
>JAITFL010000084.1 GCA_031281385.1 Holophagales bacterium
ATGACCTTAAACACAAGCGCACTGAATGGCTCTGAATCATCCGCCTTGCGGGCCGTGACATTGCCCTTGGAATCTATGCCCTCGATTGGGGGGATGTCCGTGGGGCTGGGCAGGTAACCAACGATGGCGTCCAAGAGGGGCTGGACTCCTTTGTTTTTGAATGCACTACCGCAGCATACTGGCGTGAACGAAAGGCCGATGCATCCATTTCTGATGCCTCTGTGTATTTCTTCGATGGTGAGGGCCTCGCCGCCCAAATACTTCTCCATTAGCTGTTCGTCGGTTTCGGCAACCGTTTCTACCATCTGTTCCCGATATTTTTCGGCGGTCTCTTTAAGGTTGGCGGGTACTTCGCTATAGATCACATTGAACCCGCTGTCTTCTTCGTCAAAAGTGAGCGCTTTCATGCCCACCAAATCTATTATTCCCATGAACTCGTCCTCGGAGCCGATGGGTATCTGTATCGGCAGCGGCTTTGCAGCCAGCCTTGTCTTCATCATTTCTATGACGTTGAAAAAATCGGCGCCAGTGCGATCCATTTTGTTGACGAAAGCCACTCTGGGGACATTGTACTTGTTGGCCTGCCGCCACACGGTCTCGGACTGGGGCTGGACTCCGCCAACGGCGCAAAACACCGCCACCGCTCCGTCCAAAACGCGCAGGGAGCGCTCCACCTCGGCGGTGAAATCCACGTGTCCCGGCGTGTCAATGACGTTTATGCGATGGGCGACATCAGCGAAAATACCCGTTTTGGGGGCCCATGACGCGGTAATTGCAGCCGAAGTGATGGTTATGCCGCGCTCCTGCTCCTGTTCCATCCAATCGGTTGTCGCTGCACCGTCGTGGACTTCCCCGAGCCTGTGAATTTTCCCTGTGTAAAAAAGAATGCGCTCCGTTGTTGTCGTCTTGCCAGCATCAATGTGGGCCATAATGCCTATGTTCCGGTAGCGTTCTAGTGGGGTGGTCCGAGCCACAAAATCTCCTCAGTGCTGCTTGTCTAGCAATAATTACTGCAAAAAAACACAAAAGAGGGGCCGACTGCAAATCGGCCCCAGATGAAAAAAAGCATTGATTACCAACGATAGTGCGCGAATGCCTTGTTGGCTTCGGCCATCTTGTGCACGTCGTCTTTCTTTTTGACTGACGCGCCCCTGTAATTGAGGGCGTCCAATATCTCGCCGGCCAGCTTGTCTCTCATGGTGCGCTCGCCCCTGGCGGCAGAATAAGTTTTCAGCCACCTCATAGCCAATGACTGGCGGCGGTTCTGCGGCACTTCGATGGGCACCTGGTACGTTGAGCCTCCAACGCGCCTGCTCTTCACTTCCACCGTTGGCTTGATGTTGTTGAGGGCCTTTTCAAAAACTTCTATTGGCGGCTCGCCCGTCTTTTTGGCCACGATGTCGAGGGCTCCGTAGAGTATCCTTTCAGCGGTTGATTTTTTGCCGCGCTCCATCAAGACGTTGACGAACTTGGTGATGACCACGCTGTTATAGACTGGGTCGGGGAGTATTTCTCTCTTTGGCGGGGTTGATCTTCGTGACATGTCTGCTCCCCACTACTTCTTGGCGACCGCTTTGGGCCGCTTTGCGCCATACTTAGACCGCGACTGGTTGCGGCTGGCGACGCCCGTGGTGTCGAGTGATCCGCGCACAACGTGGTACCTCACGCCAGGCAGGTCTTTGACGCGCCCTCCCCTGATGAGCACGATGCTGTGTTCCTGCAAGTTGTGCCCGACACCCGGGATGTAGGTGGTGCACTCGATTCCGTTTGTGAGGCGCACCCTAGCCACCTTGCGGAGTGCCGAATTTGGCTTCTTCGGCGTAGTCGTGAACACCCTGGTGCAGACCCCGCGTTTTTGGGGGCATGAATCCAGGGCCGGGCTCTTCGTCTTGTTCGTGAACGTCTTTCGCCCGCTGCGGATTAGCTGATTGATGGTTGGCACACCAACCTCCTAAAAATGTGCGCATCGGGGCCTTCCCCTGCGCGGGCCCGAGAGGTCGCGGTCATTGCAAAAAAACGACATCGGGCGATAGTTGCTGAACCCCGGACAGTTGACCGGGAACTGATTATCTTACTACAGATGAAGGGATTGTCAACCGCTTTTTTGGCGGCGCACAAAATGAAAAGCCGCTGGCCCGTTTATTTGGTCTTCGCGGGGCAATTGGCGCAGGCCCCACTGGCATCTTTCGTAGCTTTTGCAGCCGATGCGGAAGAATCCTTGCCTTCCGACTTGCACGGTGGCGCATTGCTGTAACCTTGGGCGTACCACCCGCCGCCCGAAAAATTTATCAGGGGCGCGGACACTTGGCGCCTCATTCCTGCTGATTTTCCGCAGGATGGGCAATCCATCTCCATTGGGGCCGAAAAGCTGGATAGCTTTTCTTCGCTTGCACCGCAAGCCACACAACAATATTCATACAACGGCATTTTTTCCTCTTGTTTTCATTAGCCAAGCCGGCATCAAGCACAGTCGCGCATGTCGTGGTAGGATTTGTTTTCGAGCCCTTCCACGGGGGCCGACCCTGCCTATTTTACTACCGAAAGGTCAATATGCCACTGCTGACGTTTTTCTTTGATGACACTGGCTCTTTTTGGGACGCATTTCCCGCGCTGCGCCCTGACCACCGCGAGGCCAAACTATGCTTCACCAATGGCTGCTTTGACATTTTGCACCCTGGCCATGTGCAGTATTTGGAGGACGCAAGGGCGCTGGGGGATTTTTTGGTCGTGGGCCTCAACAGCGACGAGAGCGTGGCGAGGCTCAAGGGGGCCAGCCGCCCGCTCCAAAACCTAGAGGCCCGCGCTATGGTGCTGCTAGGATTGAAGAGCGTAGGCGCAGTGATCAGCTTCAATGAAGATACTCCGGCCAAGCTGATTGAGCAAATCCAGCCAGACGTGCTAGTAAAAGGCGGTGACTATGCCCTAGATCAAGTCGTGGGGCGCGACACAGTGGAAAAGCGAGGGGGGAAGACAGTGACAATCCCATTCTTAGACGGCCATAGCACAACTGCCATCGTCCACCGGATAAAGGTTGGCAAGGGTGTTGCATTATCTTGAGTTTTGTTTGTCCCTGCTATACAGTTTTTTGACGCTGTAGGCAATCGTTGTTACCGAGAAACACCCGCATCCCACATGCCCCGCAATACTTGGCATCTCTGACACTTTTTCAAAATTTGGGTTCTGCACCCAGCACGCTGGAGAAAAACATGACCATCAACGCGGAGTGGCCAGGTTACATACTTGACATTTTCGTTTCGGAAGGCGAGGAAGTAGAGGAAGACCAGCAATTGATGCTGCTAGAGGGAACAGACGAGGGAAGAACGCAGTTTTACGTTCATGCACCCGAAGCAGGCAAAATTCTAAAAATATTGGCTGAGGACGGAGATTACGTGCAGGAAGACGACGAGCTGTTCGAGATGGTTGAGGCTGATTGACGTATTGGAAGTCTTGAAAAACTCAGACAACAGGCAATGTTGTTGCCATTCGGCGTGGGCTCCAAATCCGCAGTCCCGCATAAAACGCGCGGGCCTGCTACATTCCGCCGCGTTTCTTCGGGCATTCGCCCTTTTAGAAAAAATTGACAATTGACAATGGACAATTGACAATGGCTGTATGTCCCTAATACTAGTAAAAAACGTTAGACTGGTTGACCCATCGCAGGGCATTGACGCGCACGGGGCTTTGCTCGTCAAAGATGGGCTGGTGGCCGACTTGGGCGAAAACTGCGAAAGCGGCCCTGTGCCACAAGGCGCAGAAACAATAGACGGGAAAGGGAATGTGCTTTGCCCTGGGCTGATAGACCTGCACGTCCATTTCCGCGAGCCTGGGCAGACCAGCAAAGAAACCATCCAGACTGGCAGCATGGCCGCCGTTGCGGGTGGGTTCACTTCCGTCTGCGCTATGGCAAACACTAAGCCAGTGAACGATTCACCAGTAATCACGCAATCTATGCTGAATAGCACGGCAAAGGCAGGGCTCTGCCGATATTTCCCTGTTGGGGCCCTCACCAAGGGCATGGCTGGAGAAGAACTGGCAGACTACGGGGCACTGCTGGCCGCAGGCTGCATAGCCTTTAGCGATGATGGAAACCCGGTGATGAACGCAGCCGTGTTCCGCAAGGCGATGGAATACGCGGAATGGCTGGGCGCCACGATAGCCGTTCACGAGGAAGACAAGAACCTTGCCGGAGAAGGCTGCATGAACGAGGGCGCTACCAGCGCGGCCATCGGCTGCCACGGCATCCCTGCTGCAGCGGAGGAAGTGATGGTGGCAAGGGACATAGTGCTAGCCAGACACACAAAGTCCCACGTCCATTTTCAGCACGTCTCCACCAAGGGCTCCATCGAGGCCATACGACGCGCTAAAAAGGACGGACTGCCAATTACCTGCGAAGCTGCCCCCCACCACTTTGCGCTGACCGACAAAGAGATGGCTCGATTCGACTCCAACTACAAGATGAACCCGCCTCTAAGGTCGCAAGCTGACGTGGAAGCAATCCTTGAAGCCCTTGCCGATGGCACAATTGACGCCATAGCCACTGACCACGCGCCCCACACATTCGATGACAAAGAAGTTGAATTGGCCAACGCGCCATTTGGAATTATTGGCTTAGAAACCGCCCTGCCGCTTGTCATAGAACTATTGGTGAACAAAAACATAATCGGCCTACCCCGCGCCATAGAACTATTGACCATTGGGCCGGCAAAGACATTCCGCCTTGACAAAATAGGATTGGGAAGCCTGAAAGTGGGCAGCCCGGCGGACTTCACCATCTTTGACCCACATACAGCCATCCGCGTGGACAGGGCCTTCATCAAAAGCAAGTCCTTCAACACGCCATTCAAAGACTGGAAGCTGCGCGGCAAAATTATGGCAACTTACGTTGCGGGTAAAAAAGTGTTTTGAATATTGAGCTATACCGACTTGCAATCAAAAGAGTCACTTGCAAAATTCAGTTATTTTTATTTGCAAGACTCCGTTTAGCGCGGGGCGCTTAATCTGTTTCTAGATACTGATTCTGTCTTTCATACTCGGTATGCGCGTCACGACAATTTGCTTCGTTTCTTGCCGGTTCATGGAGTTCGCCCGGATGCTTAACTGGGGGTCTCCCTTACCGTCGTCGCTCGCAAGCTCGCGCCGCCCCGGTCGCCCCCCAGACCCCCGCCGTCCTGCCGGACGGCTCTTCGATGAGCGCGTGATTTTGGGGAGATGGCTCCGTTCAGCGGTCGCTCCGATTGTCGGGCGGATGCATGGAGATGGCTTCGATGGGCGCGAAGATGGTTTTGCAAGTGGCTCATAAGATTGCATGTCGGTACTAAACGTCAGAACCCTGCCCCCCTTGCCCTTTCTCTTTCTCTGATTTGTCTTTAGCTATCTTGCCCAAGTACTTGGGGAGTTCTATGCCAGCCAGGCCGGCTACGTCGTGGAGTGGGGGCAGGCTCTTTATCAGGCCAGAGATAAATTGGCTTGTGGCCGTCCCTTCGCCGCCATTTCCGGCTCCATCCCATACAGTTATCTTGTCTATCTTGATGTTGCGTATGGCCTCAACTTGCAGGCTGACTATTTGTTCTATTTTTTCTGTCATTAGCAGCGTTGCGGCGGCCCTTGCATCGCCGTTGCAACTGGCCACCAAGTTTTGGTAGCCGAATGCTTTGCTCTCCAAGACTTTCCTCACGCCATCGGCCTCTGCGATGTATTTGAGAAGGATTGCGTCCGCCACGCCCTTGGCTTCGCGGCGCGTCTTTTCGGCCTCGGCCTCTGCCGCGATTTCGATTTTTCTTTTTTCAACCTCTTGGCGCACTACCTCTTGGGCATTCAGGCGCTCCTGTTCGGCCTTGTACTGGGCCTTCTGTATCTCTACCTCGGCCTCGCGGCGGGCAACTTCGCCCTTTTTCAGTGCATCTGCCTGCTTGACGGCCAGCACTGCATTCGTGTTGGCGATGTTTGCAAGCGCCTCGTTTTCCCCCGCGACGGCTGACGCCTCTTGGTGCTTGACATAGACGCGCCTTTCGGACTCGGCCTTTTTTTGGCCCTTTTCTGCCTCGGCGTTGTTCACGGCAACCTGTATGGCCAGTTCGGCGTTGGTCTTGGCTATGTTGGCCTGGGCTTCGTTTTCGCCTGTCACCGCGCTTGCTTCTTGCTGCTTCAAGAAGATGCGCTTGTCGGCCTCTGCCTTTTTCTGGCCCTTTTCCGATTCGGCCATGTTCTCCGCGACGCGAATCTCTTTTACCTTTAGGGCCTCGGCCTGGCCTATGGCGCCAACTTTATCTTGCTCGGCCACGTCCACCTTGGCTTGGTTGATAGCCTCGGCTGCGGCCTTTTTGCCTATGCTGTCAATGTAGCCCGACTCGTCCGTAATGTCTGTGATGTTCACGTTGATGAGGTACAGGCCAATTTTTTTAAGCTCTGGCTCGACGTTCTTTCGTATGGAACCCAAAAAGCTTTCACGGTCTTGGTTGATCTGCTCTATGGTCAGTGAGGCCACAGTCAGGCGCAACTGGCCAAATATGATTTCCCTCGCCATGTCCTCTATCTGGTTGCCAGTGAGGTTCAATAGGCGCTCTGCGGCAGAGTTCATGATCTCCTGCTCGGTGCTGATGCCAACGGTGAACGTGGATGGCACGTTGATGCGGATGTTCTGCATCGAGAGCGCTTTTTGCAGCGGGATACTGATGGTCATGGGGCGCAGGCTCATGTAGGCGTAATCCTGTATCAAGGGCCACACCAATACGCCGCCGCCGTGGATGCACTTTGCGGACTGCCCTGCCCCGACCTTGCCGAAAACCACTAATATTTTGTCAGACGGGCAACGCTTGTAGCGCGACGCCAAAAACATCATAGTTGTGAAAATGAGGACGACAAGCGCTATTACGGCAAGTGTCCAAGTTGCGCACCCTTCTGGCATTGCACTCTCCTTGAAATACTTAAGAAAATTTAGTTTTGCGCCACTTGCGCCAAATCTACGACCGCAGTGGAGCCTTCGATTTTGACCACCACTATTGAAGCACCTGAATCTATCTCATCGCCATTGAGATGAACAGCGTCCATCTCTCTCTGGCGACCATTGATGTTGACAACGACACGCCCGCTGCCGCCCTTTGGAATCTTTAGATACACCGTACCCAAGCAGCCCGCCGCCTTGCTGATGTCCAAGTTCCCCACGCTTTGTAGCTTATGGGCCATCATGAACAGTTTTGAGATGATCCATACAGAAGCCGCGCCTGCAACAATGCCCATGAGCAGCGCGATGGATATTGGTGCATTGTTTTCTCTATGCGCCGCAAAGCCGACCAACCCAAACATCAAAAAGAACGCCGCTAGGCCGTGTATGCTGATTATCTTGAATCCATCACCGGGGTGGTGAGAGCCATCGCCAGCGCTGGCATCGGCGTCTCCCCCGTCCAGCTCCCCACCCGCGAACCCTAGTATCTGGGTGAAAAGGCGCAGCAGTACACCCAATGAGCCTACAATGGCGCAAGCCGCAAAAAATCTGTCTATCGCGGAAAGAGAAGCAAACCAATTTTCCATTGCGCCCTCCATTTACAATAATACCAAATTGTTTTGATACCAATCCGTTCAACTGACATTGAACACTGTACGTTAAAGTTTCACTGGCTGGAGAGTGGCCTCATCAGGGGGAATAGTATCACATCGCGGATGCTCGTGTTGCCAGTCATCAGCATTACCAGCCTGTCAATACCAATGCCAAGGCCGCCGCATGGCGGGAAGCCGTGTTCTAGGCTGTCAATGAAATCCATGTCCAACAGCATCGCTTCATCGTCGCCCGCCTCCCGCTGCGCCAACTGATCTTGGAAGCGCTGCATCTGCACAATTGGATCGTTTAATTCGGAGTATGCGTTTGCCAGCTCCATGCCTGCCACAAACAGTTCAAAGCGGTCAACAAAGCCGGGCTGACCGGGCAGTTCTTTTGTCAGGGGCGAAAGCTCTATTGGATAGTCAACGATGAAAGTGGGCTGCACCAGATGTTTTTCGACTAGGTGTTCAAAAAGTTCGCCCAGCAATGCGCCTGGAGTTTTTTTGCCTGCGTCCTCTAACTTTAATTCATCGGCTATCTTTTTTATTTCGCCGGGGCTTTCCAGCTTCTGCCTTTCAATGCCGCCAAAGTTCGCCACTGCGTCCTTTAGAGCCATCCTCTTGAAAGGCGGCTTGTAGGATATTTCATGGTCGCCATAGGTCAAAGTCTCCGAACCCATCACTTTTGCCGCAGCGCCAAACACGCGCTCGGTGACTTCCATCATGTCCCTTAGGTCTTGGCCAGCGGCGTAACATTCTAGCATGGTAAATTCGGGGTTGTGTTTTTGGCTGATGCCTTCGTTCCTAAAATTTCTGTTGACCTCAAACACCTTTTCAAAGCCGCCCACAATCAGCCGCTTTAGGTACAGCTCTGGCGCTATCCTCATGTAGAGTTCCATGTCCAGCGCGTTGTGGTGGGTGACGAATGGCCTCGCGGTGGCCCCGCCGGGTATGGGCTGCATCATTGGAGTCTCAACCTCCAAATATCCCATTGATTCCATTTCGCGCCTCACAGAGGCCAATATGCGGCTGCGCTTTTGGAATGTGTCCATAACGTCTGGGTTGGTGGCCAAGTCAAGGTAGCGCTGGCGGTAGCGCTGTTCTTTGTCCTGCAACCCATGCCATTTTTCTGGCAATGGCAACAGGGCTTTGCACAAAAACTGCACCTCACTGGCTCGGACGCTCAACTCTCCCGTCTTGGTTCTCATCAATGCGCCCGTGACGCTGATGAAATCGCCCAAATCAAGCAGTTTTAGCAACTCCCAAGCCTTTGGGTCCGACTCGGCCAAGCCATTCTTGTTAAAAAAAACCTGGAGTTTTTGGCCGCCCTCGCTCAAATGCCCAAAAACGCTTTTGCCCATCTCCCTAAACGAGATCAGGCGCCCCATCACCGAAACGACAATGCCGCTTTGCTCCAGCCGCTCATTTGTCCACTCTTCTGCATTGGCGCAGTCCGCAACGATCCCGCCTATCCCG
>JAITFL010000089.1 GCA_031281385.1 Holophagales bacterium
AGGTTGTTTGGCGGCAGACCCGAGCACGAAAGATACGTGTCATGCAAATAACCGCACCGGGCATCCATTCCGCCCGATGAATCCGCCGGGCGAATGATTCAGCATCCGGGCGGGCTCCACGACCCGACGCGAGATGAACCAAGCCACCGGGCCATCACCCCGAGCACGTAAGATAAGCACTTAGCAAATACCCCAACCGGGCGGCATTCTGCCCAATGAATTTGCCGGGCGCATGATCTCGCCGCAGAACCCAATCGGCATAATCTATGGTGCGGGAAGCCCGGTTCAATCAAAAATTTGGGATCGCATGTTTTTTGTTGTGTCAAAATGCACAGGCGCTATTCTAAAATAGATAGTGCATTTTTATAGGGAAGTCGCGCATGAAGCGGCCAAAAAAGAAGTCGAACTTTTCGTCCGTCCTGCTGGGAGGATGCGGGGCGATACTCTTTTTGGCTTTGGCCGCCGTTGCCACCGTGCTTTTAATCGTGCAGAAGAAGTCCAACGAGTACCTTAGCCACCCGGTTATGTTTGAAGCAGAGCAGGTGGTGGCGGACAGCCCCGATTTGGAAATTGTCGGCATGGACGCGGAAAAGAGTATGATGACCATCAGGCACAAGGGAACCGGCGAAACGATGACCCTCTACGCCGCAGACGTAAAGGACGGAAATTTTAGCTTCCAAGGCCATGAACATGAAGGCGGGGAAGGAGCAACAATAGAAGCAAAGGGCGAAGCCGCCCTTGCAGACCAAGGCAAAATTGCGGCACGATCAGACGCAAAAGAGAGATAGACGCGAAATTAGGACAGGGGGGGAGCCACTTGCTCGGCCTCTTGTAACTTGTAACTGATATAAAGTGCTACAATAATAGTTCACACAGAATGGAGCAAATTTGCCATGGGCATGAAACTGAACCGCTCCGCCTTCCTCAACTTCAATTCGGCCAGAGGCACGCCAAAGATGAATCCATTTGGCGACCAGGACCACAACCACAACCACAACCACAGCAATGACTACGACCAGGAGCCAAGAAGGAACCAGCCCCCCCTGCCAAAAAAGCCGAAGGCCGTTTATGTTGTCCTCGGCGTGTGCGCGGCCATGCTGCAAGTGGCGATAATTGCATCGGCAGCTCTGCTGCTGTTTGGAAACATCAACGTCCCTGGTACACCAGAAAGCCAAATAATCGCCGGGACTAAAGCGATTCTTGCATCAAACGCAAAGTATGTGGTGGCGGGCTCCGACCTTAGAGAAGGAATGATAGAGATAAAAGACCTGACTTCGGGGAAAATCGCGTCTTTCAGCGCCGCCGACATTAGGAATGGTACTTTTAAGTTTGCCAATGGCGGCGGCGAAGAGGTTAGCGTCGAGCCAATAAAGGCCGAGGCAATCGCCGCCAGCAAGCCAGCAAACATACCAGAGGATATGGTTCACTATCTCTACCCAGGCGTGCCCTACAGGGTGCTGTCCTATGCTTCGTCGGAGGGGCAAGAAGACGGCGACATTGAGCAATTAACGGACGACCCAATACCCAAGGTCTTTGCGACATTTGAAAAGAAACTCTTGGCCGAAGGCTATTCCGTCACGTCCAAAACCCTGTACGAAGACGCGGGTTCAATCGTGTTTGGGCTAGAGCGCCCAAACCGTGTCATTGCGATAGACGCAACGGCAGAGGAAAACCGCACAAAAATCATCGTCCAATACAATTTCAACGCTAGGTTGCAGGCCGTGGAGGCAAAGCCAATTGACAATTGACAATCGTGGATGCGGCTTGTGGCCGCGCCAGTATTAATTTTAGGCAACAATCATCAAGGAGTTCTGGAATGAAAAAATACCTTTTGGCCATTTTGCCCTTGGCGGCAATCGTCTCGTGCTTTTCGTGCAAAGCCCCTAGCCACGCGCAGATAGACAAAACAACCATCGAGGCCACCCAGCGCAAGGTCGCGGACTGGATGCTGGTTCATAGGCGCGAAACGTCCGGCGGCAGACACGCAGACAACCAATGGACCATTGGGGCGTGGTACGCGGGTGTGTTTAGCTTCTACGAACAGACCAAGGATTCGCGCTACCTAGAGCCGTTGATGGCGATGGAGAAGACGGTGGGCTGGAAGGTGGGGCCAGACCGCTTTTTCGGCGACGACCAAGCTATCTCGCAGGTTTATTTGGATCTCTACCGCGTCGTAAAACAAGACCCGGCGATCATTGCCGACATCAAGGCAGTCGTGGACGAGCAGATCGCCCTGCCCGACCCAGGGCTGGGGGCACACACGGCCGCCCTCTACGGCAAAGGCGCGTGGTCTTGGTGCGACGGCCTTTTTATGGCCCCGCCCGCTTGGGCGCGCCTCTCCCTTGTGACTGGCGACAAAAAATACATAGACGCCATGGACGCAAAATACTGGAAATCATACGACTTTCTTTACGACAAAGAAGAAAAACTGTTCTATAGGGATTCCAGCTATTTCGGCAAGCAGGAAAACAACGGGAGAAAAGTATTTTGGAGCAGGGGGAATGGCTGGGTGCTGGCGGGGCTGGCGCGGCTTTTGGACGTGATGCCAAAGGACTACCCAACGCGGGGCAGGTACGAGGCGCTGTTTGTTGAGATGGCCGGCCGCATACGCGAATTGCAGCAGGCCGATGGCCTATGGCGCCCAAGCCTTCTGGATCCGGCCAGCTATCCCACCGGGGAGAGCAGCGGGACGGCCTTTTTCACTTACGCGCTGGCCTGGGGCGTAAACAACAAACTGCTAAAGCGGGCGGACTTCGCCCCCACGGTCGCAAGTGCTTGGAAGGCCCTTAACGACTGCATCCAGCCCGATGGCAGGCTAGGCTGGGCCCAGCCCATTGGCCAGGATCCAAAGCTGGTCAAGGCCGCGGACACCGAGGTCTATGCCGTCGGCGCCTTCCTTTTGGCTGGCCGCGAAGTTCTGGCGATGAAGTGATGCCAGCTTTGGGTTACAAGGCATAAGAAAAAAATTGGAAACAGTGTAAACTGTAGCCCTCGACACATGCCGACCAAGATACCACAGCCCAGCAAGAAACGCGCCCTAAGAACGCATGGCAAGCGAAGCCGCGAACTCGTGCGCCTGTATTTTGCCGTAGGGCTGGCAGCCATCAGCTATACCTTTTTTAAGTTCTACAAGCTGCTAAGCTTTTCGGAGGAGAGCGTCCAGGGCGTTAGCCGCTGGGGAGGGCTGCTGGCGCTGGGCCTGGCCAATACGCTGGTCATCGGCCTCGTCATATTCATTGTCGCTAGGGCCTTGGCGAAGGTATATTTTGAGCGGCGCAGCGGGATACTGGGTTCCAAGATACGTTCAAAGCTGGTTGTAGCGTTCTTGGCAGTGGGTATCCTTCCCAGCGCCATGCTGTTTGTCATGGGCCGCCCATTCATACTGAAAAACGTGGAGCGCTGGTTCGCGCCCGAAACAGACCGCATCATCAGGGACGGCGGCGACATATCGCGCATCTATAAAAATGGGCAGCTCGAGCGGATTGGGCGGGATGCCGGGTTGGCGGCCAAGCTGCAAGTTTCCCCAAAAGACGCTCTAATCGAATTCGACTTGGATTATTGCTCCAATTCCAAAGAATCGGCCATCAAGGAGAGCCTGCCAATGCCTAACTTGGCCTCGGGCGACTTGGCATGGACTGCCGACGGTGGGGACGCGGGCGCCTGGTATCTGGGCAGGAGCGGGGAATGGGCCGCAGGGCGCTTGGTGCCCAAGGACGTGCAGGAGAGCCTGGCGAGGCTTGAGCGCCGCCAAGACGAGGCATTGCAGATCAAAAGGCTCACCAACGCACTTGTAGGGTTTACGGACAACGTTCTTCTCTTTATGACCCTTATGAGCATTTTCGCCGCTGTGTGGATAGGGCTTACCCTGTCCAAGGCCATCGCAGAGCCCGTGCGCGCCCTAGCGAAAGCGGCGCAGCGAGTCGGCAGGGGCGACCTCAACGTGGCCCTGCCGGAAGAGGGCAAGGACGAGCTGGCCTTTCTGTCGCGCAGCTTTAACGCGATGGCCGCAGACCTTAGGGCGGGCAACGAAGAGATCAAGAGCCACGCCCAGAGCATCGAAAGGCAGAGGGCCTATTTGAAAGAGCTGT
>JAITFL010000042.1 GCA_031281385.1 Holophagales bacterium
CTTGCACGGCCTCGCATGCGAGTCCGCACTGCTTTTTAAGCCGCCCAAGTGCTGCTGGCATTTGAGGCTGCACTGCAGCCTCAAACGCTCATTGCACTAAGGCGTCTTCCCCAGACCCCTTATACTCGCTTCGCCTACTGCCCTATGCAGGGGCGGATACATGGGCACGGCTTCGATGGGCGGGTGGATGCTTGGAGTGGCTTCGATGGAAGGTTTGCTAGCTGGGAAATGACTTCGATAGAGTTTTCTCAAGCTGGGACAGTACCTTCGTTCAGCGCTTGGTTTTTTGGGTGCTGGCTTCGAGGTAGGCGATACAGGCGGCAACAATCTCCGTTCAGAGCCACGCGCTCCATCCGCCGTAATTATCATCGCGGCGCAGCCTCATCAGTTTCCAACATTGTCCATTGTCCATTGGAGGTGGCTTCGATGGAAGGTTTGCTAGCTGGGAAATGACTTCGATAGAGTTTTCTCAAGCTGGGACAGTACCTTCGTTCAGCACTTGGTTTTTTGGGCGCTGGCTTCGGGGTAGGAGATACATGTGGCAACAGTATCCGTCCAGTGCTGGACGCTCAATCCGCCATTAAACATTCAACGCGGCGCAGCCGCCTCGATTTCCAGCATTGTCAATTGTCCATTGTCAGAACGAAGCCGAGCGAAGGCAAAACGCTCATGCCGCCAAAGCCTGCCAACGTGTTGTAACGGCCCAAGTTGGGGTCTCGCGTATTCGGAGCGATAGCGGAGAATACCGAGAGAACGAAGCCGAGCTAAGGCACAACGCCCATGCCGCCAAAGCCTGCCAAGGTGTTGCAACGGCCCAAGTTGGGGTCTCGCGTATTCGGAGCGATAGCGGAGAATACCGAGAGTTGTCAATTGTCCATTTGGAGATGGCTTCGATGAATGGGTGGATACATGGGCGCGGCTTCGATAGTCGGGCGGATAATTGGGAGTTAACTCCGATGGGTGCTAGAATGATTTTGCAAGAGGCTATGATGTCAACCCCTGCCAGACTGACAGTTGCAAATGCCCTTTCCGACGTGTTCATTGAGGGGCGCAAGCCGCGCTGGGGCTGGGACAAGAACCTTTCCGCCCAAGACGCAAGGCTGGCGCATGCCATGTTGGGTCAATGCCTGCGAAAATGGGGCAGGCTGAACGCTTGGTGCGTCCAAAAGCTAAAATTCCCTGAGCGCGGGCTTCCGCCTCAGTCAAAAATCCATCTCAACATGGGCTTGGCGCAGCTTGCGTGGCTGCCGGGCGTGGCGACGCACGCGGCAGTTTCGGAGGCGGTGGAGCTGGTTTCAAGGCGAGACCACCTTGGGTTTGCAGCGCACAAGGGCCTCGTCAATTCGATTCTTAGGGCGGCGTCAAAGGATAGAAAGTGTCTGGCCGCCGAACTCGAATCCCTGTCCCCAAACCTTGATCGAACACCCATTGCAGAAAGGCTGTTGAAAGATGCCCTTGGGGAAAGCTATGCACCCGAAAATGTTGAAACGCTTTGGCGCAGGTTGCAGCAGCCGCCAGAGCCGTCATTCGTGGCACTGAAGGGCCCGCCGCCCAGCGGCCTTATAAGGGCCGACCAATGGCCGCACCCATATAAACTGACGCCAAATTGCCCCTATCCACTGGACTGGCTGCGCTCGGGCGCCGGCATGGTGCAGGACGTCAGCTCACAGGCGCTGATGCTATTTGATTGGAGCTTTGGGGATAGAGCATCTTCCAGCCCATTGCGGATAGCCGACCTCTGCGCCGCCCCCGGCGGCAAGACGACGTCGCTGCACTATCGGTGGCCCGATTCCCGAATATTTGCCATAGACCAAGACCCCAGCCGCGCCAAGACGCTGCGGGAAAACTTGCAAGCCAGAAGTGTGCCCGCCCAAATAGAATTGGCCGATTCCATCGCTTGGCTGGCAGACCAAGGAACGCCCTTCGACATCATACTCATTGACGCGCCCTGTTCTGGTTCCGGCACCATCAGGAAGCACCCGGAAATTGTTTGGACGCTGCAAGAGTCGGACATCTATAGGCTGGCAGAGGCCCAGGCCAAGTTGCTGGACGCGGCACTGCCAAAGCTGGCCCCCGGCGGCCTGCTGATCTATTCCGTGTGCAGTTGGTTCCCAGAGGAGGGCACCGCCCACCTGCCACGGCTGCTGCAAGACCGCCCAAATATTGTGCCAGCGGCGATATGGCCGGGCCCAAGCCATCTCTTTTCCCCCAACCCCCTAGCATGGGAGGGCGAAGGCTTCCAAGCGTTTGCGTTGACGAAATAAAAGCGGGGCGGTAATTAGGCAAAGTTTTGCAAGAGGATAGTTTGATTGTGTGTCGCTATTATTGACTGAAAGGTGTTGATTTTATGAAAGCACTTCTAAAGCCAATTGCCATTGCTTTTCTTGTGATGGTGGTTTCGGCGGCGGCGTTCTTGGGGCTGGTGGTTGTCCATGGAAGCGGCGCGGAGCCTTGGTCTATAAGGCTGTCCAACAACCCAATTTTGAAAGACGCGCAAGGCGATGCGTACGACATGGGCGGGCCTTGGTGGTACGCCGACCCAGAGATACATAGGTTCGATGGCAAATTTTGGGTGTATGCCACGCGCTCGGCCCCCTATGAGCGGCAGTTGAACCTAGACTGTTTCGGTTCAGATAACCTGGTCTCTTGGACAAAGCACGAGGCCATCATTGACGAGGATTCCCTGCCAGACTCTTGGCGCTGCTTCTGGGCCCCGACTGTGGCGCGAAAGGACGGGTACTATTATTTGCTCGTTGGCACCAACGACCTCAATTTGGGTTCTGCTGCAAACGAATTTAGCGTCGGCGACGTAAGCGGCATGTATTTGCTTAGGTCAAAAAGCCCCAAGGGGCCATTTGTGCAATTTATGGGCAAAAATGTCCCGCTGATCCAAGACAATTACTTTGGCGCCCAGGCCATAGACGCCAATTTGTTTTTGGACGATGACAACACCATGTACTTGGTTTATGGCGGCTGGACTACCTGCCTCATGGCCAAGTTCAGGGACGACATGACGGGCTTTGTGCCACTGGGGAAAGAAAACTGGAAAAAGCACAATGACCCCGATAGGGACGCGCATGAGCTGAATCATTTTATGGATTATTTTGTCCACCTTACGAATTTCGGCGGCAGGGGCGCAACTAACAACTTAAAATTGGGCGAGCTGAACTATGACATGGGCTTCCTTGGCACAAATGAATACTTGGAGGAGGGCCCCATTATTTACAAATTCGATGGCTACTATTATCTGATGTACTCTGTTGGGGGCTGGACTGGCGACACTTACGGGCTTAGGTACGCCATAGCCAAGTCGCCGATGGGCCCATATACCACGATCCCTGGCAGGTTTTTGCAGACGCGCTATTCGGTGGGCGCTAGGGGTACGGGGCATCATTCCATGGTTTATGTTGAAGAAAATGGCACTTGGCTGAACACGTACCACCGTCGCCCCATCGGTGGCGGGCGCGACGACCGCTACATGGCAATGGACGTGGCGCATCTGTATGATGGCGAGATCAAATTTGTCGCCTATGATCCACTTCGCCCCGCAGGAGAGAGGGTATTTATTGAGCCAGCTCCCACCAAGGTCAAGCTATTCGAGCCTACCATCCCAACTATTTTTTGGTCGTCTGACAGCCCACTGCCCAAAAACTTGGCTGGGTACGCGCAGAACGAACACAAAATAGGCACGCGCCCACGATATTCCGCAAGCGGGCAGCGGGCGGCCACCACTCAGGCGGCTCATGCCTTTGACGCGGGGATCAACACCAGAAGCTACTGGGAGGCGGACGGCGCCAAACCCGGCCATTGGCTTTGCGTGGATTTTGGTGAGGCAACAACTTACAACGAGATTC
>JAITFL010000117.1 GCA_031281385.1 Holophagales bacterium
AAGGAGAGGGGAGTAAAACAGGCCCCATTCGCCGTCCTACGGACGGCGGCCATGCCAGCCGTGCTTGTGGAAGTTGCCTTTATCTCCAATCCCCAAGAAGCCGCAAAGCTGAGAAATCCTCTCTTTTTGAAATCCGCCGCCGACGCCATAGCAAAGGGCGTTCAGAGCTACATAGACTCCAATGGCAGCAACCGGCTGCGCCGACGCCCAAGATTGTGATTCGCGGCTGTAGTACCTAAATTTATGACCCCAATTCTCTGGCCGCCATCTCATTGACCCTGGCCAAAAATGCTGCGGGGTCGGGCAGCCTAGAGCCTTCGGCGATGAGGGCCTGATCATACAGAAATTGGCCGTACTGCCCCGCCATCTGGTCGTCTGGGTTTGACTGGCACTTGCTTAGCAGCGCCTTTACCATCGGATGCTCTGGGTTGAGTTCCAGCACACGCGGGCTTGCCCCCCTGCCCTGTCCCATGCGGGCCATCAACTGCTCCATGCGCGGATCCATCGAATCTTCGGCCGCAACAAGGCAAGACGCGCTCTCCTTCATCCTTGTAGAGAGCCTTACGTCTTTTACGGCCTTTAGCTTGGACTTGATGCTTTCCAAAATTGGGCCATACGTTTTCATGGCCTCTTCCACCTGCTGCCTAGATTCGGGCATCTCCGGCGCATGGCGGTCTGCGGCCTTTACGTGCTTGGACTTATATTCTGCCAGCGACGGCATCACAAAGGGATCAATCGGATCCGTCATAAGAAGCACGTCCCATTTTAGGTGTTTGAATGTTTCTAAGCACGGATTGGCCGCAAGCGCGGCGCGGTCTTCCCCGCAAAGGTAATATATCTCTGTTTGCGGCTCGACCATCGCGGACATATATTCGTCAAGGGCCATCAAGTGGCCAGTATCTCCGTTGAGGTGCTCAAATAGCAGCAGGTCGGCTATGGCCTCTCTGCGCTCGAAGTCGCGCACCATGCCCTCCTTGATGAATTGGGAGAATTCCAAGAACAGGGCTTCGTACGTGGGCCTATCCTCTTGCTTGATCTCTTCCAACGCCTTCATTACGTGCTTGCACAGATTTTTCTGGATTTTTTCCAGCAGCGGGTTTTGCTGCAGAGTCTCGCGGCTGACGTTCAGCGGCAGATCGGGGCAGTCAACCACGCCCTTTACGAAGCGAAGCCACTGCGGCAGCAGCGCCTCGCATGGGTCTTGGATAAGTATTCTATTGATGTAAAGGCGCGGGCCAGCCTTTGTGTCGCCAAACTGCAGCTCCCAGCTCTTGCGCTTTGGTATGTACAGCAGCGCCTTGAACGTGATGGAACCCTCTGCATGTATGTGCATTGTCGTGGCGGGGTCGCCATAATCGTTTGATACTTGATGATAAAACGAGTTGTACTCTTCTTGGGTTACGTCCTGCTTGCTTCTGAGCCAAAGGGCCATGCGGCTGTTCAGGGTTTCGTCCTCAACTGTTGTATTGTCGCCGTCCTTATTTTCCACGGCCATCAAAATCGGGTGCTCTATGAAGTCGCTGAACTGCTTGACCAAACTGCGTATCTGCCATGTATCCAAAAAGGATTTTTCGTCTTCTTTGAGATGCAGAATGATGTCTGTCCCCCGTCCATCGCGCTGCGCGCCGCCAATGGTGAACTCCCCCTGCCCGTCAGACTCCCAAGAAAAAGCGTCCGTGGCCCCTGCGGCCCTAGACACGACCCTGATCTTGTCCGCGACCATGAAGGCACTGTAGAAGCCCACCCCAAACTGGCCGATGAGATCGGGCCTCTTAGCTAGATCCGCCGACTTTAGGTGGTCAATGAATGCCTTTGTGCCGCTTTTGGCTATGGTGCCTAGGTTTTCCACCAATTCTGCCCTAGTCATTCCAACGCCATTGTCGGATATCGTCAGCGTCCCCGCATCTTTGTCGGGCGAAATGCGGATTTTCCAGTCGCGGTCATCGCCCGCCAGTGCCTCGTTGTCCAAGCTGTTGAAACGCACCTTGTCTATCGCGTCGCTGGCGTTGCTCAACAGCTCGCGCAGAAAAACCTCTTTGTGCGTATAGAGCGAATGTGTTATCAGGTGTAGAACTTGTTTCAGTTCGCTCTTGAAAGAAAGTGTCTCGCTATCGCCCTGGCTCATCCTGCACCCTCAAAAAAGTGTCACTACTATTTATATATCATCATTAAGCATCATTTTTTGAAAAATTTTATTTTTTCTAAACCGCTATGCTTTCCATGCGTAACACTATTTGCACGAGGGTGGCCGTCTGGTTATCCTTTCACTAGTGCCATTTGCAACCACTCCATTTATTGACAGGAGAAACCATGAGAAACATAGCCAGCATTGCCATTTTGGCCGCCTGCATAGCCGTTGCGGCGACGGCCCAGACATCGGTCATCCAGCCAACCGGGCCATCCCCCGCAAAAGAGACAAAGACCTTTGTGCTTCAAAGCGGTGGAGACCTTAAAATTACCAACGTCAACGGTGGCATAAAGATCACCGCCCACGACAAAGACGAAGTGACCCTGACCGCCACATTCAAGCCAAGCCGCCGGAATAATGAATATCCAAGGATCGAAGTTGACTCCAAAAATAATTACCTCGAACTCATAGTCAAATATCCGAAAGAAAAAAACGAAGCCGGGTCGTGCGAGATGGAATTGTCCGTCCCGCGCCGCATCAATAGCAAAATAATCACTGTCAATGGTGGCATCGCGCTTAACGAAATCAACGGGAGCCATAAATTGCGCGCCGTCAATGGAGGCATCTCTTTTGACATTGCAACAGGCAAAGTCGAAGCCTCTACGGTCAATGGGGGAATAGTGGCCATCCAGAAAAACGAAGGCAACGTAGAGGCATCAACAGTCAATGGTGGCATTATCCTCACACTGTCAGACCCAAATGGCACACTGAGCGCCAGCACTGTCAATGGGGAAGTCACGCTAAATACGCCCGGAGCTAGAGACATCACGAAGAAACAATCTGTAATAAATGCCACGTTTGGCAATGGAGATGCAAAGATCAAGCTGACAACGGTCAATGGCTCCATAGTCGTGCAGTAATAAGCAAGGCTATCTTTCGGCCTTCTGCTTTTTCAACCCCCTCCATTCCTAACAGGAGAACCCATGAGAAACATAGCCAGCATTGCCATTTTGGCCGCCTGCATAGCCGTGGTTGGCGCGGCCCAGACGTCGACCATCCAGCCATCTGGGCCATCCCCCGCAAAAGAGACAAAGACCTTTCTGCTTCAAAGCGACGGAAACCTCAAAATTTCTAACGTCACCGGAGCCATCAAGGTCACCACTTGGGACAAAGACGAAGTGGCGCTAACTGCCACATTCAAGCAAGGCAGCGATGACGAGTACCCAAAGATTGAAGTTGACTCCCAAAAAAACTCCCTTGTGCTTGTGGTCAAATTTCCTAAAGCCAAAGGCTTCTTTGCCAAGTTGTTTGCCGGGGGCTATGATTCCAAAGCCACCGGCGCCTGCGAAATGGAGCTGACTGTCCCCCGCCGCATAAATAGCGAGATAAGCACTGTCAACGGCTCAATCGCGCTAAACAAAATTGACGGGAGCCACGAGGTCAGCACAGTCAATGGCAGCGTCACTTTTGACATCGCCAGCGGCAAAATTGAGGTATCTACGGTCAATGGGAGCATCAAAGGCACCATCCAGAAAAACGTGGGCAACGTTGAGGCATCAACCGTCAATGGGGGCATCAACCTCACATTGGCAGACCCAAATGGCACACTGAGCGCCAGCACTGTCAATGGGAGCGTGAAACTAAACACACCCGGGGCCAAAAACATAAGCGCAACTAAACATTCTGTCAGTGCCAAATTTGGCGATGGAAACGCAAAGATTGACCTCGACACAGTGAATGGCTCGATAGTCATTCAATAATTGGCGGTTCCTACAAGACCTATAAAGAATGCCCATCCGTGAAGAGAAACATATGTAGTGAACGTACGTTCAAAAAACATGAATGGTTTTTCATGCTCGGGGCGAACACTCTTGTAATTTGGCCTATCCATCGCCGGGTCGTGGAGTCGCCCGGTCGCTGAGCTGGGGCCTAAAATGTGGTTGTTGGCCGCTGCGCGGCAGTAGCCTATTGAGGCGCAGCGTTCCATATCCGCTCCCGGCTGGCGCCGCTCGCTCCATTCCACTCGCGCCTTCTAGCACATTCGCGCTTTTGGAGATTTTTCGCCCGCGCCATGTTTATGCCGATTGGACTCCGCAGCGCGGTCATGCGCCCGGCAAATTCGTTGGGCGGAATGGGTGCCCGGCGCGTCCCGGTATTACGTTCCTATCTTTCGTACTCGGATTCGGGACTCGGTGGCTTGGCTCGTTTTGCGCCGGTTCATGGAGCCCTTCCGGATGCTAACTGGGGGTCCGTTCAGGGCTGCCCCGCATCTGGGGTTGCTAGTAGGCGCATCGTTGCGGGGCAGCCCTTCGCTACCCCCCAGACCCCCGGTACTCGCCGCGCCTACTGCCCTATGTAGGAGTGGATACATGGACATGGCTCCGATGGGCGGGCAGATAGTTTTGCAAGAGGCTCAATTGAACGCAATTTGGTTTTATACCAATTTGCAACCAAACGGTTGCATATTGGTATAAAGGCGGCGGGAAGCGACGCCCGCAGAATGAAGATGAAATGTGCAAACAGCCGAAAAACACGGGAAGATGGCACTTTCGCAACGACCAATAGGGCTGCCTTGGTATCCGATGCCAATCGGATACCAAGATATTTTTGAAAATGCTGGGTTTCCCAGCTTTTTCAAAAACTTTGGCGTACAGCGTTCAATGCCAATTGAACGCAATTTGGTATTAGCCATTGTTTGCCTTCCCAACCCTTTGCATGGTATCCTAGCAACTGTTCCGACACCTTTCGGGGGGTTCAGATGGCGATCTTTGAAGGCCAGCTACAAGTTAATAGAAATGACCGGCTCGCGCTTGTTTATCCAAGGTTCAACGAGTTCATCGTTGACAGGCTCGTCGAGGGGGCGGTGGACTGCATCAGGCGCCACGGCGGGGCAGAGTCCCAGCTAGACCACTACAAAGTGCCAGGTTCATTCGAGCTGCCACAAGTCGCGCTGAGCCTAGCCAAATCCGGCAATTATTCTGGCATCCTCTTGCTGGGGGCAGTGATACGCGGCGGCACCCCGCATTTTGACATGATAGCGGCAGAGGTCACAAAGGGCGCGGCCCAGGTTGCGCTCCAGACGGGCGTGCCCTTAGTCTTTGGCGTGCTGACCACCGACACTGTAGAACAGGCCATAGAGAGAGCAGGCACAAAGATGGGCAACAAGGGCTGGGAAGCGGCCCAATCTCTGATAGAGATGGTTGACCTGCACAGGACGATGCACAAGAAAGGCAAGTGATGGGAGTTCGCCGCAGGGGCCGCGAATACGCCCTACAGATGCTTTTCGCCATGGACTTGACCGAATATAACCCAGATGAAGTGTTTGCCGGTTTTCACGCCATACAAGACCTCAACCACGACGCTTTTTATCACGCCCGCCGCATGGTTGACGGCATCTTTTCGCACCTAGAAGAAATTGACAGTGTGCTTGCCAACTGCGCGAAAAATTGGAAGATACCTAGAATGGCCGTTGTTGACCGCAACCTGCTGAGGCTTGCAATATACGAACTAAAATTTTTGAGCGACGCCCCTTTTCAAATAATCATCAACGAGGCGCTGGAAATAGCAAAAGACTTTGGCGACGTGGAAAGCTCGCATTTCATTAATGGCATCCTAGAAACAGCCGCAAGGGAGCTAAGGCCCACAGAGGCTGCCGACAGGGGGGCTAGGAAAAAAAGAGGAAAAGAACCCGCCGCAGAAGCTGCACCTGAAAATGCTGCGGCAGAATAATAGAGGTCAGGGGCCAGGGATCGGGGCTAGGCGCGGCGGCTATTTCACCGCCTTGTTAGCCGCCTCCCACTGCGCGGCCAGCCCATCGTGTCCCTTGGCCTTTGCGAGCTCAACGATTTTGGATATGTCCTTGAACTTGCCGCCACATTCCATCACGGCCTTGAATATTTCGTCCGCCTCACCAGGCTTGCCGTCATTCAGGTAGGCCTCAATCAAATAAATCCCAATCCTATCGCCCAATGTGTTTTTTGTCACCAAAATAATTGCCTCTACATCATCAGGGGCCACTATTCTTTGATAATCCCTCTCCCACGTTGGTTTTAGCAGTGCGACAACCTTGGACCAACTGCCATTTTTTTTGCACTCGTGATAATACCCGTCTATGACTGAAATTGGCAGGCCCAGTATGCCGCCATCCGACAACGGGCTAGGCTTCATTCGCTCTACCAGCGACTCCAGCGAGAGGCCCAGGCCCCCGGCCCTGTTCCAGAATATCCATTGATGCCATAAATTCTCCGCCGATGGTTTGCGTTCCAGCAACGATTCGATTTCCGACAACAGCGGCTTGGGCGTTGAATCCATCAACACCTTTATGGTGCCAGAGTCGGCTCGCAAATCCGACAAATTCGGCAAATGAACCAATACGTCTGGATTGCCAAGCCGCACATCATTCAAAAACTTGGTCGCTTCTCTAGCTAGGGATTCACTGCGAACATTGTCTGGCGAATTGGGATTTTTTTCATCGTAACGAAGGTCTGTGATCAGCCTGAAAGCCAAAAGAAGCTCGATGCCGGGCGCGCTTCCGTGATCTTCGATGTATTTTCTGTAAAGTTCTATGTCGCTCTTAATTTCAAAGCGCTTCAAGATTGCCGAAAATACGTCTGCATCTGGCACCGACGTGTCCTGAAACAGTATTCGCCTGTCACTAGAAACCAAGGCCCATCTGTCTTCGCCCTCCTTCCAATCAAGCGCACTGCTGGTTATTTGCAACGCTTTAACAGAAGCCTGGGACAATCTTAGTGACAGCTTAGCAAGAACATCCTGCAAATTTGACTGAAGTGTGCTTCCATAATCTGGGATCAATATTATTGGCTGTCCGCTGTATAGATCATAGAGCATATTTATTGATTGCGCTGGATTTATTTGTTCGCCTTTGCCCCACTGCGCGGCCAAATCCTCCATGCCAAGCGAATGCGCTACATCGGCAACGGCAGCGACATTTGCCTTGCCTTTAACTCTTATCATTTCATCATAGACGCCATTCGCCCCATCTATGTCGCCCAGCCTCAACAGCGCCTCCAAATGCGGGGCATACACCGTTTTTTCGGGATGGCCTTCGACAGGCGAGCGACCGCCCAATATCCTAAGGCCCTCTCCGGTGGGTCGCCATTCTGTTTTTGAGGAAGCCGACAAACGCCTAAGGGGCAGCCTTGCCACTTTAGCAAATTTTATTACAGTGTTCCAATCTTTCCGCTCCTTGGCCTCCCACACCAGCCAAGTGGCCGCTTCCGAGGATGGCAAAGATGTTTCCGGGAATACGACTGGCTCTATGCCATTGATGAACTTTTCCCACTTGTAGTCGCCCAGGCCCTGCGCCATCCAAAGCCAGATGTTCCACATCGTCGCATTGGTGGGTTCCAGCAGGATGGCCGATTCCACCTTTGCAATGTGCTTGCGGAATACATCCCGCATCAGCTTGCTGCGCCTCTCTGGCTGAACTTGGCCCAGCACAAAGAAATATATGTCTGCGCCCAGCCATGCGCCGCTGAACACTTTGTCTGTCTCGGCTGCCATCACACCCCAAGCCCTCAAATCTGCCCCGTCGTCCAAGTCCTTGTCCGCGCCATCAGGCATCAGGCGCAGGGCGCGGCCGCGGGCCTCTTTCAGCAAATCCGCCGTTGCGTCCAAGTGCCCAGGGTTCTCTTTCAAAAAATCCCTAACTCTTCTCAATGGGGTCTTGATGCCCTTGGCGTCCAGCATCTGATCGAATTCTTTGACTGTGGGCGTCTGAATGCCGGACACTATCAATTTGTTTTCGTTGTCCAACGCGGCCCACCTGATCCTGCCGCCCAGAGCGTAACGCTGCCGCAGCCACCGCTCGAATGAATCAATGTTTGTTATGGACCACAGTTTGGAGTGCCCTGACTGCCCAGAGGCGTTTTTGAAGCTCTCCCTGCCCAGCAGGTTGAAGCCGTGCCCATAGATTTCATCGGAGCCTATCAATTGCTTCCACTTGGCGGAATCCTCGACCTTCCATTCGCCGAGCAGCAATATCTTGTTGCCCTTCTGCATGGACAGGGCGTACTCCATGTCCGACTGCGAGAGCAGCGGAATGGCGAGAGCAATTGAAATAATCGCAGGAATAAAAAGTTTCATGCCGGCCTCCTGTAACCAATTGCAAA
>JAITFL010000158.1 GCA_031281385.1 Holophagales bacterium
ACGCCCGATGAGCAATTTGCAGTGTCTCGCGGACGTTGTGGTCAGTTATTAGCACCCCTATCCCCCTCGCGTTTAGTTCGGCTATCAAAGATTGTATTTCTATAACCGATTTCGGGTCAACACCCGCAAAGGGTTCATCGAGCAGCATTATGCTTGGAGACGCAACAAGGGCGCGGGCAATTTCGCATCTTCTGCGCTCGCCGCCACTCAGGCTCATGCCCAACGTGTTTCTTACGTTCTGAAGGTGAAATTCCTTCAACAAACTTTCACATCTTTCGATTTGCCCATTTCTTGGGATGGGCTGCAGCTCGGCAAGCGCCATCAGGTTTTCCCAGACGGTCAGGCCCCTGAATACGCTTGACTCCTGGGGCAGGTAGCCTATGCCCAGCCTTGCCCTGCGGTGCATGGGGGTTCTTGTTATGTCCTCGCCTTTCCACAAGATTTGGCCTTTGTCCGGCGCTTCCACGCCGACGACCATGTAAAACGTGGTGGTCTTCCCTGCGCCATTTGGCCCCAAGAGGCCGACCACTTCTCCAGGGCTCACTTCCAGTGAGACGTCCCTGACCACGACCCTGTCCCCGTACCTTTTATGGATTCCGTGGGCCGACAGGGCATGGCTCTCAGCGGCATCGCTTGCTCGCTTCCCTAATGTCATTCCGCGATCATCGGCCAATGGGCACCTCGTGATTCCCCCTGACGCTGCCCGCCCACCGGATGCGCGGCATGGCTTCGCCCCTCTGGAAAATGAGTTCCATGGTGTCCCCCGACCCGCTGCCTGCGCTGCCCTGAAGCGTGGCGTCGCCCTTGGCGACAACCTTGGCTGGCCTATTTCCGTCAAATGTGATCAATGCTTCTCGGGAAGAAAACCGGAACCCTTGGCCCGAACATTCCACCCTTCCATAAAGCTTGACTTCTGACAGTTGGAAGTCCGCAGATTTGGTTACTCTTGGCGTGGCATTTGGGGGGCCTATAATTTCCGCCCTGTTCGCCCTCAGCGTGAACGCCTCCCCTTGAAATGCGATGTTTCCTTGCATCCCCGAAGGAAACAGCAAGCTGTTGCCTTTTTGGACTATTTTTTCGCCCGTCAGCCTGCGCCCAAGCCCAAATAGCACGACTGGTTTGCCGAGGAATATGTAGGTCGGCTCATCGGCTCCGTCCCAAGTCAGCGAATCCCCCTGAAATGATCCCCAGTAATGATGATCCGCCCTGATTGTGCCGCTGCATTCCCAATTCGAAACCGCCCCCGATGCCTTGCCAGCAGAAAAGCTGCCCCACGGAGCCGTGCCCGAAACCGCCCCTTCCAAGCGCCAAGTTTGGCCGGAAACATTGTATGACATGGCGGGCGACAGAATAGTGTTGCCGTTCCAAGCCAAAACGGCCCCCCCTTCTGCGCGGACGGAATTAGGCGGCATGGTCTCCGGCAGGTCTCCACCTGGCCCTCTCCTGTATATAGTCTTTGGCGCGGTCAACACATAATTGGTCGAATCGCCCTTTTTGCCCAATACGTCCATGTCCCATTTAGTGCTTCCCTCCATCTGCAGCCCGGCTACGTTCCACGTCGCCCTGTCCGCCTTTGCTTTGTGGACATTTGCTGAAGAAACGCTCCCCGTAGCCGATTTTGCCACCAAAACGCCTTTGGCCTCAAAATCGGATAGTTGCACCACCCCTGCCGAAGCATCGGCCAAGGTTCGGGTGGCGGTGCCTCCAGAAGCCGAGCCACGCCAACCATGGCTGTGTTCAAATGTCAGGGGGGCCAAAAATCTAAGCGACTCCCCTGCTACTTCCATCTGCTCCGCCCATATTTTGCCGCCTCCCATGGCATCGTCGCCCATCAATGTGGCTTCCACGTCGGCCAACGTCGCCTCTTCCACGTTTTTTGCGTCCAAGCTGCCGGCTTTGATGCTGCGCACAAAGTCATCCTCGAGCGAGTTCCACACGACTGGCCCATTAGACGCCACCAACCTGTCGTCCTTTTCTTTGCGCCAACCAGTTGGCAAAAAGTATTCTCCCTTGCCCAATACGTCTAAATGTGTCCATTGCAAGGGCGCTAGGCCCATCCATACGTCCTTCTCCCTTTTCAGGGAAGGCCCGCTATTGTCAGACCTTCCCGACCCAAGAAGAGCTCCGCTGGTGTCCATGACCTGAATGAGCAATGGGCCGTCTATCGTGTCTATCTCGCCGCTTGGGTCATGGGAGGCAGATGGAGCCGTGATGTGCCAGACCAGTGCGCGCCGCGTTTCGGCGGGCTCGGTGTCAAGAGGGGCTTCAGTGTATTTTGCCTTTACCCCAAATAGTCTGATCATTTTGCCGTCGCCCTCGGACGATTCGCAAAAGATTGTGTATTCGCCCCTGGGCAGCATTTCGGTCCATTGCCCCTTCAACCCTCGGGTACCTTGGAACATGCTCTTGGGAAAATGGGCCTCTGGAATTTCCGTTGGGCGCTCTGCTACTGCCACCGTAAAAACCATGCAGCCGCTCAACAGCAGCCAACCTGCCCATCGGTGCATCGGGTTGCGGGTGTTCCAGAGGGAAATCATCGGGTGTCGCCTGAATCCAAGAGAGAGTCAACCTTCCACGACCTCCCCAAACGGGGGTGGTCTTGTGGGGAAAGAGCCAAGCAAAGCGTCTCACCAGTTTTTGGGGGGCCTTGCGGAAATTTTTCTTTTGCGAAAAACCATTTGAGTGGCTGCGGCATCCCCTTTAACCTTAACTTCCAATGCAGGTCGCCGAAAAACTCTGGAGTGCCTTCAAGTTGGCCAACAACGATTGCAGACGCGTCCGGCCAGCCCCTGCCGAAAGGTTCTAGTAGGCTGAGGCTTTTAACGCCGGAGACCCAATCCACGCCTTCGCCGTCCACATCATAGATCGGCGCGCCTCCCTTTGAATGTTGATCTTTTGCGGCCTTTGACAATATCCCCTTTACAAAGGCGAGATGTTTCAAGTCAAACGTGATGCCAGCCGCAGCGCGGTGGCCGCCTCCCGATTTAAGGAATGGACTGGCGAGAACTAGCATCTCCGTCAAATCGAAGGGTTCTGGTGCCCGCAGGCTGCAATGGGCCACTCCGTCAACGACCGTGCAGACGCCGGCAGGGCGGCCACAGTCGCGCATCCTCTGTCCAGCCACTATGCCTATCACGCCCTTGTGGGCCGATGGCTCGACCACCAAGTCAAACGCGTCCGTCACGTTTTCTACTGACGGCAGCGACTTGGCCAGCTCCCTCTGGCACGAGCGCCTATCGGTGTTGAGAATCTCGATGCGGGTCATTATTGTCTGGGCTTCTTTGGCATCCCGCGACAACAGCAGCTTTACGGCGTCTTCCGCCCCCCCCATGCGGCCAACCGCATTGAGCCTTGGGGCCACGCCAAAGGCGATGGCCGAAGAATTGACGTGTCCTTCGCAATTGGCCGCCTTCAACAGCACGGCCAGCCCTGGGGCGTTAGGCCCATTTAGCGCCGCCATCCCTTTTTTTACCAGCAGCGCGTTTTCATGGATCAGCGGGACCATGTCCGCTATCGTCCCAATGGCCACCAGTTTCAACAGCCCGTCCAGAAATGCCGCGTCGCCGCCCTTTGGGAAAGGCACTGCGTCCAGCAGGGCCTGGGCCAGTTTGAACGCCACGCCCACCCCGGCCAAGTGCCTGTTCGGCTGTGAACCAAAATGCGGGTGTACCGTTGCAACGGCCCCCGAAGGGGTTTCGCCTGGGGAATGGTGGTCAGTGATAATCCATTCCATGCCCATCTCGGCGCTTGCGGCCACCTCTTTTGCCGACTTTACGCCGCAGTCAACGCTGATGAGCAGTTTTGGCTTTCGCGTCTGGGCCAGTTCGCGGATACATTCCAAATGCAGGCCGTAGCCATCGTTGAAGCGGTTGGGAATAAAATACGCCACGTCGGCCCCCATGCGCTCCAACACGCGGATCAACAGCGCAGTGGCGGTCACACCATCTACATCGTAGTCGCCGTAGATGGTTATCTTTTCCTTTTTGGCTATTGCCTCCTTGATGCGGGCGACCGCCTTGCCCATGCCGTCCATCCCGTATGGCTCGAATGTGGACTCCCAATTGGGCTGCAAGCGCCAAGCCAAGTCTTGCGGGTCGTCAGTCCCCCTCATCCACGCCAAGCGTGCGGCCCCTTCGTCCAAGCCCCAAGCGGACTGGATGTGGCCCCACGGCCTGGCGCCGCCCAAAAGCTCGCGCCGCATCTTCCACGCTGGCGGCTTCATCCCGCCCGCCAGCGGCAATTAACATCAAATATTTCGAAATGATCGTGCATGAAAGTCCAAACGCATCTCCTTATCAAGTATAACCTGCATTTTTGTCGCAAACATCTTATAATTGAGCATCACAATAGGAGGCGTTATGGCTTTTGAGCCTACCAGACGAGAATTTTTGACTGCCATGGGCGGGCTGGCGCTTGCAGCTTCGGGCGCGTCACAGCTACATTCCGCGCCATTCATGCGAACAGGCGGCCAAGCGAAGGGCCCTGTGTCGGCGGTGGTCATAGGGCATGGCTCAAGGGGCGGCCTATATTCAAGGTATTCCAAGCAACTGCCAGACACATGGAAAATAGTCGGCGTTGCGGAGCCTATAGACTACAGGCGCGAAGCCGCCGTGAGCGCGTACGAAATACCATCCGCCCAAACCTTTGTGACTTGGGAGCACGTCTTTCAAAAACCAAAGTTTGCCGATGCATGCATCATCAGCACGCCGGACGACCTGCACTACGGCCCGGCCATGGCCGCGCTGGAAGCAGGATACGACTTGCTGTTGGAAAAACCGATAGCAATGAATTGGAAAGAGTGCAAAGACATTCTTGAACTGGCTACCCGCAAAAAGGCAATGGTCTGCGTCTGCCATGTCCTGCGCTACGCCCCATATTTTGCAGAAATAAAGAAAGTCATTCAGGATGGCTCGATTGGAGACGTAGTGAGCATCCAGCACATGGAGCCAATCTCGCACATCCACATGTCCCATAGCTATGTCAGAGGAATATGGCGCAACACAAAAACATCGCTGCCAATCATCTTGGCAAAGAGCAGCCACGACCTCGACTTGCTGCGCTGGTATGTTGACAAGCCCTACACCAAGGTAAGCTGCCTTGGCGCAAGGACTGTGTTCTGCCAAGAACAAGCGCCAAAGGGGGCTCCACAATACTGCATGGACGGCTGCCCCGCAGCAATAACATGCCCATACTTCGCCCCCGATGTTTATGTACACAAGAAAAAATGGGGGAGCGGAGCCATCATCACGCCAGACAGGTCTGAAAATGGGATTTTGGAAGCCCTTCGCAAGGGCCCCTACGGCAAGTGCGTCTTCAGAAACGACAATGACCAGCCAGACCACGTGACCATGAACCTTGGATTCAAAGACGACATAACGGCTACATTCTCGATGGAGGCCATGACCTCGTATGAGGGCAGAAAGACAAGGGTCATGGGGACCAAGGGCGACATAGTGGGGGACGAAAGAATATTGCGGATAGCCGATTTTGCGTCAAGGCAGACGCGAGAGTGGGACGTCGCCAATGCCAGCGCCGACCTCTCTGGTCATGGCGGAGGCGACATCCGCATGGTGAGGGACTTTGCCGCTGCAGTGGCAAAGCGCGACCCAAACCTTTTGGCCACCAACCTAAGCGTATCTATGGAAAGCCACTTGGCAGGATTTATGGCAGAAGAGAGCCGGCTTGCTGGCGGGGAACTCAAACAGATCAAGCTGTGATCTGGTCGCAAAACCTATTGAGCCGCTTGCAAACTTTGGTTTTGCAAGCGGCTCGTCATATAATAATTTATGCGCATTGATCCCATGATTGCCCCGTCCATCCTCTCGGCCAACTTCATGAAGCTGGCCGACGAGATAGCTATGCTAGAGTCCGCTGGCGCGGACGCGGTGCATGTAGATGTGATGGATGGCCGTTTTGTACCCAATATCACCATTGGGCTGCCAATCGTGGAATCGCTGAGGAAGGGGACTCGACTAGCACTGGATTGCCACTTGATGATAGTCGAGCCTCTAAAATATGCAGTTGACTTCGTAAAGGCCGGGGCCGATTGGGTTTCGGTTCACCAAGAGGCCGATCCGCACATCCACCGCACCATAGCCGCCATCAAGGGCGCAGGGGCAAAAGCGGGGGTGGCCCTAAACCCCTCGACTCCGGTTGAGGTTCTCACCGACATTCTTGCCGACGTGGATTTTGTGCTGCTGATGAGCGTGAACCCTGGCTTTGGCGGGCAGTCATTCATCCTTGGCGCGCTAAACAAGGTGGATCGCCTGGTCAAACTGCGGCACGAAGCAGGCGCGTCTTTCTTCATACAAGTTGATGGCGGCGTGACGGCGCAAATCGCAAAGCAACTTGCCGAAGCGGGGGCCGACTGCCTTGTGGCCGGCAACGCCGTGTTCAAGGCCGCAAACCCAATAGATGCTATCAGGGAGATCAAAGCCTCTATGCTGTGATGCCAGTGCTGACCATCATGCTAAAATCTTTCGGGGCAAGCCCCCCTCAACGGAAGGTATCAAATGAGCTATTTTTCTCAAAACGACATCACGTTTCAGCAACAGCAGCAATTGAGTGCCAAGAGCCAAAGGCTGGCATTTCTGCGCTCGGTATATCTGTGGCTGGTGGGCGGCTTTGGCGTGGCGGCGCTCGGCGCGTTTGTGTCAGTTGCGACGCTGCCAGTGACGGCCCCGATCATTGGTTCGGGCCAATGGTTCATGTGGGCGCTGTTCATAGCGCAGATGGGCGCCATCATCTTTGCCCAAGCGGTGAGCCGCAAAAAACCTATTAACCTTCTTGCATTCGCCATTTTTACTCTGATCTCGGGCTATGTGTTGGGCTTGATAAGCCTAGTTTACATTTCGACTATTGGCGTCGGCGTAGTGCTGGCCGCAGCAGGCATGACGGCGGGAGATTTTCTATTGCTGTCGGCCATTGCATTCATCTCCAAAAAAGACTTTAGCTTTCTCCGCAACTTCATCTTGGTGGGCGTTGGCATCTTTTTCTTCGGCGGCCTGATAGCGGCCATCTTCCATTTGGAGCTGTTGAGCCTGGCCTTTGCGGCAGTTGCGGTCATTGCGTGTTCAGCCAAAATCCTGTACGACACCAGCAACATGCTGAGGACAGAGGACTACAGCGACCCAGCCGGTTTCGCGCTGTCGCTGTTTGTCAGCCTGTACAACATCTTTTTGTCTATCCTTAGGCTTCTGGGCGGAAGGCGTTAATTTTCACGTCTGGCTGTTTTTGAGCGCATGGGCCTTGTGCAAAGCTATTTTTCAGCCAGAAAGGAACTGGCAAAGCAACTTTCCCGCTTTTTGCCAGAGCTAGAGGCAGCGGCCGAATCTTGGCGCTGGTTCGAAGATGGGCTCGGCTGGGATAAGGCAAGGCTGCACGCGCATGGCGAAGAACCAATAACAGAAAGCATAGAAGCCCAATTGGGCGAATGGCTGGACAGGCGGCGGAGTGGCGAGCCAATGGCCTACATTTTAGGCTGGGTTGTTTGGAGGGGCAGGCGTTTCCGTGTCACGCCCGCCACCTTGATCCCTAGGCCCGAAACCGAGATTGTGCTTGAATCTGCGCTGCATCTAGCCAAACGGTTGGGCTCCACCTATACGGTTGACGTGGGCACGGGGTCTGGCATTTTGGGCATTTCCCTTGCACTAGAGGCAAATATGCAAGTGACTGCAACAGACATCAGCGCTGAGGCCATCGAAGTGGCTAAACACAACGCAAGCGCGCTCGGCGCCCAAATCGAGTTCGCTTGCGGCGACTTGCTAAAGCCAGTGGACGGGCCGATAGATTTGGTCGTATCCAATCCCCCTTACGTTGATTTTGCCGATGCGCCCAGCCTGCAGCGCGAACTCGCTTTCGAGCCAAGGTCGGCCCTTTTTTCGCCAGGCGCCGGAATGGACGTCGCGGCTAGGCTGCTGAAACAGTGCCTTGAACGCGGGGCCAAGGGGGCCGTCATCGAAATCGGGTCGGGGCAGGGGGCCAAAATGAAATCGCAGGCATTAGAAGTTGGCTGGAAAAGCATTGAAATAAAACAAGATATGGCAAAACACGATAGGGTTCTCATCGCACTGGCATAAATTGGCACATTGTCTGCACATATCCATTCGGGAGAACCATTATGCGGAAAATATTGCCTATCGGCCTGTTGCTCACACTTGGGATGGCTTGCACCCTGCCATCCAAGCACGATCCAAATCTATTGAAGTCCGGGATTCTGGGGATACCGGAGGAAGTGCCAACGGGCCCCACATCGGAAGGCAGCCTATGGGAAGGCAGGTCGCTTTTTGCCGACCCGCGCGCAGCGCACCTGAACGATTTGGTGACCATCCAAATATCTGAAAGCACCAACGCCATAACCCAGGCTAACACCACTACCAGCAAAAAAGGGAACAACGCCATGACTGCTCCCGTGCTGATGTCGCGTATCCAGAACACGTCAAGCGCCAGCGACTTCCAAGGCAATGGAACCACCGGCAGGAGCGCCACGTTCAGAACCACCGTCACTGCCCGCGTTGTAAAGGTGTTGAACAACGGCAATTTAATATTTGAAGGGTCTAGACAGATCAGCCTCAACAACGAGACCCAAAGGCTTTACGTGGCCGGCCTGATAGACCCAAGAAGGCTTTCCAAAGACAACACAATACAATCCGGCCTTGTTTCAGACTTGCACATCGCCTACGGCGGAGCCGGAATCGTTGACGAGCAACTGAAGCCTGGCGTCATAAGCCGAATTCTCAACTACGTTTGGCCATTCTGAGGTGCAACATGCTTAAACTTAGAACTTTATCGCCCCTTTTTGCCGCGCTGCACTTTGCCGGGCTTTGTTTGGCTGCTATCCCCGATGATCGAAAAGTGGAAACGCCCCTCAAGCATTTGGCCAGCCTACAGGGAGTCCGCAGCAACCAGTTGACTGGGGTCGGCATCGTCGTCGGCCTTAATGGAACGGGCGACAAAGACCAGACTAAGTTCACCGTGCAGGCCCTCACGAACTATTTTTCAAGTCAAGGCATAAACGTTGACCCATCCCAAGTTAAGGTCAAAAACGTAGCAATGGTTTTGGTTACTGCGGAAATGCCCGCATTTGCCCGGGCAGGGCAAAAGATAGACGTCAAGGTCAGCAGCACGGGAGACGCCAAGAACATTGATGGCGGCACGCTCATAATGACCCCACTGGTAGCCAACAACAACCAGCGGATGGCTTCCGCCCAAGGGCAAGTCGCCGTCAGCGCAGCATCCGTCCCAGGCAGGCAGGGAACCAGCATAGTAAAAAAGATCCCCACCGAAGGCAGGATCCAAGGCGGCGCCACCGTTGAAAGGGAAGTGCAGTCGGATTTTTCAAACCTTGAAAAGCTGCGCTATTCGCTGCTCGAAGACGATTTCACGACGGCAGTCCTAGTGACGGACGCAATCAATGAAGAGTTGGGCGAGCTAGTCGCAAAAGCTATAGACCCACGCACGATAGACGTGGCCGTTCCAAAGAGATTCACAGGCAACACGGTGGGCTTGGTGGCCAGGCTGGAAAACCTTTCGGTTAAATTGCAGCCAAAGGCCCGCATAGTCGTAAACGAAAAAACAGGCACCGTGATAATGGGCGCAGACGTCAGGGTAAATGCGGTGAGCATTGTCCACGGCAACATGACCATCCAGGTGTCTAGCTCTCCAGTGGTGCCTGCTCCTACCCCCGCTCCAGCCGAGGCCGCCCCTGCGCCCGCTGGCAGAGGCCAGGGCAGGGCCGCCGGCAGAAATGCGGCCGCCGAACCGACACACAAGAATCTGAACGTAGAGCAGGGCGTTACCGTTGGGCAATTGGCAGAATCATTGAACGCCATGAACATAACCCCGACAGACCTCATCGCAATTTTGCAGGCCATCAAAGACGCGGGGGCACTCTCCGCCGAACTAAAGGTGATATGATGAACGACTTTTTGCCAGCCATCAAACAACAAATAGACCCCATTTCGCTGGTGAACGCGCCTCACCCCCCCAAGGCGGATGCAGAGAAATTGAAAAAAACTGCCGCAGAGTTTGAAGGCATGCTTATGGCGCAGGTATTCCAAGCGCTCAGAAAAACCGTCGAACCATCGGGGCTCTTTGGCGACAACCAAAACGAGCGCAGCACATACGACTACTTGCTGGATCAGGCAGTGATCAAGAACGCAATCGAGAGCGGGCAGACCTGGGGCCTGGCCGCAAGACTGGAAGAATCGTGGAAGAACACCCAGATGAAGGCCGACGCCAGCCGAGAGGCCGCATCGTAGAACAAGAATAGTAATCAAACCGCAAAACCACAGGGCCGCTTGCGAAACTACAGTTTTGCCAGCGGCTCAAAAATAACACTCAACTTTTTGCATGGCCGTACCGATACACTTTTTGTAGAGGTGCTGCATGCGTATCAACAGCGGTAGGACAGGTGGGGTAGGGGCCATGCGTTCCAAGGGGGACGCAACGCCATCCACGCCTCGCGTCAACGCCGCAGGCGGGGCGCAGGCAACCGACGAACTCTCGGTTTCGCCCGCGGCCCAAGTCGCAGCAGCGCATGAAAAAATAGCGGCAGCAGCGCGAGAAGAAATCAAAAAAATCCCCAGCGTCCGCTCCAGCCAGTTCAATTTCAATTCCCACCGCCCCGACCCAGATAGGGTTGTTGACATGCTTATGAAAGAGCACCTGCAGCCAGGCCTTGGATAACATTTGGGGGTGTAAATGGTCACGCCCCTTGGGCAAAGGATGGTTTTTCAGACTGCCAACCTTGAGGCGGTGAGGGCGGCTACTGAAATAGCGTCGCAGCTGCAGCGCGAGGACACTTTCAGAAAGGTCATCTCCGACCGCATGGCAGAAGACAACGAGGCAGTCCGGCGTATAGACCAGTCCACATCCCTCCGCGCTGAAGAGCGTCAAGAGAAGAAGAAGCAACAGCAGGACGAAGGCCACCAGGACGAGGGCGATGAGGGCGACGAACCCGAGCAGGGGGCAATTCTTGCCGATGGCAGCGTGGATTTTCTTGCGTAGCTGAGTTTTGCTAACTTGGCATGGGCCTTGCCCTTGAAGGGCAGGAGGACCCTACATGTTGCACTCATTGCCCGCGCTATTAGAAGAATTAGACCGCACATTGCTCAAGGCGGAAGACCCAACGCCGCTGATCGCGTCTGTGCGCTGGTCGGAAATTGTTGACTGGCCGAAAGACCTTGAGCAAGCAAAAGCTATCAGGGCAAAAATCACTAGGCTCAAAGAGATCATCCTCCAGCTTGGATCACCTGTCAGGGCAACGCTGATGGCCCTTGGCGCGGACTCGCCGTACAAAATGAAGGGCGACTCCGAGCTTCCGGCATGTTTCACATCCAGAATAGAAGCGTCGGCTTAGGAGGCACCTTATGTACATGCTAAATGCAGGAATGGGCATAGGCCTAAGCGGCCTACAGGCGGCTCAGAACGGCATCAGCGTAACTGGGCAAAATATTACCAACATCAACACCCCAGGCTACGCCAGGCAGAGGGTGAACCTAGAGACCAACTATGCCGTCCAGATAGACAAGCTGCAATTTGGCCTTGGCGTCAACACCCGCTCGGTGCAGGCCATAAGGGACAGGTTCCTGGACATGCAGCTCACGCTGACCATCACGCGGCAGTTTGGCACCAAGACTCGCTACGAGGCGCTCGAAAACGTCTCGTCCGTTTTTATTGACGAAGACGAATTCGGGATGCGGGCGGAACTGCAAAGGTTTTTTGAAAGCTTTGAAGAGCTTGCAGCCAGGCCAGAAAACGACGCTGTAAGGATGAACGTCGTGACCCGCGCCCAGACTCTCATCACGGGCCTCAAATCCAGATACCAAGTATTAGAAGACAAGCGCACCGAGATCAACAGAAGCATCGCCAGCATGGCCACGGAAATTAACACCTTGGCCAGCCAAATAGCCAAGCTGAACCAGCAGATCGCTAGCGAAGTCCCAAAGGGCAGCGACAACAATTCTAGGGATCAAAGGGCAGCGCTGGTCAACAGACTGGCCGAGCTCATAGGGATACAGGTGTACGAGGACACGCAGGAAAGGCTTACCATCACTGCCGAAAACGGCATGCCGCTCGTAAGCGGCGGCAGCGCCATCCCGTTGATCTTGACCGACGTTAATAGCGATGGCCATTTCAAGGTGGAACTTGGGATAGGCAAGCCAACGGGCGGAGTGCCATCAGGCACTGAATATAGGCCCGACGAAAAGGTGGACGTTACCACGGCGATCAAAAGCGGCACGCTGGGCGGACTGTTAGACCTGAGGGACAACATCCTCCCCGATTATTTGATGCATATGGATCAATTGGCCGCAAGCATCATCATCCAAGTGAACCAGATTCATAGGGACGGAGCCGGGCTAGACAACCCGTACGCTGCAGGCGGGCTTGATTTCTTTTTAGGCCCAGAAGGCAATGACCCTTGGGGTCAACCTATGGACAATCTTGGCAACTCCTTGGACGCCTCTGTAAAATACAAGGGCGTAATCCATTACATCGCCATCAACCAAGCCATTATTGATGATCCCCGAAAGATCGCTTCGGGCGACCCGACGTCCAACCCAGGGCCAGGCAACAATGAAATCGCCAGGCAGCTCGCCGCGCTGCAAAACGCAGAAAATACTGTTGATTCGCGCAACGTTGGCTTCGGAATTGACCCTATCACCGGCAGGGTCACGGTAGGCAACTCGGGTCCATTCGGCGTATTCATCAGCACCACAGCCAACAAAATAGGCAACCAGACGTTAAAGTACAGGGCCGACGCCACCACCGACGAGGACATCAGGATAGCCATAGAAATACAGAGGGATCGCCTTTCCGCCGTTGACATGGACGAAGAGGCGACAAACTTGATCGTGTTCCAGCGCAGCTACCAAGCCTGCTCCCGGTTCATCGGCGTGATAGACCAGCTGACAGAACAGTTAATCAACAACTTTGGAAGGTAATAAGAGGTAGCCAATGTCACTCCGAACCCCAAATCCATTTCGCAGCTACCAGACGCTGATAGATTTTCAAAGATCCAAAGAGCGCCTATCGGTCGTGGCAGACCAGATAGCCAGCGGCAGAAGGATCACTCGCCTCAGCGATGACCCCACGGGCGCAGCGCTTGTGATGGACTTTCAAAATTCCATCGAGCGCAACACAATGTACATAAAGCAGGGCGAAACTGCCAGCACCTTCCTCAAGGGCACCGAATCCGCGCTGAACGCTATCAATATCCAAATGGACAGGCTGCTGGAGCTTTCCGAGGCGGCCATGTCAGACCTCCAAGAGGGCAAGGGGCGAGACGCCATGTCCGCAGAGGTTGACATCCTGCGAACCATAATACTCGACTTGTCCAACACCAAAGAGCAGGGAAAGTACATCTTCGCTGGCACGGCCACCCAAACGATACCGTTCAGCGTGAATCCAAATCCCCCGGTTGCTTGGCCTGTTCCCAATCCCGCAGCTCTCGTTACCGGTTCCCACGATCCTTACCAAGCTGTATTTTATGATGGGAACTTAGGCGTCATTGACCTCGACATCTCCCCAGTTGCAAGCGTCACAGCCAACCTGACGGGGGAGTACGTGTTCCTAGGAAATAGAATTGAAGACCCGCCTGGCAGCGGCACATATGTCCTTGACCCCAACCAAGACATCTTCATTGCCATCACGCAACTGCGGGACGGGATGATAAATGACGACACCGACTTGATAAAGCAGGCGTACGACAACCTCAAGCTCATCAAGGACAGGGTAAATGTCTGCCTGACAATAGTCGGGAGCCGCACAGTGTCCATCGAAAATACGGGGTTCAATTTGGGCGACTTCACCGAATCCCTTCAGTCAATACAAAACGCCTATGATGGCTTGGAATATCCAAGGGCGATAACCCAGCTCACGGCCGAGCAGACCTCACAGCAAGCGTCACTGTCCATACTCTCGAAGCTGGGCAGGCTGAGTTTGTTTGACTATATCGGCTGATGCCAAAACCACTTGCAAGATTTTGACATTGTCAAGCCTAATTCGCGCTTTGTGGCTTGGTTTTGAAGCCAAATTCTTCCACGCCCAGCAAGTCGGGCCTGACAGTTTCGGCCTCGCCCGTCTCTATCCTAGATATTGCGCGGGTTGAAGCGACCGATTCGTAGGCCGCCAGTATTGTGCGCTCCATTTCTAGGCGGAACTCATTGTTCAAAGGATAGGCAATGTCCTTGAAGCTGCCGTCTCGCTTGCGCTTGCTTGGCATGGCGACAAAGTAGCCGTCCTCAGATTCGACCACCCTCAAGTCGCCCAAGAGAAAGCAGTCATCAAAGACCACCGAGGCCAACGCCTTCAGTTTTTCCTCGCCCTCGATCTTGACTATCCGCACATTGGTTATCTTCATTTCTCGTTTCCTTTCAAAATGACCTGCAAAGCCTAGCATGACCGCCAACTTAGAGTTGAAGTGACAGCAGGGCGCAAGTCATCTGGCAAATCATCGTTGGCTGCGCCGCGCTTCGACAATGATACCACTTGTGCTGAAGTAGTCTGAAATGGGTGGCTCCGCCTTTCCTTGCAAACTTGCAAACCGCCCAAAATTGAAGGTTTGTTAGCAAACCGTTTGTTATTGAAATGCTTGCACTTTCTAGCTATGTCTTATAAGTGTTGAAATGACTGGAGAAAAAATCCATCTTTCCAGTCACAACACAAGGATGCAGTGCCGCAGAAGCCATCCGGAAGCACCCTGACGCATAATTTCCTTTCCTTCAAACAGGCTAGGGCTTCATGTTCCAGCTTTCTCAACTTGCACATTTGCCAAATCTGGCCCTTTGCATGCAAAACCGTCGAATCCGGGGCGCTTGCAGGCGCGCCAAATCGTGGCTTTGGCCCAGGGCGGGCTTTTTTTCCCGCCGCCCCAAGGTTACATAATACAAATTATCGAAAGCTAGAGAAGGCGTTAAAAATGAGTTGGCCGGAGGAACCACATGCTTGATTCCACAAACTCGTAACCTAGCCAATAACAACAATTCACAAGGATGTGTAACAATGAGTACTCTACATAAAACCAAGGGTGAATCTTTCATTTCCTGTGGAACTAAGTATATAGTTCCCAAACCGGATCTTGGATTCCTCCGGTTTTACTGGCTCGTTGCGCCTGATTCTATCTTTCACGCTCGGACTCATGACCCGGCAACTTGCTTCATTTCGCACCGGTTCATGGAGCCCGCCCGGATGCTAACTGGGGGTCCGCTCAGGGCAGCCCCGCCTCTTTGGTTGCTAGTAGGCGCGTTGTTGCGGTGCTGCCCTTCGCTACCCCCCAGACCCCCGGTACTCGCCTCGCTTACTGCCCTATGTAGGTGCAGATACATGGGCATGGCTTCGATGAGCTGGTGGATGCTTTGGAGTTGGCTCCGATGTGGGCGAAACGGGCGGGAACAACGCCCGTTCATCGCTGGATACTCAATCCGCCATAATAATCAACGCGGGAAGTAGGCCGCATCCGAGTAGGGGCGGATGCATTGAGATGGCCACATGGGCGTGGAGATGATTTTGCAAGATGCTCGTTCTATTCAGAATTGGGGTTAGATGTAATTTCCTATAACTATTGGCTTTAACATATTTGTTTAATTAATGTTATGCAATTAGTCAGGCATTGTGGGCCTATATGACTCTGTTGGCAAGAAGGTCATGTATGTGCAGTATTCCTATGGGTTTAGAATCATCAGTTACAACTATGAACGTAATCTTTTTGTCCTCCATGACCTTGGCTGCTTCTATGGCCTGAATGTCTTTATCTATAGCTATTGGATTTAACGCCATGATTTGGCTGGCTTTAAGCTCTAGTGGCGGCTGCCCCGATGTTTCGGCTTTTTCCAATGCCCTGCGTATGTCCCCATCGCTTATCACACCGGCCAACTTTCCAGAGTCCATCACCGCCGCCATCCCCAGCTTGCCCGATGTCATCGCGCCCAAAATTTGGATCAGGCCGCTGCTTGGGGAGACTTTGGGGAAATCGGTGTGCATCAGCTCTTTGGCCTTGATCAGCTTCGCACCCAATTTGCCCCCGGGGTGGTTCTTGGCGAATCCCTCAACGCTAAAGCCGGCGGCCACAATCCTTTCTGCAGCCAAGAGATCGCCCCACACCAACTGCATGGTGGTGCTGGCCATTGGCGCGTAGTTGAGCGGGCAGCCTTCGCCTTGAGGCAATGAATATGCGAAAACCCATTTTGCGGCCTGGGCCAGTGGGCTGTTTGGGTTAGAAGTTATACAGGCGATTGGCACACCTTCCCGCTTGAGTGCGGGAACCAGTCGCAATATCTCCTCGCTTTCCCCACTGTTGCTCAGCAGCAGCGCCATGTCTTCCTCTGTAACCATCCCCAAGTCGCCGTGCAGCGCGTCGGCGGGGTGCAGAAAAAAGCTGGGGCAGCCCGTAGATGCAAAAGTTGCCGATATTTTTTGGGCCACCAGGCCACTTTTCCCAATGCCGCTTAGCACCAAGCGCCCTTTTGACCCTTGGAGGGCCGCCAGCCAGTCCGCCAAAGCCCTTTGGTCTATGCCGGCTTCCAGTGCCTCTATGGCCGTTCTTGCTGCCACCAGCACCGCCATGCCAGGCGCCTTCTTTGGATTTGGGGTGTTTTCAGGTTTTCCAGCCATTTGAGCCTCTTGCAAAATCGCCGCCCTATCCATTGTAAGCCGATTTTGGGCCCGCAAGACCGCAAAGCGGATGACGGCCTACGCCGCCAACTGTAATGGGATCAGCATTGTGAAGTAGCTCACAAGGGGGATGAAGAGTTTGTGCATTCTTTTCCCCTTGAAAGGGTACAATAGATAAGGGATTGAACATGTTCCTGGGGAGGCCGCATGGCACAAGAAATAATGGGAATGGTTTGGTACAAGCGCGAAGATTACGAGCGCATTCGTTCTATTTGCGAAGATGGCGATCACTTTCATGCCACCTATGACGAGTGGCTGGAAGAGGCGGAAGCGTGCCGCAAACATCTTGAAGGCGAGGGGATCAAAATTGTCATTGCAGATCTCGACCCCGACAGGTTTCTTGCGCTATGCAAAACAAAAAAAATGAAGCCCAATGCCTCCGCAAGAAATTGCCTCGCCCATGATGCCGCACGCAGAGCCATTAAGCATAGCTGAATCCAAGGCGCCTGTTCAGTCCGCCAACTTCAGACCAAGGCCCTGATTCTAGCAACGCCAGTTGGGGGCGGGCTGCGCCCGGATTCAACATGCCCCCTGCCCTGGCCATTAGCCACTGGGGATTAGGTTATCTTCGGCCAGTACGCTATTTCCTTTCCTCCATAGCCTTTATCGCCTCTATCGCCTCGCTTATCTTCTTGGCCCTTCTCAAAGCCATGCGCCAGCTTATGTAGCGCAGGACGGCAAGGACTAAGTGGGAGAGGACGAGTATGGAAAAGTATCCGATGACCGGCACGAACACTTGTATCCACGACAATTCCAGCACATCTAGCTTCCTTGCTATGGCGAAGCAGATGGTGGCAGAGAAAGACAGGCTTATCAAAAATATTTCAAATTTGGTGGCTCTGTTAGTATGCGGGGTTTCCATTGTTGCTCCTTATTCCATTTTTAACCCAAAATTGCATGAAGAGCCACTTGCAAAACGTCAGTTTTGCAAGTCACCGGAGGAACAGGGTTTAGTGACGTAAGGCTTTGACGCTGCAAAGGCAGCGTCAAAGACCAACGCCACTTGACCCTGTTCTGCGCCCGACCGGAGCAGGCTCTGGCGTAAAAGCACTGTAAACATGCAAGTTACAAAATCCAGCCAGAGACAGCGGAAGGTCGGGAGCAGACGTAACGCCGAGTTTTGCAAGAAACTCTGAAGGCAATTTTGAATTAGAATTGAAATAAGAGTTCAGCCCCTTCTGCCCGGCTTGCAACGATGGGCGAAGGCGCTGCCGTTTGCTTGCTTGGGGAAAATGTGCCCACCACCTTGGTCAGATATTTTTTGAAGCGATGGGGAATACAAATCCTGTCTGGCTTCATGTTCTTTGGCGGCCTGCTGATGGCTTTCGAGCTACAGAGCATTTCCAAAATCGTCTTCGAGCAGCATGCATCAATCCATCACATGCTCCCCCTGCTCCTAACAACGATACCTTGGAACGTAGGACTCATCTTGCCTATGGCGGCTGTGCTGGGCGGGCTGCTAGGGACGCAGCACCTTAGCGAGGGCTCCGAATTTGTCGTGCTTCAGGGCCTTGGCAGCGGGAAGCGCACCTTTCTGCTGCCCTGGGCCTTCCTGTCGGCGATAATGGTGGCGCTGAGCGCAATGAACGCCCATTGGGTGTCGCCCTGGGCCAGCAGGATGGAACACCAGCTATTTTTTAATTTGGCCCAAGAAGCCGCGCTCAAGGGAAAATATTCGCCCCGCGCCGGAGAAGAGCCCAAGATGATAACTGGCCCCAAAAAGGGTAAGCAAGGGCAAGACCCCTCTGGCCCTCTCTCCGACTTGTCTGTCTATTGGGGGCAATCCAAAGACGACGGCAAGCTGCACATCATGCAAATTGGCTCTGATTCTCTGTCCCATTTGGTCGGGGACAAATATTCCTACAGGCTAGAAAAAGTTGCAGGAGCCGATGATAGCCAGCTAGAGCAGATACAACTGAACTTCCGATTTGAAGACGTCGCAGGCAGGTCATCATCCAAAGACGTCAAGAACACAGCGCGCCTCACGGAATTTTCGTACGAGGTGTTTGAAATAAAGCAGCCCATCACCATAGAAAAAAATTCCATCTATCAGCCAACCACCGTAAGGCACCAAGGGACGGGCGAGCTGCTGGTTGCCGCCAGAGGGAAGATGCCCATGAAGGGCGAAGCCGGAGTGGAATTGTCCCGCAGGTTTTCCATCCCCTTGATCTGTTGCGCCCTGCTGCTGCTGGGCATTTCGCTTGGTCTCAGCCACCCCCGCTTTTACAAGGGTGGCGCGTTCATCAAGAGCATAGGCGTCATCCTGCTGTACTTCGTCCTTCTAAAGGCAACGGAAGGATGGGTGGAAAATGGTGCGGTCAATTGGGTCTGGGCCACGGTGCTGCTTCCTGGGATGTTCTTGGCGGCGGGCCTGGGGCTGCTCAACAAAAAGATGTACCCCGCTAGGCATGGAAGAAAAACACTGATAACACGCCTGTTGAGCTGGGTTAAGCCCAGCCATGCCCGGGCGCTGCTGAAAAGAACTGTAAGGCGGGTGCTGCACTTAAAAGCCCACGGCGCCGATATGGAAACGAGCCACGGGAACAGCTCAAACGTGATAGGCCGCTGGACGTCCAAAACGTGGTGGGCAAATTTCCTGGGCGTCCTGGCTATTTTTTTGGTTTTTCATGTGTTCGTGGAATTTGCTGGCCTGGCCCAGTTTGTGGCTATGGGCGGCGGTCGCTTCTTCGTGTTTCTCAAATATTGGATTTACAACCTGCCGGTCACTCTCCCATTCGTGTTGCCCATCGTCTTTCTCTTGGCCTGGGTGCTGACTTTTTCCGATTCCAGCATTTCAAGGGAATGGACTGCGCTACGGGCCGGGGGCGTCAGCCTCGTCCGCTGGGTCGGAAGCACTTGGAAGGCCTGGGGGCTGGCAATTGTCGCCTCTTTTGTGGTGGAAGTCTATGTCGCTCCGATAGCGTACCCAATTCAAAACCATTACTATGGGCAGATCAAGGGGCGCATCCCGACTAGTGAAACACCGGATTTTGCAATCCCCGCTGCTTCCGATGATCCTGCCGATGAATCGCCGACGTCACTCTACCTTGGCTCAACAGGCGTTTTTTGGCGGATAGAAGGCCCTGCAAGATGGGGCTTTCCGCTGCTGCCGCCTAACGAATCCCCTTCCCTCATCTATTGGGAACCAGGAATGGCCAATTCGCTTCAATTGAACTGGGACGGCCATATTTGGGGCCAAGGGGCAGAATCGGAATCCCTGTTTCCCGCTTCGTCGCTGAGGCAGTATCAGACCTCCAGCGAAATACCCACGGCCGACCTGTTCACATGGCAGGAATGGGCCCCCAGCGCCGACAGGGCGACCATGCTCTGGGGGAGGATGCTGAAATGGCTGACGGCCCCATGCCTGTTTTTTGCAGCGCTGGGATTCGCCTTTCCCCCGCCGCGCAAAGGCAGGGGCCAGGCCCTTGGTTACGCGCTGATGCTGAGCCTTGCGTATTTGTGGATACAGGGCCTTTTTGAAGGCGCGTCAAAATCGGGAGAGATCCCTGCCCTTTGGGGAGTGCTTGCGCCCATGCTGATGATGCTGGGCTATGGCTTGGTCAACATACATAGGTTGAGAACGTAGCTCGGTTGGGCGTTATTTATGCCGATTGAATGCGCAGTGCGGTCATGCGGTGTTTGAGCGCGGGGGAAAGATGTCGCGGTCTTGAGCGTTTAGTGCCGGGTCATGGAGTCCTTCGATTTTACTGGCTTGTTGCACCTGATTCTATCTTTCGTGCTCGGGACGAACACTCTTGTAATTTGACCTATTCATCGCCGGGTCATGGAGCCCGCCCGGATGCTGAACCATACGCCCCGGCAGTAGCATCGGGCAGAATGGGCGCCCGGCGGAGATATTTGTTCGGCGCATATCTTTCGTGCTCGGGTTAGCGGCCTAGCAACTTGGTTTATTCGATGCCGGATCATGGAGTTCGCCCGGATGCTGAATTTGATGCGGCTGCGCCGCGCCATGTTTATGCCGATTGATGACGCAGCGCGGTCATGCGCTGCTTTGCTACCGAACGGAGACTCTTCGGCCTGTTGCGTTTAGCACTGTGGCGTGGAAAAGCCTTCCGAATGCTAACTGGGGATTCGCTTGCACGGCCTCGCATGCGAGTCCGCGCGGCGCTACTCCCCAGACCCCTCATACTCGTTTCGCCTACTGCCCTATGTAAGGGCGGATACATGGAGAAGACTTCGATGAGTGCATTGACAATAGCTGATTTTTTGCAATTACCCCCAGCTTATTGATAAGCTGTGAACTGACCCACCGGAGAAGGACATGCTGCTCTCATTGGCTATGATAGTCAAGAACGAAGAGGAAACTCTGGCGCACTGCCTGGAATCAGTCAAGCCAATCGTTGACGAGATGGTCATTGTTGACACGGGCTCCACGGACAGGACTGTTGAAATCGCAGAGGAATTTGGGGGCAGCGTCCATCATTTCCAGTGGTGCGACGATTTCGCGGCGGCTCGCAACGAGAGCCTAAAGCATTGCAGTGGGCAATGGGCGCTGATAATTGATGCGGACGAAGCCATAGACCCATTGGACTATGAAAAAATCAAAAACGCCTGCATTAACCCCATTGCAGACGCATACATGCTAATATCCCGCAGCTATTTCTACGACTCCCTTCATCTTTCCCGGACTGACGCGGCAGTGCCAAACACATCGCCCTACAGCGAAGGCAGGCACCTGCCCTTTTATGCCGACAGCCCTGCGCTTAGACTGGCAAGGATGCACGATGGACTGGCATTTTCAAGCAGCATCCATGAGTCGCTCCACACATCTCTGAGGGACAGCGGAAAGACAATTGAAAACTTGGACGCGGTGTTGCACCACTATGGGAGCCTCTTCAAGGACAGAGAGGAACACAAGACCCACTATTACTTGATGCTGGCGTCCAAAGAGGCAGAAAAAAATCCCCATAGCATGCACGCCCATTCCAACGTGATGCAACAGGCCATGAAAGCAAAAATGTGGGACTTGGCGCTTAGGTCGGCAGACGCGTGTATTCGAATCAGCCCAAGAGTGGATATTTATGTTCTGTACGGCAGAGCCATGGCCCTGCAAGAGCTGGGCAGGCACGAGGAAGCGCTGCAGCAACTGGACTCGCTGCTGGCCCAAGTGCCCGACTACGCCCCCGCGCAGCTTTTGGGGGCAATTTCGTTTGCACAGCTTGGCGACCTTGATTTGGGCCGCAGGGCGGCGCAGCGCGCAATATCGCTGCAGCCAAATTTGGCACAGGCGTACATGTGCTTGGCTGACTGGGACATAAAGGAAAACAAGATGGACGCGGCCATAAAAACCTTGGCGGATGCGCTGAAAATAGCCCCCAGCGAACCAAGGTTTTACAACCAACTGATATCCATCGAACTGGGCGAAGCCAACTACAGCAACGCCGCTAAGATAGCGGCGCAGGCGCTAAAGGCGTGTCCCATCGAGAGAAATGGCAATTGGGAAAGCGTCATCTTTCAATACAGCAGCAAAATGGCAGAACACGAACTGGCCATGGGCAACTTAGACTCCGCCCGCCAAGAGGCGCTAAGTGGGCTGGAGAGCCTTCCAAACGAGCCCCGCCTTTACGACATCCTGATAAAAATAGAAACGCAGAGGGGCAACATGCAACGGGCGGCGCAGGATGCCATCAAAGGCATACAGAGCTGCCCAGAGGGCAACCCCCTGTGGTACCGCTTGGCCGCCGCATACTTAAGCCAAGTCGGGGAGCGCCAAACGGCCAAGTCCATTTTGGATCTGGGCCTGAAAGCCTTTCCAAACGACCCCGACCTGTTGAAGCTGGTGGGGATAGTCTAACCGAGCATCTGCTGTAGCAATTGACAATTGACAATGGACAATTGACAATGATGGATGCGGCCTACGGCCGCGCCGATTTTCGTGTTGCCTTCAGCCGACCAGCTGCCCCTCGCGCAAGGCAAATGTCTCCATCAGTTTGGTCAGCACTTCTGGCGCAGGTTCAATGTCGTCCGTGAGCATGTTCCAGAGGTCGTCCCTGTCCATGCCATGTTTTAATGCAAACTCGTTTACCATGCGCGCCCTTGCCGCATCCGCGAGACAGCGGAGAAACAGCTTTTTGTTCCCCTTGTCCAGGGCCTCCTTTAGGTACAGCGCGATTGCCTCATCGTCCTCTAGGAATTCTGCCGCGTCAAACTTAATGTTTCCGCCCACTTCTCTCCTCCTCTTCCGCGTCGCGCATTTCCATCGCCTTTGCAATGTCCTTCTTCTGGCTGTCCTTTGTGCCGCCCGTGAGCAACAAGAAATCGGGGCCTTCGACTTGGTAGTAGTATAGCCGGTACCCAGGCCCAGTGTCCAACTCGAGTTCACATATGCCGCCAGTACCCTTCATACCAAATTGCGTTCAAATTACATTTGAACGCTCACGCCAAAGTTTTTGAAAAAGCTGGGGAACCCATCATTTTCAAAAACTGGCGGGCGCCGGTTCCCGTCGCCTGATACCGATATGCAATCTTTTGATTGCACATCGGTATCAGCCGCTTCCCCGGCTTGCCGCCCTCTGCATCCGCTATCGCCAAGGTAAGACGCACCCTTATTGATTTGTCCTGCTCCTTCATCCATTTCCAGAAGTGCCTCGTTCCGCTGAAGGTGCATGGCTCCCCCTCTTTGTAGGGTTGCTGTCTGCTTTCTTGTTTTTGTTCTTTCATGCACGTTCCTGTGGCGCGTGGCCGCTCGTTCCGCAAATTGTCAATTGAGGCACTTGCAAAACCATTCTAGCGCTCATCGAAGCCATCCCCATGCATCCGCCCGACTATCGAAGTTATCCACCATGCATCCACCCACTCATCGAAGCCGTGCCCATGTATCTGCCCCTACATAGGGCAGTAGGCGAGGCGAGTACCCGGGGTCTGGGGAGCGAGCGGTGCAGTGCGAGAACGACGCTGAACAAGCTGAAAACGCAGATGGCAGCACTGGCGGCCAATGTGCCGCAGAGACCAACGGAGGAAGTCTCGCGTATCCGGAGCGCAAGCGCAGGATACCGAGAAGT
>JAITFL010000161.1 GCA_031281385.1 Holophagales bacterium
AAATAACCTGTTCAGCATTTTCACATAAAAACCCATCTCAACCCTGACTATAATGTAATAACTAATAGATACATGAAAATATAGCCACTACAACTGTAACACACGATTATAGACGTTTATACGCAAACATCTCCATTGATATGTTTCTCAATATCTGCCATCATTCAAACGTGTATAACCATCTATAACCAAAAAATAAAGTTTGCAACTTTTCTGCGAAAAACGTCATCTTAGGCTAATGAAAATTCCAAAACATGCCGATAAATTATCTAACGGGCAACCCGCGAGGAAAAATCGGCTGGTTGCGCCATTGCCATACAATGCCCTCGCTTCGCTCGTGCATCGTTGGCAATGGCTCGATGCTCGGCGCTACGCTTCTCGCATCGAACCAGCCCTTCCGCTGCCGCGGAAGGGGAAAAAGAACCAGACAAAGGAGGCACGATGGACGGAGAATACACCAGCACATTCCAGATGAGGCTGACCCCCGGCCAGCTGGCGAGGCTGAAAGCGAAAGCCCACCGCGCAGCCGTGCCCATGGCCGAAGCTGTCCGGCACTGGATAGACAACAAAGACGTGATTGAGCAGGTAGCAGTCTTCGACAAAGAGGCAGTGGCAGAGATCAGGAAAATCGGTGGCATGATCCATCGCAGCTTCAACGTGCTCGATCAGCTGCAAATGACAAAACTCAGCACATTCAATGCCCAGATGGCAACAGAAGCCGTCAAGGCATACCAGGACGTAAAAGACTTCCTGCGCAATTACCGGGAGAGGCTGCCATGAGCAAGAAGACCGAACCCCACGACCAAACAATCAAGGTGAGGCTGACGCCCGAAGAACGTACTGGCAGAACAATCTGCTGGATCCAGGAGAGATTAGATGATAGCCAAGAAGATACTGCCCAGGACAAAAGGCGGCAGCAAAGCCTCAAACATTTCCCAAACCGCTGAGTACGTTCTCGGCCTCGACAGCGAGAGCGGCCCATCCAAGGTTCCCTATTTTGGATCGTGCAACTGCGAGGAGGCATTTCTGGGGTCGCGCAAGGCGCTCGTCAAAGAGATCACCGAACTGGCGCTTGAGACGGCCCGAAGCGATAACCCCTGCGGCCACTATATGCTCAGCTGGCAGGAACATGAGAACCCAACCAACGAGCAGATTGACGAGGCAGTGAAGATCACACTGAAGACCCTTGGCCTCTCAGGCTGCAAAGCCATCTACGGAAAGCATGTGGACACTTTCAATGTCCATGTGCATCTCTTTGTAAACAGAGTTGACCCCGAAACTAAGAAAGTCCACCGCATAGGCGACATTGTCACCGCCAAGGGGAAAGAGAAGCGCGGCAGGGGCTTCGACAAGATAGAAATACAAAAAGCGATAGCCATCATCGAACACGAACAGGGATGGGAGCCGCAAGAAAAAGCCCTGTACCAAGTGCTGGAGGATGGGAAACTTGGCTCCCGCGTCATTGATGCAAAGAACGATGAAGTCTATTACGAGGACAGAGGGGAAAAGGTGATCTACCAGGACAAGCCGCGCCAGAGCCAAGCCGCGCAGGACATGGAAGTCCACTCTGGAGAACCCAGCGAGTACCGAAAAGCCATCGACAAGGGATTTGTCCGAGCCATCGCGCAAGCCAAAGATTGGGATGAAGCCCAGGCCAATTGCAAAAAACTGGGCGGGACAATTTACAGGAAAGGCAGCGGCGCACTGCTCATCATCGAAGACGCGCAAGTGGAACTCAAACTCAGCGGCCTTGACAGGAAATGCTCTTCCAAAACGCTGGAGAAGCGATTCGGCAAACCGATACCAGATCATTTCCCCGACTATCACCGAGATCATACAAAAACCAAGCCCACGCCCAAGCAGGAAAAGACGCCAGAGGCAGTGCAGCATCCATTGCCCAATTGGGAACCCTACAGAGAGGCCGTTGGGAGGCTCAGAAAAGAGAATGGGAAGAAACGCTCAGACATGAAGGAGAGGCACAAGAGGGAGAGGGACAAGATATTTGAATCCGCCAGGGAGAAGCAGAAAGAGATAGGCAAGTCCCCGGACTGGAGGGCCAAGAAGAGCCAACTGGCCTTCGACAAGGCAGTGGCGTTACTGGCACTCAGGGAGAAACAGAAAATGGAATCGGCAGCGCTGAGCCGAGAATACGAAAATGCGAAAAAAGCCCCTGAAATCCTCAAGCTGCGCCCGACCCCACCCAAAGCAAAGGAAACGGCCAGCCTCGCCTCATCAGCCCCGGCCCCAAGGCGGCCAGCAAAACCACCAGAAAACTTGGAAGACCTAAAAGACCTGAGAGCCTATGAGCCAGTCCAGAAAGGCAACATTGTCTACTACTTCAGGAAACAAAGCCCTATAAAGGACGATCTGGCCTTTGTGGACAGGGGGAACAAAATAGTCCTGAAGAGCACATACCCATCAAACGACGATATATTGGCCGCGCTACAGCTGGGGCAGGCAAAATGGGGGAAAAACCAAATATCTCGCGGCTCCCAAGAATACATCGACAGGGCAGTGGCGATTGCCCTGAAACACGGGATAGAACTACAAAACCCCGAATGGAAAAAAGCCAAAGACGATGCCGCCACCGCAGCCAGAGCCGACTTGGCAGCCCAACAGGAAGCAGCGAGGATAGAAGCGGAGAGGATAGCGAAAGCCCAGAAAGAACAAAAGGGGCAGCCCCCCAAGCCGCCAGCGCCAGAGCCGAAGCCCACGGAGCAGCCACAGAGACCAAGGCCGACCCCACCGCCGATTCCACCAGCAAGGCCGAAGCCCCCGCAACCACCTAGGGCCACGCCCAAATCGAAACCCGTGGAGAAAGACCCGACCCCACCTAGAGGCGGTGATCCAAGATGGGGCTAACCATCAGTTGAAGGGCACTGCTGGATAAACCCAACATTCGTTTTCAACGGGCGGAGCGTCAGGCAGGAATCAGTCTATGAGCTGGCGGCGAGCCACCAGAAGAAGCTGCTCCAAGCGGCCATAGAGGAAATCCCGAAGCCGAAGCGGAAGCCAGCCCCACCCAAGGCCGCGCCCAGACCCAAGAAGAAAGCGAAGCCAGTGCCCAAGCCGACAAAGGCCAAGCAGACGCACGGCCGCAAGCCAGCCTCCAAGAAAAGCGCTAGGAAGCCAAAGCCCATTGCCAAGAAGCGGGCCAGATAGCCTTCCCCCCCCAGGTTGCCCGCTCTCCCCCCTTTGCCGTGGGCTGACGTCCAATATTTGCGCTAACTGTTCGCGGGTTAGATTTTTCGCTTTTCGGTTGCCTTTGACTACGCCGCCCAATGTGTCAGCAGTATTTTGTCGTTGCATGGCGCAGTCACCTCCTTTGTATCACTTCGCTGTTTTTCTCGCAAAAATCATCCCACCGAGTATAAGGGAAACCGCTATTATCCCACCGCACCATAAAAGCGTGCCTACAAAGCTAACATCTGCGTTGCCCTGCAAAAGTCCGCTGACCGTTTCCCAAACGACATTTACCGGCTGATGGGTGCAAAAAACTTGTAATGCTTTCGGCATTGTTTTAATCGGCACAAACGCTCCCGTGAAGTAGGGCAAAAACATGAGTGGCATACCATACGAGCTTGCTCCTTCTGGGCTGGAGGCCCCCAGTCCCATCAGGATAGCCAATGCGGAGAGCGCAAAGGCGAATAAAAGAAAAATGCCGAGCGCCGCGAGCCATCCGCCAAATCCGGCAGCAGAATGAAACCCGATTAAAAATGCCAAACCAATTACAACCGCCATTGCAACCGCATTGCGTATCAATGCGGCGATAATATGCCCGATGATATAAGCGGGGCGCGATATTGGCATACTTTTGAAGCGTTCCACAACACCTTTATCCACGTCGCCATTTACTCCTGTGGCGGTCGTGGTCGCGCAATATCCAATCGTCATAAGCAAGATTCCAGGCAGCATATATTCTAAATAATTCCCGCCGCCCAAAGCGATACCCATTGCGCCACCGAACAGGTAATTGAACAGCAGAAGAAGGATCATCGGAAGAATAACCGTAGTCATCATCGTGTCTGATCTGCGCGTCAAATGCTTTGTTTCGCGCTTGCTTAAAATAAAGCTGTCGGTCAGTAGAAATTGAATTTGTTTCATTTATTTGCCCTCCGTTTCAATGAGTTTCAAAAAGACGTCTTCAAGGCTTGCGGATTTTTGCTCCATGCCGATAACATCAAGACCGTCCAAATGACTGATAATCGTCGCGACAGCGGACACGCTGCCGTCTGCCCGAACAGACAGGGTAAGAGCGTTATCATCCGCTTCAGTCACACAATCCGATAGGCGTTCTATTGCCGTCTGTAATTGCTGTACATCCGCAAAACGAAAAAGGATTCGGCACTCATGTACACGGGACTTCAATTCGTCCGGCGTTCCCTGTGTAACGATTTTCCCCTCATGTAACACAGCGATAGTATCAGCCAATCGTTCGGCTTCCTCTAAATATTGCGTGGTGAGAAAAATGGTTGTACCGCTTGCCACAAGGTTCTTGACGATATTCCACATTTCAATCCGATTCTGCGGGTCAAGCCCTGTCGTCGGCTCGTCCAAAAAGATGACTTCGGGATTCCCGGCCAAGCTCATGGCAATATCCAACCGACGACGCATACCACCCGAATAGGCTGACACTTTTTTGTCGCCATCATTTTGCAAGTTGAATTGCGCCAGTAATTCATTCGCTCGGTGCTTACTATCCTTCATATGGAACAGTTGTCCGGTCATAATGAGATTTTCACGAGCAGTCAGCAGCTCGTCTACCGCCGCGTATTGTCCCGTAAGACTGATATGTCGGCGCACCTGTCCGGCTTCTTTCACCACATCATAGCCGCAAACTTGCGCTTTGCCGCCGTTCGGCTTAATCAGCGTGGCAAGGATTCGGATGATCGTTGTTTTCCCTGCACCATTAGAGCCAAGCAGACAAAATACCGAGCCTTTGTGAACGTCGAAATCCACACCTTTCAAAACGGACGCTTTGCCATAGAATTTTGTAAGGCCTTCTACATGAATCATTGTATCGCTCATTTTGGCAACCCCCTATATAAAAATGCCGTCAGAATTTCCGCGGACGGCGTTCTGAAATGCTCGCCTAACGCACATTTCAACATGGCAAGTCCCTGTATGTTTGCGAAAAAGAACACCGCCATCTCACGAGGGTTTCCTGCGCCGAAAACGCCTATATCCTGTCCGTGCTTTATCAGCCTTTCAGCGGCAGCAATCGCTTTCATATCCGCTTCGTTGATTTTTTCGCAAACTGCGCCGCTTCCCGCCATCAATCCTTGCGTGATCAACATCATCATGTTCAAGAAATCCTCGCCGCTCTCCAAATCCGCCACAGTTTCAGCGGCAATGCCCTCCATCATTTCAGCGGGATTTTCAGCCGCGTCCATGCTGTCCGTCATGCGGTGAAGCCCTGCCGCCGCCTGTTCGATTAGGCTTGTGAACAGTTCCTCTTTGGATTTGTAATGACTGTACATCAGCCCCATGCTAACGTCTGCGGCTTTTGCAATGTCCTGTGTGCTTGTTGCAGCAAGTCCCTTATCCGCAAAAAGTTTAAGCGCAGCCGATGTGATTTTTTCCTTAGAAGCTTCTTTCATTTCAGCACATTTCTCTTTTGTTCTTGGCATGAAATGACCCTCCGTTCTTTGATTGAATACTCAATCAGTATACAGTAGAAATCATTTTATGTGTTTTGTCAAGAGGGCATTTGTAAATTTTGCTTGGCGACTCACTATGGATAAGCTGCCCGTTCGCCAGCGAATCGGCAGCGGATGAGCAACCGCCGATGTCTAAAAAACTTGCTATAAATAATCCTAGAATGTTCTTTGCCCTGTTGACCCAATCGCCGCTTGGATGCGGCGCAACTATAGGAGCACCACATGAAATACCACACCTTCCTTCCCGCCTTGGCGCTGTGCCTGAGCCTTGGCCTATCCGCCCAAGCCCAGCAGCAGCAACAGGCTCCGCCTGAACAAGCCGAACTGCAGGCCGCAAGCCGAATAGCCGGCCTTGCCGATCGCCTCAAAGAACTGAACCGCCTCAAGGCGGCATACCCCAACAGCACGATCATCGGCAACATTGATCGGGCCATTCAGCAAACCGAAATTACGGCCGCAACCCAGATAACCGACCTCAACGAGCGCATCAAGGAGTTCGAGCGGCTCAAAGCCGCCAACCCAGACAGCCCGTATGCCCCGGTATACGACTCCGAGCTGATGGCGGCTAAGACCAACCTTGCCAACAGCCTTGACGAGGTACTTTCGGTGCAAAAAGAATTTATCGCCGACGCCAAGCCAAAAAACCGTTTAATCAGGGTCACAGGGGCCGTCCAACCCATCATGAGGCACCCAAAATTTGACTCGTTCCCAAAGGACGAAGTCTTAAAGGCGTTCTGGGACTATCAGGCCCAAGCCATCGAATTGCTCAAAGAATCTGAAGTGCTGAACCAGATCAAAGAAGAAGATCGCGAAGAGTCTATGGAGTATGTAAAATCTTTCTTTGAACTTCCCATAGCCAGAATCCAACTTCAAAGCAGCAACGCCAAAGGCGCCCTAGCCTCCCTCTATGCGTATGAAAAATCGCAGGGGGGCAGCACAGAGTACTACAATCTGCTCGGCGAGACCTACTTGAGCATCAACCCCGACAAAGACGCGCTGGAAGCCTTTTTCGGCGCAGCCGTTGGGGGCGACAAAGCCGCCGCTGAAAAGGCTAGGCCTCTATTTGCAAAAATAAATGGGGACGCTTCCAATTTCGATGCGGAATTAGAGCGCAGGCAAGCCGCGCTGCCATTCCATCCGCCAGCTTTTGTGGCCCCCGCCGACTGGAAGGGCAGGACGGTTTTGGCCGAACTGTTCACTGGCTCAGAATGTCCGCCCTGCGTGGGGGCCGATTTTGCGTTTGACGGGTTCATCGAGAGCTATCCATCGAAGTACCTTGCAATACTCGAATACCATCTGCCCATACCAGGCCCCGACCCAATGATGAATCCCGCCACCAAGAAGAGGCAGGACTATTACACAGTCAATAGCACCCCAACCAGAGTGATAGACGGTGGGAACAAAGTCTCAAATGGCGGTTTCAGGCAGCATGCAAAGGGCCTGTTCGATGAGGTCAAAAAAACCATAGATGCCGCGATGGCCGAGGCTCCTGGCCTGACTATAAAGGCAAACGCCAAGCTGGATGGCGACAAAGTGACGGTTGACTGCGAGTTTTCCAAGGTGATCAAAAACGCCGATTACAACGTGGTGCTGGTTCAGCCAGAAGAAAAGCACAAGGGCGGCAATGGGTTGGCCCTGCACAAGATGGTGGTGCGGGACTTTGCGACTGTGAAATCCGCCGCAAAAGCGACGGCCACTTTCAACATCGCCGAATCCGAAAAAGCCGCAGATGCGTATTTGAATGAGTACGAAAAGACCATGCAGGTCAGGAGGCCGGATTTCAAGTGGTCGCCCAAGAGAAACAAAATTGACAGAAATGGCCTAAAAGTCGTGATCTTTGTCCAAGACAAAGAGACCAAGCAAGTCCACAACGCATTTGTCGCGGATGTCATCAAGAAGTAGGCCTACGGCACACTTGAAGGCCAATAATTAACATATATTTGGATTGGAATCCAAAATGAAAGCGACATTAATTGGCGCCACGTTAGTGGTTTGCCTAGTCGGTGCTAGCCTATCCGCCCAAGCCCCTCGGCTCAGCGTCCAGATGGGAGCCGAATGCGCCAAGCGTTGGGCGGGGAATTAGCCGTCAGCAGCGGGTTGGGCGCGTGATGCCGGGCGGGGGATTCTTCACGCATGGGGTACCCCCACGGGGGCAGCCTCCAAATTGCATTTAGCCAAATGCAATTTGGCAGTGAGAGTTTAGGGCAGCGGCTCCCCTCTTTCCTTTTTTTCTTTGGTGCGCGGCGAGGGCCTTGCTTGCTGGACCCGGGCCCGCCTCGCTCTCTGCCTCGCGCACTTTGCGCTTCGCTACGGCCACCACCCGATGGGCGCCCGGCGCCTTGGGAAGCCCAGACCCTTCCCACCTTTTTTGATCCTCCTTCCGGCCTCCGCTACCGCGCCCGTGCGCTCCTTGCTCCCTCGGCCAGCCCGGGTCAAAAAAACCATCCCCCCACGCTGCCGATCCGCCGCCGGCTTCGCCAGCGGCTACTCGGCGCGTGGGTGTTCTAATGAGTCCAGTTGATTCCACGCCAGTCCGAAACTCCCAAATTGGAAGCCGCATGGCTCATAGGAGACTGGCTGGACTGTTTTGAGCATAGAGTGGCAGACCCGCGTGAGCTGATCTTGGGATCTATCAATGCCATGCCTTGGCGCCCCACAGATGAGGTCATGCCCCCGCCGATGTACTTCCAGAAGATGGACATCAAAGCCAAGCTGTCGGAACCGGAGCGGGAACTGGCAGCGCTGAAACTCACGCAATACCGGATAGAATGAAGATCAGAGGGCGCAAGTGGACGAGGGGCAAAAAAACGAATTCCAGCAGACCGACATATTCAGTGACTGGCTAGAACACCTGACAGACAAACGAGGCGCCAGGCTGATAAGGAGACGCATCTGGAGGGCCGAGAACGGCAATTTTGGGAAGGGAAGAGTAAATATCGCCGAGGGTGTTTCAGAAATGAAGATAGACTACGGCCCCGGCTATCGGATATACTACTGCCAGCGGGGGGAGACGCTTTACTTGGTGCTGGTTGGCGGAGACAAGAGCACACAGCAAGGCGACCTTGCATGGGCCATAAAGATCAAGAAAGAAGCCGAAGGGGAGAAAAAATGGTGACATTCAGGCGTTTCAACATCCTTGAGTCGCTGGACACCGAAGAAGAGATCAAAGAATTCTTGGAAGGCGTCAGGCAGGACATAGAAGAGGGCGAGTGCGATGCCAGCTTCTTCGCCATTGCTCTTGCTGACGCTGCAAAGGCGCGAACCATCAACCAGCTTGCGAAGGAGACGGGAATTGGCCGCTTGGAGCTATGTGGGATGTTCGCGCAGGGCGGAGAGGCCCCCCCGCCTAGCCTTGAGTCAATGGCTAGAGTCACCAAGGCTTTCGCCGTCCACGCCCATGCTGGGGCATAGGCCGATCTAACCGCCAACACAGCATTTGCCAAAGGGTTGCGTTTCAAATGCGACCCTTTGGCAATCAGATTTCAAACCCAATTGAAGCACCAGCGCGGCATTGCGATCTGGTGTCCTTAGCAATGACGTGGGCAGATAACGCATAGATCAAGTGTAGGCGCATATTTACACACTATTGGACAGCGTTAGACATCATTGAGCGAGAGCGCATCGTGTACTTTTTGTGTACTTTACATCGTCCATTTGCCCGCCAAACCACTGCAAACACTCACAAAAAAACAAAAAAGCAAGCATTTCAGGGTATTCGCGAAGCTGAATCCTTGAAGATGCTTGCTGCTGCTGGTAGGGCTAACGGGATTTGAACCCGTGTTGCCGCCGTGAAAGAGGCGGCAAAGGATTCGTTGCTTCAGTCGAAAGAAACGTGATAGTCCATCTCAAAATGAAGTAATATTAATAAGGCAAGATATTTTTTGAGAAAGAATAACTCAAATGCTTTTTTTGAAAATCCCCCACGCTGAATACGATGAGATAGAATCTCTAGGTGCCTGCTGGCATGATGGCAGAGAACAATGGTTTGTGAAAGACAAGGAGAAATATTTAATTTTTGAAAAATGGATTTTGGATGAAGATGAAGATGAGTGTACTATTTTGTTTAACAATTATTATATAGTAGTAGGGAACCATACATGTTTTAAATGTAACAAACAAATGTAATTGCTTTTTTATTAAAATTTTACAATATATTTCCAAATGATTGGATTGGAGGATATGGCACTAATGAAAACCAAAATGAAGTTAAACTTGTTTACAAGTTGGAACCATTTCCATTACATAATATGATGCTTGGTTATTTGAAAGATGAATACAATTATTATTATGATTATTCAAAATCTACTAAATCGAGTTACTATGCAAATCATTGCGTAAACTGTGGTGTTATACAAGGAGCTGGGTTTCTTTATCGTAGTGTCAATTCACCGTTTCACGTGAATGAAGAAAAAGATGCTAAATCGCTTAAACTTTATCTGGTTCCTCATAAAGAAGATTTGAAAGTGCGCTATAGAACAGTGTTGAACTCAAATGCTGATTTAATTGATAGGTATGCTGAAAAACTTAATAATTGGGCAGTGCCTTATTTTTCGGTATTAATGTAGTCAGACAAATGCTTATATACATCACAAAGGGAACTATATACTTGATTCCACAAACTCGTAACCCCACCAATAACAACAATTCCCAAGGAGGGAAAAAATGAACAAATCATTGTCAGCAACAGACCAAAACAGGACAGAACGGCGGG
>JAITFL010000162.1 GCA_031281385.1 Holophagales bacterium
ACAATTGACAATTGTGGCGGCGGGCTGGCGCCCGCGCTGATTTTTTAATTCGGATTGAGCGCGTGACGCCGGTGGGACGTTCTTCCCGCCTGTATCGCCCACCCCGAAGCCAGCGCCGACAAAACCTGGCGCTGAACGGGGTAATTTCCCAACTTGGTAAGCCTACCTCACAGCCATCTCCCATATTGTCGTCCGCTCATCGAAGCCACCCCCCAACCGTCCGCCCCCCCATCGGAGCCATCCCGAGTACCCACCCGCTCATCGGAGTCGTGCCCATGTATCCGCCCCTACATAGGGCAGTAGGCGAGGCGAGTACCCGGGGTCTGGGGAGCGAGCGGAGCAGCGCGAGCCTGCGAGCGATGCAACAAGCGAGTTCCCCAGTTAAGCATTAGGGCGGGCTCCATGAACCGGCGCGAAACGAAGCAAGTTGCCGGGTTGTGAACCCGAGCACGAAAGATAGAATCAGGCGCAACGAACTAGAGAAATGCCAGGGCTCCACGAATCGGCGCGAAACGAACCAAGTCACCGGGCTACCATCCCGAGCGCGAAAGATATACGCCGAGTAAATACCCCAGCCGGGCGCCATTCTGCACGATGGAATAGCGAGTGGGCAGGTTTCAGGGGAGTCAGCCTGCCGCTTGCAAGGCGAAATTGAATAAGCAAATGTAACCGAATGTAGCCGAACCAAGGCGGATGTGGCGCGGGCGGTGGTGGCGGGGCGCGGCTTGGGGGCCGATATTTGGGTAAAGGAGATTTTTCATGCTACTCACACACCCCACGATACTCTCGATTTCCATCCACGGCGTCGAATACCGCCCCGACGATGGCGTGTTTGACATGCCAGACAGCGCCGCGGCGATTGCCATGGCTGACTTTGGAATGACGGAAGCGAAAAGCGGGCGGCCCAAACGGGCCAAGGCAGGCGGCCCCCCAAGCGCCAGGGCCAAGCCGCGCAGCCGCAAGCCCAAAGCCAAGCCACAGGGCGAAGGGATTAACTGGCCTGTCGCCGGCAGCTACACCTTTACTCCCAGCTTTTGCGCCCCGCAGCCCTATATCAATTACAACTTACAAAATACAAGCTGCAAGATGGAAACCGCTGCTGCAAGCGGCTCTGCATCTTGCATTTACCACATCAGCGATAGGATTTGGCCCTACCGCACCGATTCAGAAAGCGGCGAGGCCGTCCGCCCGGAGCCTTCTTCCGCGCCGAGTAACTCCTTAGCGTGGCATGAGCACCAGACAGGCCCGTCCACCGGCGCATATCTTTTGCGCTCGAAACATTGGCCTGGCGACTTGATGCATCCCGCCCGTGGCCGTGGAGTTGGCACAGGCGCTGGACCATTGGCCCGGCGGTATCATCGGGCGGAATGGGTGCCCGGCGGGGTTATTTGCCCGGCGCGTACCTTTCGCGCTCGGGTTCGCGGCCCGACAACTTGCCTTGTCATGCGCCGGGTCGTGAAGTCTGGCCGGAAGCTAAGTGGATATAAAATTGGTTGCGGGCCGCTGCGCGGGAGTAGCCTGTTGAGGCGCAGCATTCCATATCCGCTCCCGGCTGGCGCCGCTCGCTCCATTCCACTCGCGCCTCCTAGCGCATTCGCGCTTTTGGAGATTTTTCGCCGCGCCATATAAATGCCGATTGATGACGCGGCGAGGTCATTCGCCGCTTGAGCTCGGGACGAGCATCTTGCGGCCTGTTGCGTTGTGTGCCGGGGCTTGGAAAAGCCTCCCGGATGCTAACTGGGGATTCGCTCGGACCCGCCGCGCATGCGCGTCGAACCCTCGCTACTCCCCAGACCCCTTATACTCGTTTCGTCCACCGCCCTACGTACGGGCAGATACATGGATATGGCTTCGATGAATGGTTTGCAAGCTGGGGTAGTACTTCGTTCAGCACCCAGTTTTGCAGCCAGATGCCACGCAGCTCCTAGTCAACATCAACATTCCGCCCGCCTCTGGCTATTGCTTCTTCGTTGATGTAAATGCCATTGATCCGTCCCCATAGGCTGTTGAAGCCGCGGCGCATTGCGCCCTTGGACTTTAAGTCATCCAGCTCGGCGCCAATCAGTTTTCTGGATTCCCTGCCCTGCAAATCCTTGATGAGTTCTGAACGCTTTTCCAGCGTGAGGGGCGGGGCCGGTGTCCTATCTGTGACTATTATTGCCCACAGTGTCTCGTTGTTCGCCCATATCGGCCCGGCCTGGGCACCCACCTGGGCGTCCAAAATGGCCTGCCTGGCCCTTGGGTTGCCCTCTAGCTCGCTGATGTCGGCAAGCGCCACGTCTTTCTTGGTCTCTGGTTCGCCCAATGATTTTAGGTCGCTATTTGCAAGGATGATTTTTGCGGCCAGCAATGAGCGGGCGGCTTCGCTCCTAAATCCGCTCAAAACCTTGTCCCTTATTTCTTTCAGCGGGGGCACTGCGATGGGCAGCTCTTTCTGCACTCGATAGACCAAGAAGCGGCCTGGCGCGGAAACCACTTTGGAGACTTGGCCCACTTTCATGTCAAAGGCTTCCATTGCGGCGTACTGGACTCCTTCAAGCCCTGGGACATTTGTCGCGTTTTGCACAAAAGGCTCGCTGAGCGTGGCTTTTAGGCCCAAGTCCTTAGCGGCGGCGCCCAAGTCCCCTTTGCCCCCTGCCCTTTTGCGAAGCTGCTCTAGCCTTTCTTTCGCCTTGGCCGAAAATCTTTCGTTGGCTATCTCTGAGGCCAGTTCCCTTTTTGCTTCTTCAAACGTCTTTTCTCTGCGATCCTCTAGTTTGATAAGGTGCAGGCCGTACATGCTCTGGACAGGGCCGCTGATCTCGCCCTTTTTGAGCGCAAACGCGCCATCCCAAAACCCTTTGTCCATGGTGCCATCCCTGAACCAGCCAAGGTCGCCATAGTTGGCTTTCGCGCTTGGGTCTTCGCTCTCTTCTTCTGCCACTTTGGCAAAGTTGGCCCCGGCCATCAGCCTGGCCCTGATCTTCAAAATTTTTTCCTGTGCGGCCTTTATCTCATCGGGAGTAGTCCCCCTAATCAAGATGTGGCTGGCCTTTAGTTCGATGTAGCTATTCTTTTTTGATTCATAGGCGATTTTTAGCACCTCCTCTTCGGGGGCAAGGGAATCGCCAAAAAAGCTGGGTTCGATGGTGACGATCTGCAACACTCGTCGAGCGCCAGCCTGAAATCTGTCGCCAGATGCTTTTAGGTACGTCTCCAGCGCCTCGTCGCCAGGGTCGGCCACAGACGCTTCGTCTGGCTTTAGCGCCACATATTCGATGGACATCTTTTCGTTTCGCACTCTATTTTCGATCTCAAGCCAAGCCTCGTCCACAGGCACCAAGGCGGCGGCATTGTCGTACAGCTTGTCCATTATCAGGCGGCTCTTTGTGCTGTCCTCAAAGTTCTTTAGCGAAAGGTTGAAGTAGCGGGCCAGTATGCTTTTGATCTCTTCTGTTGGCAAAAGGTGGCCCTTTGGGTCTTTCATTATTGGGATAGATTTTAGCTCGGCGGCCAATGCGTCGCGCAGCTCCGAATCTGTAACCACCACGCCATGCCTGTCGGCCAGCTCTTCTGTCAGGCGCAGGTTCATCAACTGGCCCAATGCCTGCTGCTGGATGAATGGCAGGATTTGATCCATGTTGTCTTGCTGGCCGAACTGCTGCATCATGCGCCTCATGGCGTCGTTTACCTCGCGCCGCCTTATGTCGCGCCCGTACACCCGCGCCAGCACCACCTCCGGCGAGTCGGGGTGCGTAGTTCTAAAGGCCGTGCCCAGATAGGCCAAAAGCCCAACCGAGAGGATGAGCATCAAGCCGCCTGTCAAACCCTGGCTGCTCTTAAACACTTTTCTGAAATCGCGAAGCATGGCAACTCCAATTTCTATTTAGACTCTGAACCTTTTAGAATACCGCAGAATTGAGGATTTTTCGAGCCGCCCGCCAAATCAACTTCTTTGGGCTACAAAAACATGTAAAATTCAAATGGTGGGTACCCATGTGGAGATGCCAAACAATGTCAATCACAGCCATTTTCGCCCTTCCAGCCCTTATCGCGGCACCCCAGCAGCCAAACGAACCCGGCGGCTTCACTTTTAGGGAGCGCACAGCAGCCTTTGTCACAATTGCCCCCAAAGATCACGAAATATTCAACAAGGCCAGGCAACTGCTGAACGGGCCCGAATTGGTCGAATACGCAATTGGCAAATACCCTCTCAATCCCAACCCCGCAAAGCCCGGCGCGGTATATACCTACGCAAGCAAATTCATTGACATATCAAAGCCAGGGTGGGCCCTGTTCGCGCCCTCGGGCAAGCTGTTAGCCAAAGGCGAAGCGCTGCCCACTGCGGCGCAGGCGCTTGAAACCCTCAACAAGGCCAACATCCAGTCGCCCGTAAAAACACTGCGCGATTTCCTAAAAAAATACCCCAGCAGTATAGAGGCGCGAGCCGAGCTAATGAGGCTGCTGCGATCAAAAGCCATCAAGCAGACTCGAAAAAAACTCGACATAGAATTCAAGTCATTGGGCGAACTCATGGATGACGGCGAAATCAACAGCTATATGACCAGAGGAGACGATTTCCCCGACATCAGCTCTTTCAAGTCGAAACGACTTGACCAGCGGGATGACTTGGCCATCTGGGGACCCTACGCCCAAGAACTTGACAAAGTGTTTACGGACGGAACATGGCCCAACTATCCTTATTCGATGGGAGACCCGGTGAACTACACGCCCTTGGAGGTATGCAGCCCAACCATGATCGCTGTGTATATCCGCCATCTGCCAAAAGTAGAGGATATGCTGATGGCCTACCCCGGCAGCGTAACTTGCTGGGACCTCTGGCTCTACATGACGCAGTTGACCGGAAGGCAAAGGGGGGCGTTCGTCAACGGCCTGCCCGACATACCGCCGGAACTGCGGATCGAGTGGCCGCCAAGAGCCGTAATAAACACCCTTGTAAAAAACGCCAGGGAAAGCAGCGACTGGGCACTGGTCAGGAGCCTATTGGACGATTTTTGGGGTGACATGAAGGGCCAAGCGAAATGGGACAGCCAGCACACTTCAGCAACCAGAATACATCGGCAAGTGAATTGGGACATCAACTATGCGCCGCTGCTGGAATCCATGCTGCAAACCGCCTCCACGCCCGAAGCCTGGGAATTTGTGCAAGCCATCATGGCAAGCCAGGAAACCCGCCACATGATAGACAAATGCATAGAATTAGCGATCAAGTGCAACAGAAAAGACTTGGCAGAAGAATGGGGGAAAATGAAATGACGCGATTTTTCGTTTTGGCTCTTTTGTCGTTTGCCGCACTGTGCGCCCAAACGCACGAACCTTCCGCATCAATGGGCTATCGGACGTTTCAGAACCTGCAAAAAGCGCTCGGAAAGGAAAAGTGCGGAGCCGTGGTAGCCGTCGCCCCAGAAGGCAAGGTAGATGAGGCCAAGCAGGCGCTAGAAAGCGTAATGGCAGACGAAAGGATATTGCCCTACAGCCTCTACAGGCTTGCTCAGACAACGACGGACGAAGACGACCTCATCGGCAAAGCCCTGAGCGAACAACAGGGCTGGAAGGCAGACGCCGAGCGCTGGGCATTCGTGGACTCAGTGGGGCAGGTAGCGGCTGAAGGCGCAGGCGTCCCCTCGCCAGAAGACATACTAAAGGCGCTTGGCAGCGCGTCCATCCGCCCGCGAATAGAAATATTGAAGCAGATTATCAGGCAACGCCCAGAGCTCATGGAAGCCCAGATGGAGCTATTGGACGAGCTAAAATACCAATGCGACATTCGCGCGTTCAGGGCCCTCAAGATCAAACCGCCGCCAGGGCCTCCGAGATTCAACAGCGGCAATTGGACCATAAACGGTTTCACTGTTGCCGTGGGCGACGCCGTTCCAGATTATGAGGACGGCGACGCGCCATTGCTGGGCGATTCGGACGACGAAGCCATCTGGTCCGAATACGAGCGCACATTTAATGGCACTGCACCAAAAATGCTGGATCAAGGCTTTTTTTACCAACTCCGGTCGCTGTTGCCAGACACACTAAAGCACAGCCCAAAACTAAAGAAAATGGCCAACCGCTTTGCATCCAAGGTTGAAGATGCCCTAAAAGATGAGCCATCGAATTTGGGGCTGTGGGACACTTGGATTGCGTTAAAGACTGACCGCTCGATAATAGACCTGCTGGACGAATTAGAACCGCTGCGGCCCTTCCCCGGTTTAGGATCATGGCCGCCAGAACCTGTCAGGAACCTACTTTTTTGGCACTTGCGGCGCACTGGCGGCTGGGAGAGGATAATCGGCATCGCCGAGCCATTTTGGCTGGAGATTGTCCGCTTCCTGAATCCAGAGGGCAAGGCCACAGAGTACGGGGAGCTATTGTCCGCCATCAGCGTGTGGGCAAATGTGGTTGAACCCCTGCTGGAATCATATATAGCCACAGGCAGAATGGCCGACGCAGAACAAATCGTGGATGCGTACCATAACAATTCCAAATCAGAACAAGTCTTTGCCAAGGCCGCAGAAATAGCGAAAAAACACGGGTTCAACGCGCTTGCTGAAAAATGGGGAAAGCTGAAAGTCAAGACTGATAACAAGTAACAATTGTCAATTGTTATACCCTCCCAACTACCCTAGACTGTATGAATGTCAGGAGATTTAGTACGCAACCGCAAGGCGTTCCACAACTACCAAGTGCTAGACACTTGGGAGGCCGGGCTCGCCCTGCTGGGCACCGAGGTCAAGAGCCTTAGGAGCGGCAAGGGGAACCTGCAAGACGCTTTTGTGGACATCATTTCCGGCGAACTATGGATGAAACAGGCCAACATAGCCGTTTACGAATTTGGCACCTACGCCAACCACGAACCCTTGAGGCCCCGCAAGCTACTGCTGAAAAAAGAAGAAATTAAGCGGATAATCGCAAAGTCAGAGCGAAAGGGCCTGACCATAATCCCATTGGCGATTTACCTAAACGCCAGGGGCAAGATCAAGGTAAAGATAGCGCTGGCTGAGGGCAAGTCCAAGGCGGACAAGCGCGAGGCCATCAAGGAAAGGGACGCCAAAAGGGAGATGGACAGGATTAGAAAGGGCGGCAGAGAGTAAACCAAGCACCATCGGCTCACTTGGAAAAGTATATCTCCCACCTAATCTCACCAGTTTTTTCTGGCTGGATGGCCAATTTAACCAGCTCCCCATCAGCGACGGCACCCGATGGGCGCGAATCTTTCAGTTTGTAGCCAGATGGCGCATAGACGGTGATTTCATAAGGGTCTCCGCCGACCACTTTGGAAAGCCCGGCCAACGAAAATGCTCGGGGGTCCCACTGGGCAAAATCCAAGTCGTGCCCACCTTGGCTTATGTGCCTGCTGGTGGAAAGAACCTGGGGATTGCCCTTGACTTCGCGGATGGCAAATATCTGCGTGCCCTTTGGATTCAACGGCGGCGCAAGGAATGCGCCCTTGCAAACACCAAGGAATTGTTTTGTCCAATATTCATAGACCAAATATTCCGCCTCGGATGCCAAGCCAATATCAGAAAATTTTACTTGCTCGGCGGCAAATTCATTCGCAGACCAATTCATCCTGCCTAGCACGGCCCAATTTTCAAATGGCCTATTTATCTCCAGCATCCACCAAGGACATACCCTGCCCTCCTGATCCGCGTCTATGGGCGACGGTGGGCCGCCCTGCACCACGTCTGCGCGGTTCAGCGCTATCACGTTGTCCGACTTGCTTGGGTCAAAGTCGTAAAGCTGGCCCGGCACAGTGAATAAAACTGGAGCCGCCCTTTTTAGCCCCTCTAGGTTTGCATCTTTTCTATAAACGTCTGCGCGGTCGCTCAGCATCAGCATGGAGCCAGACAGCGACGCCAGCGTCGGGCGCAAAATGGTGTCGGCGGGCCGCCCATCCACATCTTTTGTTTTAGTGACATTGCCCGCATCAGCGCCCTGCGTTGTTGGGAAAATGTCGCAGTGGTCGGGGTCGTTGCGCCACACAATTCCATTCCAAGAGTTGTACTGCTGCATCGTGGCCGGGCCAAAGCCGTCACCCCCAAGGCGGCAGCCGTCCGCAAAACCAATGGCCTCGGGCAGAATGCCCCAACACGCCAGCAAAAATGTATCTGACCCAAGCCCCTGCCTCGCGTTGGATAGATACGCCCTAAATATGTCGTCTGCGCCAAGGCCCCTGTCCGAGCCATATCCCTTGGCCACATTTATCCCGTCGTAAAGCAGGTGCCTCAGCGTGTCAATCTTCACATACGTGAACCCCGCATCTTGGATAGCTTTGTATGTTGGAGACACAAGCGTTTTTGCTGCAATGGGGTTTGTTGCGTCTATGCCATAGTCGAGCCAAGGCCCCTTGATTGCCTCGCCGCTTGCATTTCTGATGAACCATTCTGGATTTTTTTTCACAATTTCTGCGTCTCTAAAAAACGCGCCTATCCAAATGGCTGGCTCAAAGCCCGCTGCGCGGACGCGCTCTGCATACCCCTTCATGCCCGATGGAAACTTGTCGTTCCATATCGTCCAGCTCTCTGGAGTTCCGCTACCACCTTGGAATGTGTCGTCTATCTGGATCCACCTATATCCAAAGTCGGCCAATTTTTTTTCTGAAAAAACTTCCAATATCTCGCCAAGCTCTTTTTCGGTGAAGCCCGTCCTATATGCCCACCACGAACACCAGCCAGTGATGGAATCCTTGCGTATAGCCTGCTTCCAAGGCTCAAAGTGCTTTAGGTTTTTGTGCTTTTGGTAGTAGCGCGGCATGAATGTAAGCTCCACCGCCGCGCCTGAACACTCCCAAAAAAACGTGTTTTTCTTTGCCGTTTCAGATATGGGTTCAATTCGCATCTCATCGCATTTTTCCGCAAATAGCACCCAATCCCACTTGCGGTCGTATATGGCGTTGTTCCGCAAGTTCCGGCTGAGCCCCACGCTGTTGCGGACTACGGGAAAGTTTTTTTGGGCCTCCCCAAGCGTTTCTGCGGGGAAAGATTCAACGCTGCCAAACACGCTGCCCCGCACCACAAGCCTCTTTGCGCTAGGATTGGTCAGCGAGAACACCATGCGCTGCCCTACAACTTCCCCCTGCTGCGCGGTACTAATCAATTCCACCTCTCCCTTGTCCGGCTTTCGCAGAATGCCCTCTTCTTCCACGAATATTTCAAAGGCCGCTAGTTTATCGTTGTTGTATGAAAGTTTGAGCGACCCCTTGTCCGCCTTGCCACTGATGCTGGCCGATGCGTTTGGCGGGGCCTGGCCCTTGTCACAGCAAATGGCAAAGACCAAGGCCGCCGAAACCGCCAGCAGCCTAACAAAGCGCTTGGCCGACCTTTGGGGCTTCGGGCAGATGGATGCAATGTTGAGATGGTTGATGGGGTTGATGCAGCTCTGCATGATGCCTCCAGACACAATTCCAGAATACCAAGTTTTTTTTTCAATTGACTGCAATTCAGCATGATGCGCTATTCTGATTGTTGCCACGAACTGTTGTTTTCTACTTTGATTGTGGGTGACCCGCGTGTTGTTCGGCATTGACCGCTTAATTTCCGACCCCTCCCTGCGAAAGCCGCTGGAAGGCAGGCGCGTGGCCCTATTGGGACACCCTGCCTCTGTTGCGGCGGATTTGACGCACACACTGGACGCGCTGGCCAATATGCCAGAGATCCATCTTGCAGCCGCATTTGGCCCGCAGCATGGCCTAAAGGGCGACAAGCAGGACAATATGGAAGAATCCCCCGACTATTACGACCCCTTCCACGGCATCCCAATTTTCAGCCTCTATGGCGGCACCCGCAGGCCAACCCCAGAAATGATGGACAGTTTCGACGTCATCTTGATTGACCTTCAAGACTTGGGCTGCCGCGTATATACATTCGCCACTACGCTGCGTTACGTCCTAGAGGCAGCCGCGCAGCACAAAAAAATAGCATGGGTGCTGGACAGGCCAAATCCCATAGGCAGGCATGTCGAGGGCCTTTTGCTGGAGCCTAGTTGGGAAAGTTTTGTGGGCGCGGGAAGGATGCCCATGCGCCACGGGCTTACACTGGGCGAATTGGGCAAATGGTATGTCAAGTCGCTAGGGCTGGATTTAGAATACAAGGTTGTCGAAATGGAAGGCTGGGAGCCAAACATTGACCCGGGCTACGGATGGCCCACCACAGAGAGGGCCTGGATAAACCCCAGCCCAAATGCCCCAAACCTTATGATGGCGCGGGCCTACCCGGGAACTGTGATGATCGAGGGCACGACGTTGAGCGAGGGCAGAGGCACAACGCGCCCGTTGGAACTATGCGGGGCCCCAGACATAGACGCTATAGAGATAATTAAGTTCATGGAAAGGGCCGCACCCCAATGGCTAAAGGGTTGCGTGTTGAGGCCCTGCTGGTTTGAGCCGACATTCCACAAGCACGTTGGCCAATTGTGCCAAGGCATCCAAATACACACCGATGGCCCATATTATCGCCCAGACGCATTCAAGCCTTGGCGCGTTGTGGCGCTTCTCTTCAAAGCAATCCGCAGGCTTTGCCCCGATTACGCCCTGTGGCGCGACTTCCCATACGAATACGAATATGAGCGCCTAGCCATAGACCTCATCAACGGCGGGCCGCGCCTTAGAGTGTGGGTGGACGACCTAGCAGCCGCCCCGTGCGACTTGGACGAAATGGCCTTGGCAGACGAAAGAGAATGGGAAGAAGAGAGGAATGGAGCGGCAATATACAGTTGACAACTGAACAAGCGCTAATCCTTCTCCAGCCTCCTAATGGCCCTCAGCACCTGTTCGCCGACCCCAATCCTGTAGCCTTCGCTGTAGTATATTACATCGCCTGTCTTTGAGATGCCCATTATTATTGGAAGTTGGTCTGTCGGCTGCCGGTTGATCGCTTCAAGGGCTTGGGCGAGCAGTTGGCCGTTGCCATCCAGAAGCAACTGGGCCTGCCGGGCCATGTCTCTGATCTTGTCCAGATGCTTTGCCGCGCCCTTTGGCAGCGCTTGAACGCACAGCGCCAAGCCACCGCCCCATTTTTCTATTGGATCGCGAAGTTGCTCCAAGTCGCCCATCGCATGGCGGGTGGGTTCGTCCCCATCGCCCAGCCACGCGATTATCAGCCCCTTGCTACCGGACAGCCGGTTGAGGGACAGCGACTGGCCCTCTTTCCAATTTGTGCCCGATTTTAGTAGTGGGATGGATGGCAGCGCGGCGTTTAGGCCAATCTTCCCTAGCGGGGCCTGGGCAGGCCGAGATGGGCGCATCACCAGCGGCAAAACGCGGTTTTCGTTTGCCTTGAGGCCAAAGTACGCCAAGCGCACGAGGACGCTCCCATCGTCTTGTCGGTTGCCCGTGGTCAGACAGTAGTAGCCGGGTTCCAAGTTAAGGCCAGCCTCAAAGTATTCCCAAGGCCTGTCCTCATAGTCCAAGGTCTGCCACCTTCCACCCTTGTACCTGGCGAGCGCAAAGTGAGACAGATAAACTGGCTTCGTGTCCAGCCTGCCTGTTATCGTCACCGTGCTAGTTGCAAGGGCGGCGGGCTGCCCTCCCCAGTTGACGGTTTTCCAGACCGACTGAAAAAATTGTGGCGCAAGTGTGCCTGGCTCCAAGCGGGCCGGGATGCCAGCCGTGCGGCAGATGGCCACAAACAAAATGTCGCGCCCAAGCGGGTCGGCCACCCTCAGCTTCGCCACCCCCATGGGGCGCATGGGGACACCATAATAGTTGGATTCCCTGTCAATTTTTATGTTGTCCCTCACCCAGTCCGCCGCCAGTGATGGGTTTCTTTTGTACGAGGCCAATTCGGCCTCGCCAAAAAATTCGCTCAGGCCAGACCTCCAGGGCGACAAGAGTTCGTTGTTAATGCGCGGACACAGCACGTAATCAATGAAACGCCGGTATTCCACTGGCGACAGATCCTCGGCCTCATCCAGCATTTCATCCGTGACGATGCTGAAATGGTCGTTTAACACAGAGGCAGGGGTATCTCTAAGGTCTTTTTCCGATATGGAAGCCAAGAGTGCCATAGCCTCCACAACGGCATCTTGTCTGGCGCCCTTTAGAAATTTTACGATTTCTTGGTGGTTGCCCTGGCTCTTTTGGAGCATGGACCACAGATCCGAATTGTATATGCCCAATTCCACCGCAAGCCTTCTGCTCATGGCTTCAGTCTGAAATGTGGCCATGTAGCTTTCGCGCATCTGGTCTTCCTTTGCAAGCCGCTGGCGATTTGCCTCAACGGCTTCCCGTGATACGATTGGCGGCTCCGGCATCGGCTCACCCGGAGGGCGTATGTCCAACAGTTCAAGCCGTTCCTCTGCCTTGAATGGGGCCAGTTTTATCACTATCTCTTCTTCGTCGTCGCCTTTCAGCAAGCCGCTCCCAGCCAAGTCGCCCTTGCTGGCCCAAATTCTCAAATCGCCCTTCCCCGTTGGCAGGGACGCGCGGCCCTGGGCGTTTGTCAGCGGCGATGCCAGCGGATAAAACTCTGCATAGTTGTAAAGGCCAAACTCCACCAAGGCCCCCTGCACCGGCCTGCCAGAGGGATCCACGACCCGCACGCGCCGCTCAACGGTTGGGGCATAGGCAGGTAAAAGCTGAATCTCGTCAAAGTAGCGGCTGCTGCTTATTATGAAATCATCGCTGTTTGAGCCGCCATATACTTTTGTGTGCACCATCATAGCCCGCCTTGCCGGCTCGGTGAACCACGCCATGTCCAGCTTGGGCTCGGGCTCGCAGGCCCCCATGTAATGCCACTGGCCGCCAACCCAAGCTTCCACCCAAGCATGGTTGTCGTCAACGTGCGCCCATCTTGGCGTATATACTTGCCTAGCCGGTATGCCCACCGAGCGCAGCGCGGCCACTGTCAACACGCTCTCTTCGCCGCATCTGCCCCAGCTTGTGCGGATGGTCGAGAGCGGGGCCGAAGTTCTCCCGTCGCTCGACCTGTACGTGACCATCTCGCGGCACCAATGGTTCACTTCCAATATGGCATTTTCTAGGCTTAGGCCCCTTACGCGGTCTTTGAGCGCCTTGTACAGCTCTGGCCTGGCTTCATCTAGGTTTTCGGTGTTTACCCTAAGCGGCAGCACAAAGGATAAAAACAAGTCCTCTGGTATCTCTTCGCCCCACGGCATTTCAGACCTAGCCGCAAGCGTGGCTCTAACCGCCCTCAGAAAAAAATCCCCATCGTAGTCTGCCATGTCCTGCAGGGGCATGTAGGCATACAGAAAGGTCAGGGCCTCTCTTTCTGCCATTGAAAGCTGGCTTCCCCTTGCCCCGTCCATCACGCCGAATAGTTCAAAGACGCGGTTTTCCGCCAAGTTGCGCTGACGCCTGAACTGCGCCTCGACACTAGCTTTTTTAGCTTGGTCGGATATTACAGACCTCTCATCCCTTGGCTCTTGTCCAAAAAAGATGGACGCTGAAAGCACAGAACATAAGATGGGCGAAAGGATATTTTTCATTTGACTGCCTTTGCAAATGTGAGGGCGCACCGCCCCGCGACACGTTAATTTTATTGTTGAATAGCCACTTTTTCAATGCTCCTGGCCAAATGCGAATGTATGCGCGGAACAAGCCCAGGCCCCTGAAAAATGAGCGCGGTGTACAGCTGGGCAAGGCTGGCGCCCATGTCCAGCGATTCCAATGCGTCCTCCGCCGAGGATATGCCACCGCAGGCGATAAGCGGAAGCCTCCCTTTCAGTTTTTGCAATATCTGCCTTTGCACTGCCTGCGCCTTTGGTTTGAGGGGCCGCCCCGAAAGCCCGCCGTCGCCCCATTCGTTGACCTTTGTCCGATTGGCTTCCTTTTGGATTATCCCGCGATCCAACGTGGTGTTTGTGGCTATCAGCCCCGAAATTCCACTGGCCAGTGCTGCATCTACCGTGGAATCCAGTTCTTCATTGTTCAAGTCGGGGGCCAGCTTCAAAAAAATCGGCTGCCCTTCCAACCCCATCTCTTTTCGAGTTTGCAGCATCCCCCCTAGCAGCGGGCCCAGCAACTCAGGAGCCTGCAGCCGCCTCAGCCCGGGCGTGTTCGGGCTTGAAATGTTAAGCGCCACATAGTCAACCAGCGGCGCGATAATTCTGTAGGCCATGCGGTAGTCGCCCAGCGCGTCTTCCTCGGGCGTTACTTTGTTCTTGCCGATGTTGCCGCCCACAACTAAGCCCTTGGGCCTATTCTTTAGCCGCGTTGCCACAATTTCTGCCCCTTCGCTGTTGAACCCCATCCTGTTCAGAGCCAGTTCTTCATCGGCCAAGCGAAAAGACCTGGGCTTGGAGTTCCCCGGCTGGGGCCTGGGCGTTACGGTTCCAATTTCGACAAACGCAAAGCCAAGCGCCTTCCATATCGGCAAAAGCTGTGCCCCTTTGTCCAAGCCCGCAGCTAGGCCGATTGGCCCAGGGAAGTCAAGCCCTGCCACATTCCTAAAGAGCGACGGGCGCAAGCCGCCAAAAAACAATTCCATAGCCCCGCACAGCCCAGGCACAGTTTTGGCTATGCGCCCCGCAGCAAAGGCCAGAGTGTGGGCGGCTTCGGGCGGCAGCGCAAACAGCAGCGGCCTAGCTATTCTATAGAGAGAAAACATTTATATCACCATGCCTTAGCAATAATGATACTGTACTTGCACTGTCTGTTTACATTCACTGTTTCTTCCCAAACCTATTGAGCTTCTCACAAAACTCGGGGTTACGTCTGCTCCCGACCTTCCGCCGTCTCTGGCTGGATTTTGTAACTTGCCTGTTTATAGTGCTTTCGCGCCAGAGCCTGCTCCGGTCGGGCGCAGAAGGGGGTCAAGTGGCGTTGGCCTTTGACGCTGCTTAGGCAGCGTCAAAGCCTTACGCCACTAAGCCCCCTTCCTCCGGTGACTTGCAAAACTGACGTTTTGCAAGTGGCTCTATTGACAGACAACTAAAATTAGCTTGATACTAGGCTTATAAAGCTGGAAGCGTTGGCATTTCTGATGCCTTTTCTTGTTGGCCTGTTCCATGTTCTCATTCCACAATCAACTTTTTGATAGGAGACCCAAATGCTGAAAGGGCATCCAAAGGGCCTGTACGTTGCGTTTTTGACCAACATGGGGGAACGCTTCGGCTTCTACACCATGATGGGCATCTTGGTCTTGTTCCTGCAAGCCAAGTTCAACCTGTCCGCCGACAAGGCCGGCCTGACTTATTCAATTTTTTACTTCCTCATTTACGCACTGGCGCTGGTCGGAGGCTTCATTGCCGACCGCACACAAAACTACAAGGGCGTGGTCGCAACGGGGGTCATCGTCATGTTCGCGGGGTACCTGCTGCTGGCGATACCTGGGATGGGCTTCCCTGTTGCGCTGCTTGGACTGTTCGCCATAGCTTTCGGAAATGGGCTGTTCAAAGGGAACCTGCAGGCACTCGTCGGGCAGATGTATGACGACCCCCAATATAGCGGCCTGCGGGACACTGCCTTCAACATTTTTTACATGGGCATCAATATTGGAGCCATGTTTGCGCCCAACGCGGCTTATGCCATCCAAAAGTGGTGGATAGGGACAAAGGGCTTTGCTTACGACCCCGACCTGCCCTCACTCTGCAACCAATTTGTGCAAGGGACGCTATCCGATTCGGCAAAGTTAGCGACCCTTAACGAACTAGCCACAAAGGTCAGCGGCGAAGTGGTGACAGACTTGGGGGTGTTTGCCAAAAACTATTTGGAAGCCCTCTCCACCGGCTACAACTATGCGTTTGGCATCGCCAGCATTGCCATGTTGATCTCTTTGACGTGCTATATCATTTTCAAGCGGCACCTGCCCGAAAAGAAACATGTGGCCGCTGGTGGCGGCGCAGCGGCGCCTCAAATGGACAAAACTGAAGAGAAAAAGCGCCTAATCGCCCTTCTCTTTGTTTTCCTTGTGGTCATCTTCTTCTGGATGTCGTTCCACCAAAACGGCCTGACGATGACATTCTTCGCCCGCGACTACACTGTCAAGAGCGTGAGTCCGCTGACCAACTTGCTATTCGATATTAGGTCTCTGCTATCCCTCGGACTGGCGGCTGCGGGGCTGGTGTTTGCGCTAAAGCCATCTTCAACGGGGAGAGAAAGGGGCCTGGGCGCCGCCGCGGCTGTCGTCTTTGGGTATCTTGCGTATTATTTTTACAACAGTTTTTGCGCCAACTACCCCAACGGCAAAGACATCAACCCAGTGATCTTCCAGCACTTCAACGCTTTCTTCGTAGTGTTCCTGACGCCCGTCGTCATCGGCATCTTTGCTTGGCTGCGCTCTAAGAAAAAGGAACCCTCTGCGCCACGCAAGATAGGCATCGGTATGATAATAGCGGCTCTGGGCTTTGTGGTTCTGATGGTTGGTTCTTTCGGTCTGCCCAGCCAAGCGTCCCTAGCCGGCTCGCCAGTTCCCGAAGCCGCCCGCGTCTCTTCGCAGTGGCTTGTCAGCTCGTACTTGGTTCTCACATTCGCAGAACTGTGCCTTAGCCCAATGGGCATATCATTCGTCTCCAAAGTTGCCCCGCCAAGGTTCCAAGGGTTGATGCAGGGCTGCTGGCTGGGCGCGACTGCCCTGGGGAATCAGTTGCTCGTCGTGGGCAGCTTCTTCTGGACAAGGGTTCCGGTTTGGGGCGTGTGGGCCATATTCATAGTCTGCTGCCTAATTTCCGCTGTCGTGATGTTCTCACTGCTCAAACGCATAGAGCGCGTCACTTCGTAGCGTGACATCATAATTCCATGCACCCGCCCGCTCATCGGAGCCATGTCCATGTATCAGCACCTACATAGGGTAGTTAGCGAGGCGAGTCCCCGGGGTCTGGGGAAGACGCCTTAGTGCAATGAGCCTTTGAGGCTGCAGCGCAGCCTCAAAGGCCAGCAGCACTTGGGCGGCTTAAAGCTGGGCGGCGCTGGACAATGAGGCGCAGCCTTTCATATCCGCTCACCGCTGGCGCGGCTCGCTCCATTTCTGCTGCGCCTCATCGCGTGTTCGCGCTTTTGGAGAGTGAGCCTGGCCTGTTGCCGCCGTGAGGGGGCGGAAACAAGGTGGTGAGCTGTTCGGTGTACGCGGCCATGGGGTAGTTTCGAATAAAAAGTACATGATACAACTTTTTCCCATCTTTTCCCTCCACACTTTTCAAAAGAATAGCGGAATTCTTAATGGTTACAGCAGTCTATTGATTTATAGGCGTGTTGCAAATCGTACTCTAAAAGTCGCTTCGTGGTCGAAATCACACATGAAACAAAGACTGCAATCCAAGTCCACAGATTCCACGAAGGTTCACGTAATTGTATGTCCACAAATCTGACTCCTGTTGCCCATTAACCCAATATTTTAGGCCGCCGTCCCAAGACCGCCACAGCCAAGCACCAGTTTTCGCCCGCCTACGGCGAAAACGGGCGGACACTGCCTCCGGTGGAGCGCGATAGCCCAAATGTCATGCACTACTGTTACTCCCCGATGGCACGGGCTTCTGGACAATCCGATTTTTGGCTTTCCGCCTGACAGAATGGCACTCTATGCGCTCGGTCTGTTCAGAATTCAAGCACAGATACACGATAATGCTAGATGTGTATCCAATCCTCCCCTAAATCTGAACACGAGGGGGCGCGGGGAGATGGCTTCCGTAATTGTTTCTAACGGCCTGTCCTGACTCTCAGGCCAGTCTCACCAAACCCAAGCTGCTCAAGAACCAACCATAAACTGTTCGGCTTTTGCCTCCGTGTTAGAATGGTGGTATCTGGATCATGTGGCGGAACGGTGGAACTGATTAGCGGGCACGTTGACGAGAACACGCTGTTTGCGCGTGTCGCTGAGATAATTGAGAATCGCAGGTCTCGCGCCGGGGCATACGCCAACCGCGAAGTCACCCTGATGTACTGGGAAATCGGGCGGCACATCGGCTCGGTGCTGCTCGGCGGCGAGCGGGCCGGGTACGGGAAAAA
>JAITFL010000001.1 GCA_031281385.1 Holophagales bacterium
CTTTTGTCCGGGGACGCGCAGTGCATCGAACCTGCGGGCCTTTCCAGAAAGCATAGACACTTTGAATGATCCTCAAAGCCATATTTTTCGGCTATATTCTTCCATGCGGCGGCGGATCACAGTCGTCGCCGGCTATGGGAAAGGGTCTGGTAAAACAACGTTCTTCAACGCGGCACTAGTAGAGGCCCAGAAACATGGGCCCGTTGGGGCTTTCACCATCGGTTTTGAAGGGGCAAAGGCCAGCCCGTCTATCACTAGGGTTTGGCCTGGCGATGTAGTTATCACGACTGTTGCGCTTGCTAGGGCGGCAGAGGCGCGGCTGGAAGTTCTCGAGGTCCTTGGGGGGCGCTCGGCCATAGGCCCCCTGTGCGTGGCGCGGGCGGTGCGCGGCGGCACTGCTTCTCTCGTGGGGCCAGAACACTTCAGCCAATTGGCGTCGGCCATTGAATTTGTGCAAGGCAACGGCCTAGTTGAATCAATCTTAATAGATGGCGCCGCTGGCAGGCTGACACAGGCCGGGGCTATCCCAAACGCCCAATTGGTCTATTGCGCCCGCGCCGACTCGGCCAACATTAAGAGAGTTGCTATGCACATTGAGATGATTTCCGCGCTGGCTGCGCTGCCGCTGGATGATGGAGAGATGCCGCTGGCCGATTCAATGCAAATTAATGGACCCCTCACCGCCGCCCTGATTGAAACCATCCCTGCGGAAATAACTAGGCTGTCCATTGATGCCTTCTGCGACTGTTTTTTGGACGAGGCCACTTTTAGGCGGATGTCCAAGCGGTTCGCGATCTCGGTAAGGAGGCGCGTTCCACTGCTAGGCTTTGTCGTAGCCCTTATGAACGTCAGGCGCAATACCTTTTTGGAGGCCGCGCCCACCATTTCTGGCGCAATCGTATTCAACCCCTTAGAAGTTGACGCGGCCTGATGGAAGACGTATTTGCCTACACCAAGTTCCTAGATTTCTGGCGCAGAGCCACACCAGAAACGCCCTATGGCAAAGACGCGCTCAAAGAGCCTCATTTATTTTTTGATGTAGGGCAGCTTGAAAAAATATATGACGAAACCGAAGCACTGATCTATCTGCTAAAAGAACTTCAGGACGACCCGGCACGGCTTTCGCTAATATCGCACCACTTAAAGCAGTTGCCAAGGCTGCCCTTTGGGCCGCATCAATCACAAAAAGAAGGCTCCTTTGATGAAATAGAGCTATTCCAGATAAAGAAGTTTCTGCACAACTATAGGGCCCTGATGGCACAGTTGCCACCTAAAGCACAGCGGGCCTTTGGCTTTGAATATTGTTCGCAAGGCTTGGAAGAAAGGCTGAACGTCGGCCAGTTGAACCCTGAATCGTTTTATGTCGCTGACGCTTATAGTCCAGAACTGCAAAAAATCAGGCGCGAGATACTTGAAGCAGACGAGGCTGTTCAGCGCTTAGAGACCGAAAGAGCGGCAGAGATTTTGAAAAAATTCGGGCTGGATTTCTGTGGGCAGCCCTTTTTGCTTGCGCCAAAAGCTAAATTGGGCGACTTGGCTTCTGCCTCTAAGCTTCTGGCCATCGAGCCATACGACGATGCGCTCTTTTATGTGCGCCCGCTAAGGTGCGCGGCATCTCTGGCCACTGCCGAGAAGCGCCTTGAACTGGCGCAGCGCGAGCGGGCATGCGAGATGGCCGTGTTGGAATCGCTTTCCCAAGGCGTATGCAAAGAGATGCCTAACTTGGATAAATACATCGCCGCCGCACTGGGATTTGACCTTGCCTGGGCGCGGGCGCGAATGGCTGTGGAATTGAATCTTACGCGCCCAATATTGCACACAAAAAACTCTATCAGCATAGACAAAGGCAGGTTCCCGCCCTGCGAATCAACGTGCGCGAAACACGGCCTAAAATATTTCCCCTTGGATGCCCATTTTGAATCCAGCGCGACAGTGATATTTGGCTCCAACATGGGGGGCAAGACCATAGTCCTGCAAACGGCGGCCTTTTTGCAATTGGCGGCACAGGCGGGGCTATTCGTCCCTGCGGCACAATTTGAGACGCGCCTTTTCCACAATTTCCACTATATCGGCGAATTGCACAGCAGCAATTCTAGCCAAGAACATAGGGGGCTGTCCGGCTTTGGCATGGAGATGCAGCAATTAATAAAGGCCTGGCAAAGCATCGCCCCTGACGATAGTGGAACAATGCTGTTGATGGACGAATTTGCCAGAACCACCAGCTCCAAAGAATCCGAAGCCCTGCTTGCCGCTGTGCTGGAAGCCATCTCCAAGAGAACCAATACAATCGCGTTATGCTCTACCCACTTCCACCGCGTCCCCCACATTCCCAGCGTCAACTTCTTGAGAATGGCTGGCTTCAACAAAATTACTGCCCATGCTGGCCCAAACACCGACCCAATTAGCGGCATCGCCGAGTGCATGGACTATCGCCTTGTCCCCGACGACGGCAAACAATCATCCGACGCCATAGCCATAGCCCAGATACTTGGGCTGGATGGGGAGCTGGCGGGGAGGGCGGAGGTGTTTTTTGGTGAGGCCCAAAGTTAGGGGCTTTTCAGGGGATAGGGACTGCGAAGCCATTTTTCTTGAATGAGTCTATATTCTCTTCTCTTTAGTAAACAGTCACAGTCCTATCCTTGACTACCATGTCCTGCAGGATGTCGCGGAGGCGCTTGCGGCCTATGGGGTGATCCAGCATGGCCTTGGCACTGCGGTAGGTCGTATCAATGCCATTGTCAACGTCGTACACGTAATAGCGACCTAGGGAATAGGATTTGCCGCGATAGCAAAAACTCAATTCACAGCCGTGTCTAAAACAATATATGAACTCACTGGCACTGGCGAAGTTTTCTGGCTCATCGCGCTTTTGCCGCTGTTGGTTTTCAAAAAACGGGGGATCGTAAAACGGTGGATAGTAAACCCCGTCCAGTCCCTTTATTCTGCGCCCGAAAACCAGCACCCTGCTCGGCCTCAGTCGCTCCATCATGGCATCGTAGCCCTTAAAAAAATATCGACGGTCTATGAGTCTGCTGAAGCCAAGTGTTGTAATGGCTACCGTGCCGCCCGGCTCCACGCCCAAAAAGCAATAATCATAGCTCTCCGGACTGCCCCAATAAATTGAGGGCACCACGGGAATGCCGTGCCGTTGCATGTATGCGCCAACCCATCTGTTGCGGTATGTGTTGAAAATCCGCAATGGCAGTGGTGCGTCTCCGTAATGAGAAAAAGCTGGACTCAAGATGCCGCCCCAGCACCTGCGCTTTAGGCCTGGTATGTAAGCGCGAGGATTGTCCCAAAGCCGCTGTATTTGGCAGTCGTGCAAAAAGCAGTGCAGCCACCTAGACGGCCCCCCTCTGTTGCTCGAAAAATGATTGAACCCCACCAGCTCTGGAGGCTTTACGTCAACGGCTCTGATTATGGGCATGTCCATTTCGCCACAGCCGTGTGGGTTCCACAGCCAAACGTTATGATGGGCCTTGTTGATGGCTCGCCAAATCGCTGAAGTCAATGTCAGTCTCCCTCTAACTCTCTCTTAACGACCTAGCGCAGTCAAAGGGCATGCGCGACAACAGTAAACACCTTGGCAACTTTGGCTATTGCATCGGGGCTTATTTGCTCGGCATTGGGCGCGGGGCCGCTTGAAAGCATCTTGTAGATGGTGTCCCTGTCAATCCCTGTTTCCTTTGAAAGCTGCAAAAGGGCGCGGGCCTTTGCGGCATCCGCTAGGCACCGCCGCATGTGGGCCTCGTCCCCTCGCTCCATGGCCGTAGCTAGGTACTCGGCTATGGTCTCGTCATCGTCTAGGAATTCCACTGTATCGAAGTCGCTTATCATTACCCAAGCTCCTCTCTTTTGACTCTCAATGCCCGCTCAATATCGCGAGTCTGCTCGTTTTTGGGCTTCTTTGTGGCACCCACCAACAGCAGGTGGTCGGCCTCTGGCATCTTACAAAAGTATAGCCGATAGCCTGGGCCGCTGTGAATCCGCATTTCTGACACCCCGTCTCTAACGCTCCATTTGCAATCGCCAAAGTCGCCTTCTTCCGCTCGTTTGATCCTTTCAAGGATATTCGCCTTGCCGCATTTGTCTTTGAGTTTTTTGAGCCAGTCGGCAAATTCGTCTGTCTTTTTGAACTCGCCCATTCAAAGCGCCCCTGATCTTCATTCTGTTCGGAACTTGCGAATAATTCAATGCGGCAATGGATTCGCGCAGGGCCAGTTTCATGTCGTTTCCGATATTGGCATGAACAGCAACTTGCTATAATACAAGTTGGGAGGGTTATGAGGGACAGCAAGCTGGGCCTACCGGGCGACAAGATCGCAAAGGCGCGAGACTTGGCGGCGCAAATCGTCAGGCCCGTGTCGGAGTTTATCGAGGGACACACGACCGTGGCCGTCGAGAGGGCTTCGCTGCGCCTTGTGGGTGCAGATGGGGCCGATTCCAATGGAATACCTGTCCCCAACTTGATAGTTGACCAGCTAAAGGGGCAATTAGAGGGCGGCGCATTGCGCTGGTACATAAACGCGCTACTAAAGACAGGTCATGCGCCTGATGCACTGAATGCCCAAATAGCCGAAGGCTTTAGCTTAAAAGACATTCCCCTTGGCGATCCAAGCCAAATTGAAGCAAAAGGCGGACAACTGGCCTCTCAGCACATCTCTCGCATCCAAGCGAACAGAAAGCACAGGGAAGCCAAACTTCAGCAATTCAAGGGGAAGAACCGAAACCCGCTGCTGTATGTAATCGTGGCCACTGGCAACATCTATGAGGACATAAAACAGGCCCAAGCTGCGGCAGAGCAAGGGGCGGATGTCATCGCCGTGATTCGCACCACGGCGCAGAGCCTGCTGGACTACGTGCCACATGGGGCAACCACAGAGGGCTTCGGGGGCACGTACGCCACGCAGGAAAACTTCCGCATCATGCGCGCCGCGCTGGACGAATCGTCCGAAAAACTGCAAAGGTACATCTATTTAACCAACTACGCCTCTGGCTTGTGCATGCCCGAAATCGCCGCTATGGGCGCTCTGGAGAGGCTGGACATGATGCTGAATGATGCCATGTACGGCATTCTCTTCCGCGACATCAACATGTACCGCACTTTTGTTGACCAAAAGTTCAGCCGCATGATAAACGCCCTTGCTGGAATAATTATCAACACTGGAGAGGACAACTACCTCACCACGTCAGATGCGGTAGAGAAGGCCCATACGGTGCTTGCCAGCCAATTTTTGAATGAGAAGTTTGCCTTTGACGCGGGGCTGCCCACGCGCCAAATGGGCCTTGGACACGCATTTGAGATGGATCCAAGCATTAAGAACGGCTTTTTGATGGAGCTGGCGCAGGCCCAAATGGCTAGGGAGATATTCCCCGATGCGCCATTGAAATACATGCCCCCCACCAAGTTTATGACTGGCGACATCTTTAAGGGGGTGGTGCAAAACGCCCTTTTCAATTTTGTCTCGCGCCTCACCAACCAAGGCATACACCTCTTGGGCATGCTTACAGAGGCCATACACACGCCCTTCATGCAGGATCGTGCCCTAGCTATAGAAAATGCCAAGTACGTGATGGACAACATGGCCTACCTCAGCGACGAAATAACCTTTTCGCCCGATGGTGCCATAGTCAAGCGGGCCCACCAAGTTTTGGATGAAACCATCGAGTTCCTAGAAAGTGTCGCAAAGACAGGGCTCATGGAGTCCATGGAGCAAGGGGCCTTCGCCGACATCAAGCGCCCAAGGGACATGGGCAAGGGCCTAGATGGGCTTATAAAAAAAGGAACCGACTATTGGAACCCCGTAGAAAATGGCATCAAGGCGATAGTCAAAACCAGCGCGGGCGGGGCCTAGTATGAACATAAGGTCTTATGGCGACACACTCAACGATGGGGCGGTGCAACTGTCATTCACCCTGCCTGTGCCATGCGGAGCCAAGGGAACAGAGGCGGCGCGGCAATTTGTCGAAAAGCTGGGCTTCAAGCACGTTGACATCGTGCATAGCCATGCCCTCTCAGACGGCTTTTCTTTTTACGTTGCATACGGAAAAACGGACACCAGCATAGACTTCAGCCAAATACAAGTCGAAGAGGCCACTGGCGAAAAGCTATATTCCATGCAGGAAGCCTGCAACGCCATCTTGGAGCGCATTGGAAGGAAAGTTGTGATCGTGGGCGCCTGCACGGGGTTTGATGCACATACTGTAGGCATAGACGCAATAATGAACATGAAGGGCTACAACCATCACTATGGGTTGGAGCGCTATTCAGAGATTGACGCGCACAACCTTGGGGCGCAGGTTCCCAACGAAAGGCTGATAGATTACGCCGTCAAGGTCAAGGCGGACGCCATTCTGATCAGCCAGATAGTCACGCAAAAAGACATACACATTCAAAATTTGACTGAATTTATTGAATTGATCCAGTCAAAGGGGCTACGCGAAAAATTCATACTCTGCATAGGTGGTTCGCGCATAAGCAACAAACTGGCCGTCGAACTAGGCTATGACGCTGGCTTTGGCCAAGGCACGTACGCCGAGCACGTTGCCACCTTCGTGATTGATAGAATTATTGAACGGCACTGAAATACTGTAATGCGGCAAGCGCCCGCAAAACACTTCACCAAACCATCTTTGGGGGCTTCATGATTCAAAAACCTATCATTTCGGCGCAGGACGCCGCAGCCAAGGTGAAAGCGGGCGACACACTCCTTGTGGCGGGCTTTTTGGCCTGCGGCTCACCCCATACAATTATCCAAGCGCTCAAGGCCGCTGGCACAAATGGGATGACGCTGATATGCAACGACACGGCCATGTGCGACCCCAAAACAGGCACCATCAAAGGCGTGGCGCACCTAGTAGTCAATAAACAGGCCAAGAAGATAATCACCAGCCACATAGGGCTCAACCA
>JAITFL010000051.1 GCA_031281385.1 Holophagales bacterium
AAGGGGGCTCAACACAAAGATACATCTGGCCGTGGATGCGCATGGTATGCCGCTCAGAGTCATTGTTACGGCTGGTCCCGTCGCTGATTGCACACAGGCTGGCGCCCTCATGGAAGGGACCGTGGCGGACAGCCTGATAGCCGACAAGGGCTACGACAGCGACGCGATAGTGGAGATGGCCAGGGAGGCAGGGATGGCGGCGGTGATACCGCCCAGGTCGAACAGGAGGGAGCTCCGCGTGTATGACGAGTATCTCTACCGCCTCCGCCACCTCGTCGAGAACGCCTTCATGGAGCTGAAGCGGTGGCGAGGGATCGCGACAGGGTACGCCAAGAATACGGCTTCATACTTGGCGGCCGTGCACATCCGTTGCATCATGATGTGGGCCAGAATCTATTGACGATACCATCTAGGAATTAGGGATTAGGGTAAGCAAGGTTGCGGCTTCATCGCAATGATTTTTTATGTTGCAAGTTTGACCTCCAGTGCTGTACGTGGCGTTCTTCATGCTTGCAAAGCAATTGATAGATTTGCTACGTCTCGGCAGGCGGAAAGTTTGCACCTTTTTATTTCAAAACGTTTTAAGGCTACCAACATTTCTCGTGCCACAGCTTTAATAACCGGCACAGCAACGCTGTTCCCAGTTTGTTTCCGTATGCAATTGTAAGGAACAACAATTTTGAATGTGTCTGGAAATCCTTGCAGCCTCAACAACTCGCGGGCCGTTGGTCGTCGCTCGTTATTGATAAGAATGTAGTTCGCCGACGCCCCCGCACGTAGCGCGCAGGAGTAGTCATGGGGGGTGATTGACCCGGCAATATTTTCGTGCGTGATATATGGCTTTTGTGGTTCAAATTTCATGCGGCTTTTGCGGCTGTCTCTGATAGCATTGCGAACCCATAATTTTTTGTCAACGATTTCATCTGGTTCCAAAATATCAACTAATTTTATTCGTTCTTTTTCTGGAACAGGAAAAGGAAAGGCAAAATTTACATCATCAAGAAACCCGCAGATGATGATGCGCTCTCGTTTTTGTGGAACGCCGAAATCAAGAGCATTGAGTATTTTTGAATAAACGATGTAGCCCAATTCTTTTAGATGGTCAATAATGATTCTAAATGTATTTCCTTTATCGTGGGCTGTCAAATTACGTACGTTTTCTAACATAAATGCTGGCGGTCGTTTTTCTTTTAATATGCGCTCTATTTCAAAAAATAGTGTTCCCTGTGTGCTATGAGCAAATCCTTCTTTGTCGCCAATTATGCTAAATGGCTGACAAGGAAATCCTGCGAGCAAAATATCAAAACTTGGTATATTATTAGTAGCTATTTTGGTGATGTCACCTTCTGGTTTTTCGCCAAAATTGGCCTCGTACGTATTGCTGGCTTGCCTATCCCATTCAGATGAAAAAACGCATTTGCCACCAACGCTTTCAAATCCTAGCCTCATACCGCCTATACCGGCGAATAAATCAATGAATCGAAAAGAATCCCATTTTTTGGACGGTAGCAACAATCTATTGGCTGATATTTCTACGTTGTCAAACAGAGCAGGCTGATAATAATTCATCGCTTTTTCTCCGCGTACCTTTGACAGATCATAAACCAAGCTAAAAAAAACGGTACTTGGAAAAGGGGAAGCAAGTCACCCTTCTGGTCTTGACCGAAAGCTTTTTCTCCTGTCTAACTCGTTGCCGCATCCCTAGTGCCATATCTTTCTTGTCAGTGTTCCCCCGCCATCGTTTTCTGAAGCATGTCAGTTTTTTGCCGATGAATGGCACTTCACCTATCTATATGGTGCCACAAGAATGATCACCGTCAAGTCCATCTGGCTGCTCACAGCACTATTATTGTTGTGGAAATACCTCAATTCCCTGCTGTCAACTGATCTGGCACCAAGGGATTCAGGAGATGTCCCCCGACAACCATCCCCGCCACAAAATCGTCAATTGGGTTTCCCGCCACCTCGCCCGCTTCCCCCGCCTGAACCAGCCGCCCGCCGTTCAGCACGGCGATGTGGCTGGCGAGGCTTGCGGCTTCGTTTATGTCGTGCGTGGAGAAAATGGCAGTTGTGCCGGTATCTTTCAAAACCCGCCCAAGGTCGGCCATCAGCGGCCTCTTGGTCGGCGCGTCCAATGCGGAAAAAGGTTCGTCCAAGAGCATCAGTTCGGGTCCTATGGCAAAGGCCCTGGCCAGGCTGACCCGCTGCGACTCGCCGCCGGATAGCTTCCGCGCAGAACGGCCCAGCAGGTGGGATACGCCAAACAATGCGGCGGCGGCGGCGGCCCTCTCTCTTCTCTCCGCCTTTGGAACCCCGCGAAGCCGCAGGCCGGACTCGATGTTGGCTCCGACCAGCGAATCAAACAGGAGCGGCTCTTGGAAGGCCAAAGTGACGTGGCGGCGCAGCTTCGCAAAGGCGGCGCGTCCAACGACTTCCTCGCCCTTAAAGAAAATTTTTCCTTCCACAGGCTCCAGCAGCCCTGCCAGGCACAGCAGCAGCGTCGTCTTGCCAGACCCATTTGGGCCCAGCACCGCCAAAACCTGCCCCCGCCCAACAGCCAACTCGGACACGCCCAGCACCCGCGCCCCCCCCTGGGCCGCCACAAGGCTTTCGATGCGAATGATGGTCTGCATGGATGAATGTCGGAGTTGCGGTGACAGAACCAGTCTGTATAGCAATTCAATTTATTGTAGTCCATAAGCCCAGTGCCTGATCCAAACTCTTGTGATTCTATCTTTCGTACTCGGCGCGTCCCGGTATTACGTTCCTATCTTTCACGCTCGGGTCTGCCGCCAAACAACCTGCATTGCCAACCGCCGGGTCATGGAGCCCGCCATAATGCTAAACTATACGCCCGGCAGTGGCATCGGGCGGAATGGGGCCCGGTTGGGGTATTCGCTAAGTGCTTATCTTACGTACTCGGGGCGATGGCCCGGTGGCTTGGTTCGTCTAGCGCCGGTTCGTGGAGCCCGCCCGGATGCTAACTGGGGGTCCGCTCATGGCTGCCCCGCATCTAGTGTTGCTAGTAGGCGCGTTGTTGCGGGGCGCCATTCGCTACCCCCCAGACCCCCGGTACTCGCCTCGCCTACTGCCCTATGTAGGGGCTGATACATGGGCATGGCTTCGATGGGTTGGAGGATGTCCGGTGGGTGACTTCGATTATAGGTTTCCCTTGCGGGTACGACGCCCATTCAGCGTTGGATGCTCAATTCGCCATTATATATAGGCACGGCGAGGCCGCATCCTTACTACAATAGGTTGAACTGCTATAATCTGTAACTGAATATGACCCACCGCCCCTGCCCGACCTGCCGCCGCCCGACCCAATGGGAAAACAACAAATGGAGACCCTTCTGCAGCGAGAGGTGCAGACTGCTGGACTTGGGCGGGTGGGCCAGCGAGAGCTACGGGATTCCAGAAGACGAAGAAGGCGATGAGTGGAGCGAAGAGCGGGGATCACCGGCCATTGGCGGCTGACTGCTACTGACACGGGATGCGTCGCGGTGATAGAGGGTAGGGGGTAGGCTAAGCACGGCAGCCCCAAGGTTCCACCAGGCGGCTCGCTTCACTCTTTGCGCAGCCTATGCACTCCGTGCAATTCCCTACGGGAAACGCTATAATGCGGAATGGGTGCTGTTGCCGCGTGTATTGCCCAGCATTTTGCTGGGCTTTGCAAAGGACTCAACCGTCAGCTTTGGCCAGTCTGTGCCTAGTCTTAAAGTCCTCGATGATCGCGTCCATGATCAATTGCCTGTCCGGCAGCGAAAGCTCTTTTGCCTTTTCGAGCGCCTTTAGGGCCTCTGGGATTTTGTTCTGCAATTCAAAGGCGGAGCACAGGATTATGAAAAAGTCGGGGTCTTTTGGCTGCAGCTTTATCGCTTTGTTGATCAGCTTGGCCGCCGTTTTTGCTTTGTCGCCCTCTAGGGCTTCCACCGATAGAAATGCAAAGTAGTATGGGTCGTTTTTTCGCAGCCTGTTTTCGACGGCCTTCAATTTTGTGTATTCCTCGAATTGCCCCTCAGCCCTATATAGCCCTGCCAGATTGCCTATGGCCGCCGCATCCTTGGGGTTTAGCCTTATGGCGCGCCTGAAGGCTTGGAAGGCGGCGTCTGTGTTCTTTAGGTATTTTTCTATCACGCCTTTGATGTTCCACGCCTGGGAAGAATCGGGGTCAATTTCCAGCGCTTTTTCGATGAGTGCCTTTCCCGCGGCAACATCGCCGGCAAGTAGGGACTCGACGGAGCAGTTTGAGTAATATTGCGATTTTCCATGCCGCGTGGAGATGATGTTGACAAAATAGTTTCCGAATCTCGGCAAGATACGCGGCAGGAAATCCGCCACCAGCTCTTCGTTTGGTTTTTCCATGACGACGGCGACGACGTGCCTGCTCTTCAGCACAAAGCCGCCGACTCTAGACCAGCCCATGACATCTGCGGATTCCGCAAAAGCGGCGCGTATCTTGAACTTTTCTGCTAACATCACATACGAGATGGTCAGCGACAGGCAGTTGGCCTTTCTGTCTTTCCACACTTCGTTTACGGTTCTTGTCCTGTCGCTGGCAAACGTGATGCCCAGGCCCCCTTGATCCTCTGGAAGCATAAGCGCCTGCAGCAGTTTTTCTGCCTTGTCGTTGGGGTCTTTGGCGGCAGAGACTTTCTTTTCTGCGAAAGATACCATTTCGGGCGGCAGCCAGAATGGGTCTTCCTCGATAGCCGCAATGCCAGATGAGCTGGAGACGCTGGGCGCGGGCGGCGCGGCTTTGTTAGGCCCCATGCAATGAAGCAATACACATGCAACGACAGCTAACATAGTGTCCCCCCTTTGATGTGCGCTTTCAATATTATAGCAGAAGGTATTATACCAAATTGCGTTCAATTGACGAGGTCATTCGTTGCTTGAGTTCTGCCTAGGGGCCGCTGCGCGGGGATATTGATGCGGCTGCGCAGTGACATGTTTATGCCGATTGGGCCTCGCAGCGCGGTCATGTGCCAGGCAGATTCATCGGGCAGAATGTGGTCCGGCGCGTCCCGGTAGCACGTTCCTATTTTTCGCGCTCGGGTTCGCGGCCCGGTGACTTGGTTCGTTTCGCGCCGGGTCGTGGAGCCCGCCCTGATGCTGAATCATTCGCCCGGCAGATTCATCGGGCGGAATGGATGCCCGGTGCGGTTATTTGCATGACACGTATCTTTCGTGCTCGGGTCTGCCGCCAAACAACCTGCATTGCCAACCGCCGGTTCATGGAGCCCGCCCGG
>JAITFL010000083.1 GCA_031281385.1 Holophagales bacterium
CACTTCTTTGAGCAGCTGGATGTCCCTCTCTTGAATGTGGCGCCTGTCTTGGCGCAAATGAACCGTGATGCCGTGCGCCCCGGCGCTTTGGGCGGCAAGGCCAGCCGCTATTGGCTCTGGCTCGTGGCCCCGCCGCGCTTGGCGAAGCGTAGCAATGTGGTCAATGTTTACTCCTAGGCGCATTCTTCAAAACCCTTTCACCGTTAATACTAAACTAACATGTCCTCTTTGGCTGCTTCCATAAGTCTGTCGAGCGCCCGCTTAACTTGGAGCCCGTCCTTAGCTTCGGCCATTAGCCTTAGAAGCGGCTCCGTCCCCGACCATCTTACGACCAACCTGATGGAGCCGCCCTGCTCCTGCTCGATTTCCTTTATCGCTTTTTGTAGGGCCCGACATTCTTCGAGGGCGGAGCGGCATTTTGTTTTTATGTTCACCAGTTCGAGGGGCCAAGGCTGAAAGCGCCAGCCCCACCTTTCGGCTTCTGGCTTGTCGGCTAGGGCCCTAAGCACTGACAGGGCGGTGGCCATCCCGTCGCCGCTGGGGCCCAAGTGCCTTTGTATGATGTGCCCGGACGCCTCGGCAGCCAAATCCCAGCCCGTCCTTTTCATTTCGCGGATCATGTATTTGTCGCCGACAGGCGTTCGCAGAAATGGGATCCCCAATTCGCTTAGCCTTTGCTCCAAGCCGCCGTTTGACATCAGAGTTCCGATAAGGCCATCGGGCCTTTCGCCCCGCTCGTGGCGGTCAAACGCTAGGAGCCATGCCATTTGGTCGCCGTCAATTAGTTCGCCGCTTCCTGTCACCATCAGGCAGCGGTCGCCATCGCCGTCGAAAGCCACGCCAAGGGCGGCTTTTTCCGACTGTACCTTTTGGCGAACTGCATCTAGGTGCGTGGAGCCAATGCCGACGTTGATTTTTTCCCCAATGGCCGGAGTCCCGAGCCACTGGACGGCGCCCGAAAAAAGCCTTTCGGCCCATGGCGCGGTGGCTCCGTGGGCGCAGTCCACCACTATCGGGAATGTGCTGGGCATCACAATGCCGCCCAGACAGCCCAGATAGTTTTCCATTTCCCTTTGCTGGATGTTTAAATGTTTTTCTTGCAACGCGGACAACTCCGCCGCGCTTGGAGTGGCCGCTGTGGCGAATGCCGCCTCTATGGCTTGTTCCACGTCCTCGGACAGTTTTTCGCCGCTGGTGTCAAAGCCTTTTAGTCCGTTGTCATCAGGCGGGTTGTGGCTGGCGCTGACGACCAGGCCCCATGCTTGTGGCCTCTTGGAGACTATCCACGCCACGGCTGGAGTGGGGACGACGCCCAACAGGACTGTTTCTATTTTGCTCCCGAACCCAGCCAAGAATGCCAGCAGCAGGGGCTCGCAGCTTGTCCTGCCGTCCCAGCCAGCCACCAGCGCCTTGATGCCGTTGTCTGTTGCAGCCTTTGCCCAGGCCCGCCCCCAGCGGAATGTCTCTTCAATCGTGAGGGGGGGGGCAAAGGCCCGCCCCCTGATTCCGTCTGTGCCAAAATATTTGAGTTCCATCAATGCCCCGGAAGCGAGTGAGTCCTAAAGACTTTATACCCCATTTCCGCCGCTTGTGAATGGAGTTCGCTGGTTTTTTTGTCGAGAGATTCGTTGCCCTGGACGCCAAACTTGTGGGCCACGAACCTTTTTCTTGAAATGCCGATGCAGAACCTTTCCACCGGCCAATCAAGGATGGACGGCATTTTTGCAAGGGCGCCCCATAGCGACTGATCCTCAAAAAAAGTGGTGCCGAAGCCGAAGCCCGGGTCAAGCAGTATCCGCTCTGGCTCTATGCCCGCCGCCAACAGCCCGTCCTTGATTTTTCCAAGCTCGCGCATTGCGGCGTCAGCAGTTTTTGGCGTTGGGTCGAGGTATTCGGGCATCAAGATGTGGTCGCCATCTATGCGCGACCTCATGGCTATCAGCCCGCAGTTGGATTTTTTTGCCAATTCAAGCATGTCTGGGTTTTGGAACCCGGTCACGTCGTTGACTATGTCTGCGTCCGATTCCAGCGCGAGGCGGGCGACTTGGGGGCTGCGGGTGTCAATGCTCAATATGCAGCCTTGGTTGTTTTTTTTCAGCCCGTCAAGCGCCGGGGCCATGCGGGTCCATTGTTTTTCGCGCCCAACTGGCTTTGAGCCTGGCCTGGTGCTTTCTGCTCCGATGTCCAGAACATGCGCCCCTTGGCGCAGCAGCCCTCCCCCGTAGGCAATGGCATCCTTAGGAGAAGGGAGAGCCCCGCCGTCGCTGAAGCTGTCGGGGGTTAGATTGATGATGGCCAAATATAGCGGCTGCCCTAAGTTTAGTTGCCTTCCGGACAGTTGCCAGTGCATGCGTCAGACTGGCGAGAGTCCCAGCGTAAATGTGGCGCTGGGTGGGGTCGTCGGCTTTGGGGGCGGGGGGGGCAGGGTGCCGCCCTCCATGATCACTTTTACGTCGTTGCTGTCAAGGGTTTCCCTTTCAAGCAGCGCCTCCGCAATAGCGACCAGGCATTCTTTTTTGTCCTCTAGGATGCCCTTTGCCCTCGAATAGTTTCTCATCACTATGTCCCTTATCTCTGCGTCTATCAGCCTGGCCGTCTCTTCGCTGATCTCGCGCTGCTGGGTGAAATCCCTGCCAAGGAAAATTTCGTGATGCCCCGACCCATAATTGAGCGGCCCGGCCTTTTCGGACATGCCGTATTCGGTGACCATTGACCGCGCCATGTTGGTGGCCTGTTTTATGTCGTTGCTCGCGCCAGTGGACAGTTGGCCAAAGAACATCTCTTCTGCCAGCCGCCCGCCCATGGCGAATGAAATTTGGGCCTCCATGTACTCTTTCGTTGTGCTGTAGCGGTCGCGCTCGGGCAGCAGCCAAGTGACCCCAAGGGCCCTTCCCCGTGGGATGATGGTCACTTTGTGAACCACGTCCAGCACTGGCAGGCTGGCCCCCACTACTGTGTGGCCGGCTTCGTGGTAGGCCGTGATTTTTTTGTCTTCTTCCGTCATCACCATGGATCTGCGTTCGCTGCCCATGTACACTTTGTCCTTGGCCGATTCAAAATCCGCCATGTCCACTGCCTTTTTGTCTTGTCTTGCGGCCCCCAGTGCGGCTTCGTTGCACAGGTTTGCCAAGTCGGCGCCTGAGAAGCCAGGGGTGCCTCTGGCTATCACTTCCAAGTCAACGTCTTGGCTAAGCGGTATTTTGGTATCCGTATGGACGATCAATATTTGGTGCCTGCCCCTCACGTCGGGGCGGTCAACAACGACCCTGCGGTCAAAGCGGCCTGGCCTCAACAGGGCGGGGTCGAGGACGTCCGGCCTGTTTGTCGCCGCAATCAGAATAACTCCCTCGTTGCCCTCAAAGCCATCCATCTCAACCAAAAGCTGGTTCAAGGTTTGCTCGCGCTCGTCGTGGCCGCCTCCCAGCCCTGCTCCCCTGTGCCGCCCGACTGCGTCTATCTCGTCTATGAATAATATGCAGGGCGCGTTTTTCTTTCCTTGGTCGAACAAATCCCTGACCCTGCTGGCCCCCACCCCAACGAACATTTCGACAAAGTCAGAGCCTGATATGCTAAAAAACTGGACTTTGGCCTCCCCCGCTATGGCGCGCGCCAGCAGCGTTTTGCCTGTCCCTGGCGGGCCCATCAAGAGCAGGCCCTTGGGGATTTTGCCCCCCAGCTTGGCAAACTTGGTGGGGTCTTTAAGGAAGTCAACCACTTCGGCCAATTCGGCCTTGGCCTCGTCGCAGCCGGCCACGTCGGCAAAGGTGACTTTTTTGGCTGTGCTGGAAAGGCCCTTTGCTCTAGCCTTTCCAAAGCTGAGGGCCTTGTTGCCGCCAGCTTGGGCCTGCCTCATGAAGACCACCCACAGAAGTATGAGGATCAGCATGGGCCCCCACATAAGCAGCAGCATGTAAAAGTTGTTTTCGCTGGGTTTGGCGGCTTTGAAATCTAAGAGTTTCCAGCCGGAGTTTGGGTCGTCCTCCACCATGTGTTCGCGAGTCCAGCCATTTATCTCTTGGGCGATTTGGGGCCAAATTGCCGCGACTGTTTTGAACTGTTTGTAGGTTTCCCCCTTAGGGCCCTTGACAGGCTCTTTGTATGTGCCTTCGATGTCCATCCCGGTTATCGTTATTGTGGCGAACTTGCCCTCTTTGCCCTCGTCGTAGAATCTGGAAAACGAAATTTCCCTTACGTCGGTGCCTTTGTTGACGTAGTTGAGGGCGATCAACACTATTAGGAGAATTCCGCCCCACACAAGGAGCGTTTTCATTACTGAGCTCAAAAAACCTCCGAAGACCCATTGCTGTTGCCGTTGCTGCGCGATTTGCAATGTGCGCCGCTAAAGCCTCAGCGAGAAAACCGAGCCAAATTGATTATATCATACCTTTTTTGAAGTGGTTTGCCGGGTTGGTTTCAGTTCCGCGCCTTTGGGATGCGGGCAGAGCGACCAATTGCCCCATCTCCACGTCCGCTTTATCCGGCGGCCCAGCACTTTTGAGATCCAGGCCGCAAGGCCACGCAGGAGTCCAGGCTCTCTTTGGTCGCCAAGTTCCCTGAATGCTGCTTCCAAGACCCATTCCAGATCAACGGGCGTCCAATTGACTGCCAGCCAGAGGTGGCCATCCTCGGTGATGCCCCATTTGTCGCCCCGCCACGATGAAACGATGGAATCTCTTATTTTCAATAATTCCGCCGCCTGCCTATGGGTCTCCAACAGATGGTCGTCAATTTTTGGGGCCTCTAGGCGAAAGTCAGCTAGATGCTTGCGCCACCTGTTGCGTGGGGTGAATCCGGCATCGTTGGAGCCGTCTTCCCTCCATTCAAGGCCCGACCTTCTCAAATATCGCCGCAGGTCTTCGCGTCGGCACTCGATCAGGGGGGACCAGCGAGGGGGCTGGACTGCGGGAAGGCCGGTGAGGCAGCCTAGTCCGCTGCCCCTGGCCAGCCGCACGAACACCGTTTCGGTATGATCCTCGATTGTGTGCCCGGTGGCCACCAAGGGCGCGGCGATGAGCGCGGCCTCTTTTTTCAGCCACGACCAGCGCAGTTCTCGCGCCGCCATCTCGATGCTAAGGCCGGTGCGCGTTGCGTGGTTTCCTACGTTGATTGAGCAAGAGCGGAGCGGGACGCCAAAATTTTTGCAAAGGGCTTTCACAAACTCTGCTTCTTCTGTTGATTCGCTTCTGAGCTCGTGGTTGACGTGGGCGGCTGTGATTTCGATGTTCAGCGATTCTTTGAGGGCAACTAGGCATGCCAAAAGCGCCACGCTGTCGCCGCCGCCCGAGCAGGCCGCAAGCACGGGGCAGTCCTTGACGCCGTCCCCTCTTCGGCGCATCTGTTGCATGACGTCTGACTCAAATCGGCGCACTGGGCACTCCTAATACAGCGAGTTCCACAATTTCATCAGCGCGACGGGGATGGGCTTTTCGCACCATAGCCCTTCGGCGTATGGCCTCAGAATGAGGCTCCCCCAGTGCATGGCGCGCCCCTCGATGCCGCCCCTGAACGCTGGGTGGCCTATTTTTATTGGCTTTTGGCCCGGCACTTCTTTGACTTGGCTGCCGAATGCGTCGAACGCGGCCATCCGTTGAGACCAGTGGTCGCTAACGTCGAACACCAGGTCAGGCGGCGATGAGGGATTCACGCCCCCGACCCAAGCCACTGCGGATGGCCTCCAAGGCTCCCCTGGGCAGGGGTAGTTTTTCAGCCCTGAATAATAGATCGCTTCTTTTGCCAAGCGGTGGGCCCTTCTGTGGTCGGGATGGTTGTCTTCGTGCGACGGCAGTATGACCACTTGGGGCCTAAGAGACCGTATTTCTTTCATCAATGCGATGCGCTCTGTTTCGCCTTCTGTAAACCTGGCGTCAGGCAGGCCAATGAAAAATCTATCCACGCCCAATATTTTTGCGGCTTCCATGCCCTCGGCCCGCCGCAGTTCGGGGGTGCCTTGGGTGCCCAAGTCGCCAACCGTGAGGTCGAGGATGGCCGCCCTGAGGCCCCTTTTGGCCGCTTTGGCCATGATGCCGCCGATATGGACTTCGATGTCATCTGGGTGGGCCCCAATGGCCAGAATGTCATAGTTGTCTAGTTTTGAGTCTTGCAAGCTTGCTCCACTGCCGGATGGCGATCCGTCCAGATACAAAGCAAATGCTATTGGCGGACGCAGAAGGCATCTTCGATTCTAATCTAATTCGAGCCACTTGCAAAACTAACGTTTTGCAAGTGGCTCTCTATTTGGAATTGGAATAATACCAAGTTGCGTTCAACTGGCGTTGAACGCTTCACGCCAAAGTTTTTGAAAAAGCTGGGGAACCCAGCATTTTCAAAAATATCTTGGCATCCGATGTTCCATCGGCTGCCAAGGCCGCCTTGTTGGTCATTACAAAAATACCATCTTTGCTCAGCTTTTCGGCTGTTTGCATATTTCATCTTCATTCTGCGGGCATCGGTTCCCGCTGCCTTTATACCAAAGTTGCGTTCGACTGAACGCAACTTGGTATAAATTGGGATAAGATGTAAACTTGCAGGGCATTACGTAGTGCGTTGCAAGTTTGCCGATTGGAAGGTTGGCCGAGTGGTTTAAGGCGCTCGTCTTGAAAACGAGTGTGGGCCAGAAGCTCACCGGGGGTTCGAATCCCTCACCTTCCGCCAAGATGATGGGGGGCTGCTCATTTCCAAAAACTGCGGTGAAAGCCCCGATGCGGGCCAGACGTCAAAGAACTGCTTTCATCCTATAAAAAGATGACGCAGCTTCTTTTTTGGTTCATCATGGCCGCCCTTGGCGCCGCCCTCATTTGGGGGGCGGCCATCTTTTTTGTCAGGCTGGCCAAGCCGAGGAACACCGACGCGCAGCGGGCGGAAATGCTCTTGCTGGGTGCCGTAAGCAGCAGCCTGAGGGAACGGGGAGAATTGGCGGCGAATCTGGGCGAGCTGAGGACTATTCACGAACAGTTGCTCAATTCCCTGCCATTCGGCCTTTTGTGGGTTGACAAAAAGGGCGTAGTCGGCGGGCTGAACCAATCGGGGCAGTCGCTGTTGGGGTTGGGGCCCGGAACCGTTGGACTGCAGGCGGAATCAGCGCTTGGGCAGTACGCCTGGCTGTTGGAGTCGCTTGCGTCCGATTTGTTTGAACCCAAAAGGGCAACGGACGGCAGCGGCCGGCGGTGGGAAGCCAGAAAGATCCCCGCGCCTAGCCGGGTGGGCGCGCTCATCCAATTTGAAGACGTCACCGAGCGCGAAAACGAAGAAAGGCGGCTGGCCGTCAAAGACCGGTTCGCCGAGATAGGCGAAATGGCCGCCGGCTTGGCCCACCAACTGAAAAATGGCTTGGCGGTCCTAAAAGGGCAGGGGCAGCTCCTTGGTCGCCAAGGGTACAGCGACGCCGCCGCTGAAATAATACAAGAAGTTTCCATGCTGGAAAGGCTGATGGCGGATTTTTTGCGCTGGGCAAAGCCGCTGTCTCCAGAACTGGCAGACACAGACTTGGCGGCTGTGGCGGAGGAAGCCATAGCAGAGATAAGGCGAAGGCCGTGTGCCTCGCAGGTGTCCATCGAAAGGCAAGGGGAAGGGCGTGTACATGCAGACCCCGCGCTGTTGAAAGAGGCCCTGTTGAACATCATCGAAAACGCATGCCAAGCAAGCCCCGCCGGTGGCAGAGTATTGGTACTCGTTTCGGGCGCCATGATAAAAATAATGGATGAAGGCCCAGGCTTGGGGCCAGAAGACTTTGGCAAATACATAAGGCCGTTTGAGAGCGGACGCCCAGATGGGACGGGCCTTGGTCTCTCCTTGGCGTTCAAGTGGCTGAGTGCCCAGAGCGCGGACTTGATCGCCACAAAGAGAGATGGCTGCGGAAGTATTTTTGTTGTCAAATGGTAAACAAAGGACATACTAATCTTATGAGAATCGCGCTGCTTCAGATCAACGTTGACTTTGGCCGGCCAGAGGCGAATGGGAAGGCCATTGAAAGGGGCTACTTGGAAGCGATCAACTTGGGCGCCGAACTTGTGGTCGCGCCCGAACTGGCAGTCCCCGGCAGCCTGCCGCGGGAAGCGTTGTCGGATGCAAACGCCATTCGTGCAACCGACAGTGAAAATCAGAGGCTGAGTTCCTTGGCCGGGGCCATCCCCTTGGTTTTCGGCACATGCTCAAATAGCTATTTGGGCGAACTGTCAAATGAAATATGGTGGTGCGAAAATGGGGGACTGCGCCACAGGAGGCTAAAAGAAGCCCAAGGCGCAGACAAAGTTGAATCCATAGAATATCTGGGGACAAAAATTGGCTTAGCGATAGGCGAAGACCTTGATGGGAGTTTTGAAAACCATGCGAGGGCTGGGGCGGAACTGATGATAAACGCCGTAGCCAGCCCAGCCGCGCTGGGAAGCTACGCGCCGCCAGACAGTTGCCCATCTTGGGCGCTGCCGTCAAAGGCAAAGCGCAGGCGCGAGTTTTTGGCGGAGCAATCTAAGATGCACGCGGTGCCAATTGCGTACGTCAACCGCGTAGGCGCCGACAAAAATTATCTTTTCGATGGGGGCAGTTGCCTTGCGTTGCCAGATGGCAAATGGCAATGCGGGCATTCTTTCCATGATGGGGTTCTGCTCGTTGACACAAACAGGGCAGGGGAGCCATACGGGGAAAAATCAGAGGCGGAAGGCCCTTGGCTGGCACAGGCACTGGCGATGGGCATCAAAGATAGCCTATCAAAGCAAGGGATAGGCGCGGCTGTCATCGGGCTTTCTGGAGGCATTGACAGCGCGGTGGTGGCGGCGCTGGCTTGCAAAGCGTTGGAACCAAAAAAGATTCTGGGCGTTTCGTTGCCGACCCGTTTCACAAGCGCGGAAAGCGTGGAGTTGGCAAGAGTCACAGCACAAAACCTTGGGATAAACTATTTGGAGCTGGACGCAGACGCGCCATATTCAAGCGCTGCGGCATCGCTGAAGCATGCGTTTCCCGCACGCGAATTTTGCCTGACCGACGAGAACCTGCAGAGCCGCGCACGCGGGGTGCTGTTGATGGCCCTCACCACCGAGCCAGACGTTCACCGCCTTTTGGGCGCGGATCGCTGTGTTGTCATCAACACTGGGAACAAGAGCGAAGCAGCCACGGGCTACTTCACGCTTTACGGCGATGGGATTGGTGCCTTTGGCCCGCTGGGCGACTTGCTGAAAGCCAGGGTTTATTTGCTTGCCGACGAGTTTCAGGGCCAGATACCAGAGCGAGTGATAAAGCGTCCGCCGTCCGCCGAACTAAGGCCGGGGCAGACAGATGAAGCCAGCTTGGTGCCCTACAGCCAACTGGACGCCGTGCTTGGAGCGTTTCTAGAGGCTGGTCGCCCAGAGGAATGTTTGCACGCCGATTTGGCTGATGTTCTAAAGGGGCAGGACTTGGCCTGGGCCAGAATCGCGCTGCCAAAGATTTTGCAAATGGTCAAGAACAGCGAGTTTAAGCGCAGGTATCTGCCATACGTATTGAATGTGACGCAAGGCAACAATTGGCCGGGAAGGTTTGGCAAGAAAAGTTAAAGGGCCTTCCCGTCCAATTTTGCTTATGCTTGCGCTAGAACGAATACGAGTAGCTTATGCCAAAAACCCAGTAATTTTCATCCGAATATGGCACGCCCAGCACTTTTCGGTCGAAGCCCTTATGGTAATTGCAGGTTGGGACAAGCGAGGTGTTTTTGGAAAAAGCTATCGGGATTGACAAGCTCACCGTCCAATAGCTGCCGGAGGTATCTACTTTGGGCGGCTCGTCCGGGTTAGTGTTTGACAGTTCGTATTTTCCAATTAGTGCCGACAGGTCTATGCCGACCTTCTCTCCAAGCGGGATTGAGTACCCAGCCGCAAGTTCAAACGTCGGCCCTTTTTGGATAACATCGTAATAGGCGGTGAACGACACGTTAAGGTCGTTTGCGTCTAGGGCAAATGTAACGGTCGGCTCGATGATGGCCTTGTATTGCCCTTCAGCTCTCGGGTATGTGTAGGCCAAGACGCCGGGCTTGATTTTGAAATAGTCGCCCAAAAGGCTAAATTCGTACGCGGCAGAAAGATCAAACTCGGGATAAACCGTATCAGTCAACTTTTCGTTTAGGGGATAGGCGAGAGACAGCCCGAAACTCCACGGCCCTTTCTCATACGTTATTTCGGGCTGAAAGGACAAGCCCCCTTGGGTCTCACCGCGCTGGGCATTACCGCGCCAAATGTAGTCGGACAGCGCGGCCGGAGTGATTGTAAATTTCCCCTTTTCGCCTTCTCCGGCGGATTGTGAGTGTGATGGGGCGGAGAACAGTGCCGCCAGCATCAGGGGGGCCACCAGTTGCTTTTTCATTCTTCCTCCTAAAAGTTTGTGCTTGGCTCAAGCCAAAAAATGCAGGGTATAGCCAAGACTTGCACAGGTTCCATTATGACACGCTTGGGGCGTTTGCCAAGAGATTACGTTCAAAAAAACGCTTTCAAAATATCTTTCTGATGGTAGCATTATTCATTTGCCGAGTATTGCTTTGGGAGGTTATCAATGCTGCGCGCTTGGAACAGGCTTTCGCTGCAGACCAAGGTTGTCTGTCTTTTTTCTTTCGCCATTTTTTTGATCGTATGCCTATATACTGTATTCGCCGTCAAGGAGCAATCCACCGCAGAGCTAAAGGCCATAGACAGTCAATTGGCTGCAGCGGCTAGGTCTTACGCAAGGGTTATTGGCGAAAAAACAATAGACAGGGCTTTCAGCTCCGAAAAAATACCCGAAGAAGACTACAAATCCCTAGTGGCCTCTATGGGGGCCTTTGCCGAAGAACTAGGAATGGAATATTTATATTCCATGACGGTCGTTGGCTCAACTGTAAAGTATGTGATAGATGGCTCGACCAAAAGCGACATTGAAAAAGGCGAATTTGCTTTCCCTATGGACGACTATCAAGACGCAAGCCCAAAAATACTTGTCGCGTGGGAGACGGGCAAACCGCAGGTGGACGAATACGTGGACGGGTTTGGCAACCACAGGTCATTTTTTCTGCCAATAACGACAGCGGCGGGCAACAAAGTGGTCGTTGGCGCAGACGTGGAAGTGAGCGAGATACAGAAAAAGATGCGGGAAATATTGACAAAGCACATATACATCGGCGCGGGCATCTTAATCTTTGGCTTGGTTCTCACATTTCCTTTTGCGCGAAAGATGACAAAGTCCGTGACCGAGATCGCTTCAATCGTTCAGCACATCACAGACAGTCTGGACTTTACAAGTGCAATTGCAGTGAAGGACGAAGACGAAATTGGCCAAATTGCCGAAAACATCAATTCTTTGCAGGGCGCCCTGCGAGAGAGCATTGGCGAGGCGTACGAAATGTCTGCGTCCAGCGCTGGAAACGCCGAAAAGTTTAGCGGTTCTGCGGTATCCATACAAAACCAGGTGGACTCCACGGCGCAAAAAGTCCGGCAGATTGCCGAAAAAACTGCGAGCATAAATGAACAAGCTCAGGTAGCCGCACAATACACAGCGTCAATACAGCAGGACATCAATGGCACAAACCAGCAGTTGTCCGACGCTCAGGCGGCCATGAAAGAATTGACAGAAGGTGTCAACCTGACAGCCAAAAACAGTCGCCAGCTTGCAAATGACCTCCAATCGCTTAACGCCAAGGTCGGTGCGATAAGGTTTGTCTTGGCAACGATAACGGAAATATCCGACCATACCAACCTGTTGGCGCTGAACGCATCCATAGAGGCCGCGCACGCTGGTAACATGGGAGTTGGGTTCGCCGTCGTTGCGGGCGAAGTGGGTGACTTGGCCAACAAAACCCAAGAGACCGTCAGTGAATCCGAAAATGTCGTGAGGCAGATCATTGATGGCGTTGACGGTGTGATACGCGAAATGGTCAAAATTGTTGAAGCAAATGAAAAACTTGCCCAAACATCAAACAAATCGCTTGAGGTCATCCAAGCGATAAATGAGCGCTTCGCAAATATCGCGTCTAGCAACGCCGAGTGCGTGTCGAGCAGCGATTCCATTAAGGACTCCATCGCCGATATTTCAGAAAACCTCAATCTTGCAAACGCCGCGCTGGAAACAAGCAATTCCAATGTGGTCGAAATGGTGAATACGGCGTCTTCCATCTGGGAAGATGCCAATGGCGTCAAAATCCAAATGTCCAAGTTTAGGGTCAATTAGCCGGGGTTACAACTGCATCACGACACCTGGAAGCACATGGATCGCCTTGCGGAGCCGTTCTTCGGATGCCCTGTCTGGCAGTTCCACCCAAAACGTGTAGCTGACGTAGCTTCCCTTTTTGTTGGACCGCCAATGGGGTTCTTCCTGCTCGCCCAAATGGGCCGCAATTATGGACTGTATGGCAGAAGGGTCTAATGTCCCTTCGACGCCGATGATTTTCATCGGAGCCTTGTGGGGGAAGTGGGTGGATTCGCTTTTCGTGTTCATTCCCAATAATGGTATCAGTTAGTTCAAAACATGGCATGATTAGCTTCTTGCAAAATTTCTCTTTTTTTGGACTGTGAGGCTCCGTTTAGCAAATTGACAATTGACAATTGACAATTGACAATGGTGGATGCGGCTTTTGGCCGCGCCGATTTCTTGATTGGGATGCCGCTCATTTTCGGGAGCTTCCATAAATTGAATGAGAAAATATTGGCAATGGTTGGAGGTTTGCAAGTGCCTCATGAGTTTGTTCTCCCGTTTTTCTTGGGCAGCAGGGATGCCCGCGACGCCAAAATTGCGTTGTTTGGCGCGTGTTGGGACGGCACCAGCTCATTCAGGGCCGGAAGCCGCTTTGCCGGATTTGCGGTGAGGGAGGCATCCTTTGGCATGGAAGAGTTCAGCTTCTATCAGCGGGAAAGCCTGCTCGATGTGCCATTTGCAGACTATGGTGATTTGTTTTTGCCGCCGGGGCAAAAAGAATTGGTTTTGTCCTCTGTCGCCAGCGCCGCCAAAGAGTTCAGGTCAAAGGGCCAGTTTCCCTTGGCTTTTGGCGGAGAGCACCTGCTGTCCCACCCACTGATCATGTCGGCGTTTGAAGAGCATTCGGATCTGGCCGTCGTTCATGTTGACGCCCACGCCGACATTCGCCCGGAGCTTTGGGGCGATGACCTGACGCACGCCACTTTCCTCGGTCGCGTCGCCGACCGCATCGGCTATGAAAACATCAAACAGTTTGGCATCCGCTCTTGCAGCGCGGAGGAGTGGGAGATCGCGGCCCGCCACGACACCTTTCGCCCATTTTGTGTCGAAGCGCTGAAAAGCCATCTCGATGGACTTTGTGACAGGCCGATATACCTGACCCTTGACTTGGACGTGCTGGACCCCGCCCTTTATCCAGGCACCGGTACGCCCGAGCCCGGCGGTATTGATTGGAGCCTGTTGATAGAAGGGCTTAAACTATTCAGGGGCAGGCGATTGGTGGGCGCCGATTGCATGGAGCTGAGCCCGCACTATGACAATTCAGGCGCGAGCGCCCAAGCCATGGCCAAGACGCTAAGGGAAATGATATTAATCGCCAATGCTAGGGTATAGCCCCGGCACTTTCCAAATAGAATCAACACTGCTTCTATTTGGAATTGGAATAAACAAAGCGAAGGCTCTTGCCAGGCTTGAACCTAACGCTTTTGCCGGTTGGAATCTTTACGCTTTGGCCGGTTTTGATGTTTCTGCCGAATCCGCGCTTGCGCGTCCGTGGCTCAAACACTCCGAATCCGCGAATTTCTATTCTCTCCCCCTTGAGCAGGGCTTCTTTCATCCTGCTTGTGAGCAGATCAACAACGGACAGGGCCGTGTCCCTAGAACAAGGGTGGGCCAGCATTAATGCGTTTGCAATGTCCAGCTTTATCATTGGCCACCTCCCAAGCCACCATGATGAGTATTCTCATTTTTTACCAAATTGCTACTGCTACCAAACAGGGTCTTGCTCCAACAATTTTTCGGCGTCAGGCGGCGGCAAGGGGATGGAAAAATAGTATCCTTGTCCGATGTGGCACCCCAGTTCCCTGAGCAGCCTGAGCTGATCCGCGTTTTCAATCCCTTCAGCGGTGACGCTGATGTCCAGTGCCTTGGCCAAGGAAAGAATGGCCTGTACGATGGCGGTGCTTTCTTTGTCAAGGCATATGCCGTCAACGAAACTTTTGTCTATTTTCAAGCTGTCCACCGGCAGGCGCTTGAGGTAGCTCAATGAGGAATAGTCTGTGCCGAAATCGTCTATGGCCAAACTGACTCCCAGCCCCTTCAAAGCGGTCATGATGCTGAGGCTGCTTGCCGCATCTTTCATCGCCACGTTCTCGGTGATTTCCAGTTTCAGCAGGTTTGGCTCTAAGCCGGTTTTCTCAAGGGTGCTTCGGATCATTTCCGGCAAGTTTTGCTGCTGGAACTGGCGCATGCTCAAATTTACGTTCATGATGCACTTTGGATGGGATGGGAATTTCTTGCGCCATTCCTGTGCTTGGCGGCAGGATTCTTCAAGAACCCATGTGCCAATTTGCACTATTGCGCCCGTTTCTTCGGCCAAGCCGATAAATTCCCCGGGCGGGATCAATCCGCGTTCAGGGTGCTGCCAGCGGATCAGCGCCTCCCAGCCTCCCAATTTTCCTGTGGCCAAGTTCACCAGTGGGTGGTAGTAAATGGTAAATTCATTCTTTTCCAACGCATGCCGCATGTCGCTTTCTAGTTTCAAGCGGCGGCGCATCTGATCGTTCATGCTTTGGTCGTGTACCTCTAGGGCTTTTGTCCCTTGGGTTTTCGCCCTAGCTACGGCAACTTCGGCATTTCGGATCAACTCGCCCGGCCCGATGTCTGGCTTGGAGCTAACGGCCAGTCCTTGGTTGAACTCAATATAGTATTCCTGGCCATCCAAGATGAGCGGCTTGTCGAACGCAATTTTAATGGAATCGGAAATGAAAAAAGCCTCTTTGAGGACGTCTTGGCCGTCAAACAAAAGGCCGAATTCATCACCGCCCAGCCTTGCCAGCACATTTCCGTGCTTGACTACGCTTCTCAGCCTTTTGGCTATTTGGGCCATCATCCTGTCGCCTGTTTCATAGTCTTGGCTGTCAATTATGTTGCTAAAGTGGTTTACGTCCAAGTACAGCACGCCCACTTGGCCGTCTTCTTTGGCCAAGTTGTTTAACGCTTGGGAAAGCATCTCAGAGAAAAATACCCGGTTAGGCAGCCCGGAAAGGCTGTCTTGGAATGTATGTATGGTTTGGTTGGTCTCTGCTTGGCGGTCGGATGAAATCAATTGGAAAAAAAAGACGTAATCCAATGTTTTCCCATTTTTGTCTTTTCTGGGCGCGATTGTGGCCCCTGTCCAGTTCCAGCTGTTTTGCCCGGTTGGCAGCCCCAGCATCACGCTGTAGGGACCGTCCTCATCGCGGATGGCCCTAGTGAAAAGGCTCTCTTTGCCGTGCAGCGTGTGGCCGTCGAAATTTATCACATGGTAGTCGTCCGCAAACAAGTTGATCTTTAGAATGTCCTCGCTCGGCATGCCTAGCATCACATTCTTTTGGAATGCGCGGCTCCAGTGCTTGTAGTGCCCATCCCTTGAAACTACCGCCACTTCCGTAGGGACTTCTAGGATAAAGCTGCCGATTTGTTCGTCAAGTGCATCTTCCAT
>JAITFL010000171.1 GCA_031281385.1 Holophagales bacterium
AGATCGTCAGTGAAGAGCTGCTTATGGAAAAAGTCAAAGAGCTACTTGAAAGCACGACCGATTCCACCCGACTCAACAAGTTCTTGGCCGACTTCTACAACAGATATGGCGTGCTTTGCGAGTTGTCGCGTTTAAGCAGTGGCCCAGGTTCTATCCTCAAGACGCTTGAGAAAAATGGAAACATTGAAGTAAAGCGTAAACCTGATGTTTCACTTACAGGGAAACCAACCACATTTTGGCAAGAGAAGAAGGATCATGCCATCTCCCTGCGGAAAAGGAGTTGATGACATGGAAACCATAACTAGGAAAACCATGCTATACAAGACTGGCGTCGAATATGGGGACTACACCATGAACCATGTGCTTGGCTGTTCGCATGGCTGTCTGTACCCCTGCTACGCTTTTTTGATGGCCAAAAGGTTTGGGCAGGCTTCCACCTATGAGGACTGGTGCAAACCAAAACTCGTGAGCAACACAATTGAAATCCTTGACCGCGAGATACCCCGGCTGAAATCAAAAATCGAATCCGTCCATCTCTGCTTCACTACCGACCCATTTATGCACGGATACGATGAAGTTGGCGAGATGAGCTTGGCAGCGATAAAAAAGCTAAATGCCGCTGGCATTCGCTGCACTGTTCTGACTAAGCGAATGTTGCCCATTGAATTGGCCGATCAATCGCCAGAAAACGAATATGGGATTACTGTTGTATCTCTTGACGAGAGCTTCCGCCAAAAAAACGAACCCGGTGCATCTCCCTATGCCGACAGGATCGCCGCGCTAAAAACCCTCCACGACCGCGGTTGCCGCACCTGGGTGAGCATTGAACCCTATCCATCGCCAAACATAATCAAACAGGACTTGGAACCAATCTTGGATGCAGTGTCATTTGCCGACCGAATCATCTTCGGCAGGACAAACTACAACAAAGAAATTTCCGCATTCCCAAACCACAGAGCCTTCTATAATGAGCAAGCCAGCATCGTAGCCCAATTCTGCACCGAACACAAAATTAAATATTACATCAAGGATGGAACGGTTAGAGAAGCATCAAAAACAACTGGCGGGTATTAGATGAGAAAAAAAATAAATAATAAAATTAAAAAAAATACAGGTGTACTCTATGAAAAGCACTGTGGGCCGTTGATACTAGCTATGATAAAAAAACAGGAAGGCAGTAACATTAAAATATGCGAGGCAACACATAACAAAAAGGTGAAAGGTCTATCAACCACTCATCAAATTGATTATTGGATTGAATATATGGACGTTAATGGAAATACGCAAAACATAGCCGTTCAAACCAAGGATGAAAAAAAAGCAATATCACAAGCAGATATTTTAGCCTTTGTTACAATTGTCAAAGAACTTAATTGTAAAGGCATATTTGTAACAAAAACTGCCTATCAAAGAGGTGCTATTAATGTTGCAAAACACTATGGAATACAACTTATAGAACTACGTGAACCAACTGATGCCGATTATTATGGAAGACTTGTTGGACTTTCATTCTCATGCAATGTGAGTATGCCACATATATTGTCGTGTTCCATCGTACCTAAAAATTTAGGTGATAAGAAAAATGATTATCAAAACAACGAATGTAAAATTGGCGTGGAAGGTTATAGTTCTGAAGTTATTAATTTGGTTTTTACTAATTTACTCTATATGTCACGAAACGACCCTATGGTTTCTGAGTTTACAATAATACCAGGGTTGCGAGTAAAAACAAAAATGAGAGAACTTAATTCCGCAGAAACCTCAATAGAAATTATGGATGTTCGTTTTTTGCAAAATACTTTTTTATATCAAGCTGATGTAAAAATGGAGATTATCGGTGCCAGTTTAAAATATAAATGGGTTGAAAGCAATTCAGAGAGTCGAATAGACGCTCGAACTTTAATTCAGACTTTGTATGTGGACGTATTAGAAGGTAAAGAATATACTTTTAGTGAACTGCTGGGAATTCGGGAACGGGAACCGTTACCAATTAATATTGAAGAAGAAAGGGAAAAATTTTTTGATTCACGCTATGGAAATGGTACTTATGCAAATTATTTATACCAGCATCCTGAAATTAAAAAAATAATTGCAAAAATTAAAAAGAAAGTACGCATGTAACATTAAATAAATTGCGATCCAGATACTAAAAGCTTCGGAGATAAAAAATTAAAATCCTTCGGCTGAGCCAGCGGTTTTAACTGTCGCAAGAGGAGGACTGGCTATGACTAATTCCATTTCCAACTCCACAACTCCTCGCCCCATGGCCGCCTCACCATAATCGCCCGCCTCAGGGCCAGGATGATCGCCTTTCTCTCCTTGGGTTTCGGCCCCCAGCCCACCCTCATGTAGGCCCAGGCGAGCCTTTCCACATCGGCCACCTCCGCCGCCCTCACGAACTCGGCCTTCTTCTCCGACAGGGAGGCAGTGATGGCTCTTAGCGTGTCTTGATAGCCACGCCGCGAAGCTGTTTGACTATTTCCTGCCAAAATTCGGCAGGGGAAACGTTCTTTACGGCCAGAGAGCGGCTCAGGAATCGGCCGGAAGGAATTGGAGAGGATCGCATCCCAATAACAAATCCTTCGCTATTTTCAAACCTCATCGTGCCTTCGTTGCCAGAACTGGATTAACTCTCCTCAATACCTGCATAAAAATCAAAAAGATAGCTCCCCGTCATCCCCGATTTCTATGGTTTGCTTTTCCTGCTTAGCATAGCCCGCAATTTTGTCAATAAATGTGATGAAGTCTGCCATAATTCTAACTGCAAAGGCAGCTTCAATGTTGTTAAGAATTTCATTGTCATGGGCAAAACTTCTGTTGTTTCTAATTTCATTGTAGCTTTCAAATAATGAAACGCTGTTTTGTATTGCAAGCAATGTAAACCGTGACTGAAAGATGGCTTTTTGTGCATAGATCTTTTTTAACATACCAGCAAGACTATGTAATGGCAGATGCTTGCCTGTATCATCTTTAACATTTATACCATTATCAACACACATACATCTTAGCAGTTTGGTAGAAAACGTGTGTAATCTGTCAAGAACCAATGTTGGTTGATTTGCAGCTAGGGAGCGGTTGATGTCTTCTAGAAGAGCTGAAAGCGTCTCTTCCTTTACGGTGGGCAATTCCAGCACTGGAGCGTTTCCAATAAGTCTCTGACAAACGAGCCTTAGCTCCTGAATGTGCATTTTCTCAGAGTCAGTCAGATTTTTGTTTGCTCGCGATGTATTTTCTTCAAAATATGTGAGAAGCGCATCCAATAATTTTCCTACTACATTATCAGGTTCCATTCTCCATATCTGACGTAGCTTGTTCGCCTTGGAACAATGTGTAGTATAGCCTGCTCCGCCGTATATATCAATACCGATGGTTTTCCTAACAAAGAGGGCGAAAGTGCGGTCTGAAAAATAAGGTAAGTAGCCAGACTTCATCCCGAACAGATGTTCAAACGCGTCTTCTTCATGGAACGAAAGGTTGGCCATAGCCTTTCATCCTTATCCCGCAGACTGATATTCGGCAAGCTGGTTGTCTGAACGGATGTTAGTGGCTTTGCTCATAAATCGATACTACCAAATTCTGATTGAAGCCGGTAGTCCAATTTTTCAAGGGTTTTCAAAAACTCTCATTATTTCCCCTTCGACGCAGAGAACACGGATTGATTTATCCTTTCCTTTGGGAATTATCGTGTTGACTTGGAATCGCAAAATCGACCATGTAACAAATTTTGTGTAAATAGGGTATTCGCGGCCCCGGTTCCTTTATCCTTGGCGACTGAACCCGGCGCGGCTGTCACCTGCCGCTGGTCGTGGGAAGCCCTTGACTGGCAAGGGTAATAACCCCAGACTGTGAATTGGGAGACACGCGCTGGTTCCGCAAAGACCAAGGGGAGATGCCATGACGCAGACAGAGACCCAGACAGAGAACAGGCCAAGCCAGCTATATGAATCGGCCGCAAAGTTTTTTAGACAGGAAAAAGCGGGCGTCGAGATGGGCCAAAAAACCATAGCGTTCATTGACACGGAGACAACTGGGCTCAACCCGGACGAGGACGAAATCGTTGAAATAGGCGCGATAGCGGTCATGTCGGATGGAGCGAATGTAAGAATCGACAGATTCCAGACGCTGATAGACACAGAAAAGCAGATGCACTGGGCCGCCATGAAGAAAACCGGCCTCAACAAAGACATTCTAAAAGAACAAGGGATACCGCCCAACGAAGCATTCAATGCGTTCACCGCTTGGGTGGAAAAGACCGGCCCGGCGTTCTTCGTGGCGCACAATTCAGAATTCGATGAGCAGATGATCAAAAAAAACATGGAGAGGCGCGGGATGGGGCATTCGATGATGCCGCAATTCAAATGCACGAAGCTGATGGCGAAGGCCCACCTGCCGAGCCTAGAAAAACACAGCCTCGAGGCACTGGCGGAGTATTACGAAGTGAGGAATCCACAGGCGCACAGGGCCATCGCGGACGCAGAGACAGCTGCGGCGTGCTTCTTTAAGATGGCCCGAGGGGACATAAGGCTGCTGGACGGCGATTACGTCAAAGCGGCCGCGAAGGCCGCAGCCGGAGCAAAGAAACCCACTATACAGGACTTGGCAAAAGCAAAAACATTGGTCCTGGCCGACGGGATAGACTTGGCCCCGGTAGGGACGGAGAACCCAGAAGGCTTGGTGCTGGCAAAGTACGGGCAGAAGTTCGCCCTAGAGCAAAAAACATGGGAGAAACACAGAAACGAAGTCCCGCAGGAACTCATTGGGCAAATGGTCTGCTACGCCTACTACGTGGACAAGGAGACGTACGACTCGCTCTACAGAGAAAAGGCCAACGCAGAGACGGCGGAAGGCGGGAAGCCCAAAAAAGCGGCAGCGGAAGGCCAAGGCGATGCGAAACCAAACGAACCCAAAGTCAAACCGTCAATATACAAAACAGCGAAGGCAAAAATAATGATGCCAGCCAAGAACGCAGACCCAAGCCTCGTAGGAAAAGAGAACGCCGAAGGGCTCACATTGGCATTGTACGGACGGGAGTTCCTGCTGAAGCGCGACGCCTGGGAGAAGAACTACAAAGACATAGCCCCAGAGGAACTGATCGGCCAAATAGTGTGCTACGCATACTATACAGACAGGGAAACATACGATGCGATGACGCAGGGCAACAACCCACAACACGAGCGGCCACAGGACGAAGCCCAATGAACAACCAGCAGAAAAATGGAGCCGCTGACCCGGCGAAATTGGCAGAGCTCTTGGCGTTTGAGGAAGAAGCCAAAAGGGGCGATGCGGAAGCGCAATACAGGGTGGCGACAATCTACCATGCGGGCAAAGCGGTGCCGCAGGACTACGCAAGGGCGGCGGAGCTATGCCGCATGGCCGCGGAGCAGGGCCACGCGGAAGCGCTGCGCCTCCTTGGACAGATGCACATGAGCGGCAGCGGAGTCCCCCAAGACAAGGCAAAATCACCATTTTGGCTATATATGTAAATCTTCGGGGAACTGTGGCATATTGGTGTGAAAAGGACACCAAAATCACATTCTCCATAATAAGCATGAACAGACCAATGCAACGAAAGCCTCAAGGGATGCAGCCTGTTGGCATTGACAACAGGTCTGTTGGCGTGTACATTCTTTGGATGGACGGACACGAAATCTGAATTTTTTGGCAAGCTGTTGGCAGGGGCATAACTGAGGGTATTCCGTTTTTGTTGCCGTAGCTAAATAGTTGATAACAAACGAGAAAACAGGTTAATTTAGCATTTAATAAGTTTTCCAAGCTTCCGGAGGGAAACGCCCAAGGCCGTAAGACTGCTCTTCCCGAGGTCAAGCGGCGAATGACCTCGCCGCGTATTCAATCGGCGTAAAAAATCATCGCGGCATAGGCGCATTAATAGTTATCCCTGACCCTTGCCCCGGCAGTATCATCGGGCAAAATAGGTACCCGGAGGGGTATTTACCCGGCACGTAACTTTAGTCCTCGGGTGCAACGTAACCTCTAACTTACTTCGTTTCTTGCCGGGTCATGGAGCCCCCCCGGATGCTATACTGGGGAACTCACTACTGGCGTCGCTCGCTGGCTCGCGCCGCCCCTTTTTAAGCCGCCCAAGTGCTGCTGGCATTTGAGGCTGCACTGCAGCCTCAAACGCTCATTGCACTAAGGCGTCTTCCCCAGACCCCTTATACTCGCTTCGCTTACTGCCCTATTTACGGACGGATACATGGAGATGACTTCGATGAGCGCGAAAAAACTTTTGCAAAAGGCTCAATTGACAATTGAGGTTGCCAGTTTTATGTTTCGGACACGGGTAGCCCACCAACAGATGGAGGTTTTGAATGTTTCATAAAGTGCTTGCAGGGATGGCGACTGCGCCAGTATTGGTTTTTGCCCTTGCGTGTCTGCCTAGAAGGCCTGCCGGCGTGCCAGAGGACGCGCAGTGGGCCGGTACAAAGAGCCAAGGCTGCTTTTTGCTGGTTGGCAAGAGAGAGTTTAGCGGCTGGCACATGGAAGGTTGGGACAAGGACGGAAACAAAATCGTGGAGGGCATTTGGGAACTCGACGGCATAGCTAGGGCAAAGATTTACCACAAGGACGTAGTAAAGTTCGACGGCCAAATATTTTACATGGACGATGGCGGAAAGATTGCAAAGATAGCCGACCAGTGAACTGCGATGGAATACAGCCCAGAGGAATGGAATTGGCTGGAGGCCGAATGGGCCTACCACTGTTTTGGCCGCACAGCGTTTTTATCGCCGGAGGACTTTAGGCAGGCAAAGGAATGGGCAGAGCAGGGCGTCCCTGCGGACGTGCTTGTGCGCGCATTTGAAACATTTTTTGAGCGCCGCGCCAAGAGGCCGCGCCCAAGGGCATTCGTTGCCTTGGCGCACATCAAAAAAGACGTTGAAAAGGCTATGGCTAGGCGCAAGGCGATTATCAGAGCGGGAGAGGCGGTTGAAACAGATTCGCCTGAATGGGATCAGGTAAAGCCCCCATTGAAGTCTGACCCAAGGGCCAAGGCGGCCTTCGACGAATGGGCGCGGGTCAGGCAGAGTGCGCCAGAGGCAGAATCGCCGGGCTACTTGGAACACCTAGATTTAGAACGGAAATCCTACATGGCATTCGTGGCCATAGCCGCCGAGCAGTTGGGCCCAAGGCTGGCGCAGATAGAAAATGAGTTGGCGGACAAACTGCGCTCCTTGGAAATCCCAGAAGGCTCCATCGTGTGGAAAAGGGCCTGGGAGCATCATCTGGCCAAGAACGTCTGCGCGGAATGGGGGCTGTCCAATTGACAATTGAACCTCTTTCAAGTGACTCGTTTGGTTGGAAATCCACCCTAAAACCTCAAATCCCTTTGCCCTGCTTCGATTTGCGAAAGCATTTTTTTTGTTTTTTCGCGCAGGCCCCCGTCCGGCATGTCGGCGAGTTCGCGCTGGATGGTTGCCTCGGCGAGTTCCTTTAGCTCTTGATCCCCATAGTCCTCTATATATTCTCTGAGGGTAAGCAGGGCATTTGGCTGGCAGATGCTGGCTATGCGCCCTGTCTTGGCAAGCTGCATGAAACGATCCCCCGTGCGGCCTTCGCGGTAGCAGGCTGTGCAATAGCTTGGCACGTAGCCGCCGCGCAGCAGCCCCTTTAGTATTTCTAGTGGCGACCTGTGATCCTCTGGCTCAAATTGAACCAGCGGCGCGGTTTCGCCTAGATTGGCCGAACCCGCGTAGCCCCCGACACCCGTGCAAGAGCCAGCGCTGACTTGTGATATGCCTACCGCAAGCACTTCTTCGCGGTAGCCAGGGGCTTCCCTCGTGGTGAGTATCATTCCGGTGTACGGCACGGCCAGGCGCAATATGGCCACAAGTTTTTTGAATTGGGCATCAGGCACTCGGTGGGGGAACTTCCCGCTGCATATTCCATCGGCCTCTCTGATGCGGGGTACCGAGATAGTGTGCGGGCCAACACCCAATGAGGCTTCCAGATGTTCGGCGTGCATCAATAGGGCCACCGTGTCATATTTCCAGTCGTACAGTCCATATAATACGCCAAAGCCCACGTCGTCTATGCCGGCCTTCATGGCCCTGTCGTGGGCCTCGGTGTGCCACTCGTAGTTGCCCTTGGGGCCCCTTGGGTGGGCGGTTTGGTACGTGGGCTTGTGGTAGGTCTCCTGAAAAAGTATGTATGTCCCGATGTCGGCCTGTTTCAGCCGCTGGTAGTTTTCCACCGTGGTGGCCGCGATGTTTACGTTGACGCGCCTGATGGAGCCATTTTCAAAGCTTTGGCCGTATATCGTGCCGATGCTCTCGAGCACGTATTCCAGCGGGCAGTTGGCTGGGTCTTCTCCCGTTTCTAAGGCAATCCGCTTGTGTCCTAGTTTCTCTAGGGCGATGACTTCGTCTTTTAGTTCTTCTTGCGTCAGTTTGCGGCGCACGGCATTTTTGTTGTTTTGGCTATAGCCGCAGTAGGTGCAGGCGTTTATGCAGTAGTCCGAAAGGTACAGCGGCGCGAACACAACTATCCTGCGCCCATAGATGCTCTCTTTGACCTTTCTGGCCAAGGAGTAGATTTCTTCGATAACGCTTGGGTCTTCGACTCCCATCAGGACAGCCGCTTCGCGGTGGCTCAACCCCTTTAGGGTTGCCGCCTTTTCGAGGATGGTTGTCACGGCGGAGCGGTCTTTGGCTAGTTCGGCACCCTCTTTTACAGAAGCCGCCACCTCGCCATCGTCAATGAAGCAATTGGCGTCGCTAGAAAGAACGTCGTACATTTTTCTTTCTCCTTTCTGTGCTTAGGGCGGTGCCAATGCTTGTTCCACTGCGCCTCAAAGGTAATTTTTTATCATGTCGGCTATCGCCTTTTTGCAAGCCGCGCAAAATTCGCTTTCGTTTGTTGCTGTTTCAAACATGATACATTCCACTTGGGATCTGTACCAACCCTTTTTGGCATAGTTCGCGCCCTCAAAGGAGCCTATGGTGTTTTTGTCAGCTTCAAGCAGGGCCTTTATGTTTTGCCTTGCCCCCCTGCTGCTCATGGCCGCCTCGAACTCGTCTTTTTTCCAAGGCGTGGGCAGGGGCGTGCCGGGCGAGATTAGGTCTTTCCACTTTGGGTTGATCGGGTCAATCGTGATGTTTGGCTCCCACGGCTCCACAGTGGGGGCAGTGGGCAGGTATGCAACAGGGGAAAGGTAGTACTCGTCCGCAATTCCCGCGAAGTGGTGGGCGAATTCATGTACTATGACCATTGGGGAAGCTGGGTTGTCGGCCGTGCTGACGGCGTAAAGGCCAAAGATGCCCCCGCCGCCGTATTCCCCGTTGTTTGCCATGACGATCATAAATTCCCACGGAGCATGCGCCGCCGCGTCCATGATGGCGCGGTTGTCATAGCTGAGGACGTAGCGGCTGAGGCCCAATGCGTCAAAGCTGAATCCCAAAGCACTTCTGCGCTGCACTTTGGCGGACGGCCTTGCGATGCCCGATTTTTGAGACGCAGGGCATAGGCCCCAGACATTGAAATCGTTTTTGTGGGTTTTAAATGGCTCGGTGGCAAATATCTTTTCCAGCAGCCTAGCCGCGTCTTTTTCAAACTTGCCACGCTCTTCAAGCGTGTAGCCGTCGCCAAGCAAAAGTAGGTCAACCTTGTTGGCGCTTTCGCCAGATTTTTGGAAGGTAACCAAGGGCGACGGCGGCGCAGTCTTTGATTTGTCAATAAAAATATCGCTGGGGTCTATGCCAAAAGACCACACTTGGACAAACTTGTTTTGTGCATCCCGCTTTTTTAGCGTCACTTGGGCTTTGGCGTTGGGTACGGGGAAGCGCAGCGACTCCGAAAATGTGCGGGCCATCTCTTTGGCCTCGGCTGTGGTGGCCCATTCCGCGAAGATGGAGCAAAAACCGCGTGAATAAATGGGATTGCCGCTTGCTAAGTCTGTCACCTCGAAAAAGTATTCGCCTAGGTTGGAATCATCGAGTACCTTTTGCACATTGCCAGGCCAATCCAGGGGTTCCAGCACTATGCGGTCAATGCCGAAAAACTCTGTTTCAGCGGTTCCGGTGTGGTAATAGTCCACCCTAAGTGTTTTTGGCGCATTGAGCGCAGGGGCCTGCGCCATCAGGCAGGTGAGGACCATGCTGGCAGCAGCCAGCGTCAAGCGGAAAAAATATTTGCCCATCATGTTTGGTTTCCTTTTTGGCTGCTATTTGGCGGTGTGGAACAGGATCATGTTTTCAATAGCACTCTTGCAGGCGGCGCAGAATGGCACGGGGTTGCGCGAAAACATTATGCAATCGGACTGTGAGCGGTAATAGCCTTCGGCTTCGTAGTTTGCACCCTCGAATGCACCGACCTTGCCGGAGTAATTGTCCTTGCCCAGCAGGGGGATCTCCAGTTTTTGGTTGCTGCGGAAAAGTGCTTCCATTTCGGACTCGGGGCGATTTTGATCCCTGATCTCTTTGCGCTTGGCCTGATAGTCTTTGCTCATGGATTCATATTCTGCTTTTTTCCAAGGAGTGGGAAGTGGGACTTTGGCAGAGAGAAGCTTAGCCCACTTTGGCTGCAATGCGTTTGCCGTGACGTTTGGCTCCCAAGGTTCGGGCCTTTCGGGGGATGACTGGTATGCAACGTCGGAAGTGTAATATTCATCGGCCAAGCCAGCGAAGTGGTGCCCAAACTCATGCACAAAGATATAGGGCGCAAATTCGTTGTCAACGCTTGTGGTGCCATAGAGGCCGAAAATGCCGCCTCCCCCATAGATCCTGCCATTGACCAATATTTGCACACATTCGTATGGGGCATAGCTGGCAATATCTCTGAACGTCTTGTTCTCAAATGTAAGCACGTACCTCTCCGAGCCAAATGCGTCATAAGTGCAACCCAGCGGCGAGCGCCTGTGCTGGCCGATAGATGGGCGGCTTATGCCAGATTCTAGGCTTGGTGGGCAGAGGCCCCACACGTTGAAATCTTTGCGATGGCTCTTGTATGGCTCTTGCTTAAACAGTTCCTCCATCATCCTTCGCGCGTCTTTTTCAAACTTGGCC